>JABMOQ010000022.1 GCA_013204045.1 Rhodospirillaceae bacterium | reverse complement strand
CCCATGCACTGACGGGAAGTTGTTCCCTTCTCCGCCTAGAATACTAAATTCCATATGCATAAATTCGCCAGCGGCATTGCCTACGCCGTGAGTCGCACCGTATTCTGTGGTTTTGATATGCGACAGGTTGTTACCTGATTTATATTGGGCGCGGGCGTATGCTGTTCCGTAAGCGGAACTCATAGTTTCGCTTTGCCAGATGCCCCAAGTGCAGTAATCAGACGCGCCGCTATCAACCCCAACACTATCACCAAGGCGGATATAGCCGATCACATCATCGGTGGCCGGTTTAAGGTCTGTTCCGATAACTACGAATTTACGGTACGTTATGAAATCCAATCCTGTAACGGTAAGGTCAGGACTAGCGGAAGCAATGGCCGTACCAATTAAATTCCATGCCCCACCAGCCGCCTGAAATGTCGGGGCCGCGCCTGCACCGTTGGAGGTTAAAACCTGAGCAGCGGTTCCGGTAGCAACGACAGCGGGATTACCAGCGGCATCCCATGTAATCAATTCGCCATCGGTTCCCGCCGCGATCTTGGCGAGGGTGACAGCATCATCGGCCAGTTCCGCCGTGCCAACACCAAGCGCCTTGACGCCAAGCCCCCCGGCGACCCTTTCGAGGCTGGTTCCGTCAACCTTGGTGCGGAGTTTCCCGGCGTTGAACTCAAGTCCAGGATCGGCATCAAGATCAACCGACACAACACCGCCGGTCTTGTCGATGCCATTGCCGCCGGAGATACCAGCGGTGCTGGCATTGATACCAAGCCAAAGCCCGGTGGACGTATCGCCGACAAAATCCCAAAGTTCGTATTGGTCAGTCAGGGTGATAGAGGTTGTCCCGTTGATCGTGTCCGTCGATGATCGCTGAACCGTGACGGCGTTTGCGGTGGCGTCGGACTTGGCAATCGCACATCTGAAATCGACGCCAATGGTCGCCAGGGTGTCCAACGTGATCGTGACCGCGCCGCCGCTGGCGTCAACCTTGATCAGATCGCCTTCATCGCCGACGACAACCGTATAGGCGGCGGACTTGACCTGGATTTGCTTATAAAGCCCCATCGCCGCGCTTGCCGCCGCCGCTAGCTCCGACGCCGCCGCATTCGTTTCCGATGTCCCGGCGTTGGTTTCAGATGTCGCAGCATTGGCGGCACTTGTCGAAGCCGTAGCCGACGATCCGGCTGCGGCAGTAGCCGAGGCCGCAGCGGCGTCAGCCTCGGTTTCGAGGTCAGACATATTTTTGGTCGAAGCAACCGGGTCGCCGTTGACATCGAAGCCGAGCACCTTTGACGACCGCGATGCCTTGTCCGGCAGGCTTGTCGAGTTGGCACTGTCAATCGGGGAAAGCGTAAGCGCACGACCAACATCGGTTTCTACTTGCTGCAACCCGGCGGTCAGCGTATCCAGCTCATCATTGATGACCTTGGCGCGGAACTCGCCCGATTCCTGAAAATCCGATGTGCGGGCGATGGCGATGTTGCGGCGAAGTGTCACTGTGGCACCATTGATAGGCGCGACCACAAAAATGACGGTACCGCCCGTCGATGTTCCGGCGCCCGATACCGTGTAATCGGTCGTCAAGACCTTCAGGTTTGAGCCTTCATAGGCTTCGATGTCAGCATCTTTAAAGATGGGAAACGGATAGGTAAAAACCGTTTGCGTGCCATCGCCTGTGTATTGAATGCGGGGACTGATATCCCCTATTTGAATATGATCTGCCATGATTGTTTCCTGTTATCGTTCGAGAAGCCGGAGCTTGCCGGCAAGATCCTTGATTGCGCCGTACCCTTGAATTCCGGTGCGCATGTTGTAATCGAGCAGGTTTGCCCGCCGCTTCTGTGAAGAAGTGCCGGCAATACTGCCAAGGCGAAGCTCATCGAGTCCGCGTCTGTCGCGAATCGAGGTTTCGGCCTCTTCGGCCAGACCGTTGAGCAGGGCGGCGGCGGAACCACCGTTCGCCGCCAGCCCTTGCGCCCCAAAACGCGCACGCCTGCTCGCCAGTCCACGGCGTAGTTGATCGCGCTGGTCGCGTTCGCGAATGGCCTGGGCTTGTTTAATTTGTTGCGTCTGGGATTGCTGGTTTGCGGTAATCGCCCGTTGCCGGGCCTTCGATTGCTGGTGGCTGCTGGCCACCTGCAGGGCAGCCATCGCTACCGTCTCAAAACCACCCATGGCGGTTCTCCTTTTTCAAATGAAATATTTCAGCCGTTAGTCGACATTTCCGTCGCTACCGACAGCAGCGAAAAATCCAACGGCGTGTCCTGCTCGATACGCCACAGCGGGGCGGTAACATCACGGCGCCAGCCAAGTGCGCGGACCGTCCTGTCACCGGTAAACGGTTGCGGCGCGGTATCCAGCGCCCCGGACCCGAAGCGCTTGAACGGAACTTCCTGAAACCCGCGCCCGGTATCGAGACGCAGCGCCGACGTTTCAGCTAGTCGGAAAGTAATTGCGACAGGGCGAATAGGGCCTCCCGTCCCTATGGACGGCGGTAAGGGCTCGACCGCATGGGTATAACCGAGGCCAACCTCAATATTATTGGCGGCCTGATCCAGTGTTATGCTGCCTGCCGCGACGACCTTGTCGGCAACGACGGCACCATCGGCGAGAATTTTGACGGTTTCACCTTCCAGATGACCCATGCCCGACCATGTGGTTTTTGCAAGTGAATCCGTTCCGGTCAGTCCGGAATCCACATTAAGCGTATTGTCGAAAGTTTCGATATAAACGCCACCCGCGCGCGACACGAGTACGTAGGTTTCATCGCCGACGATAGCGACGGATTTAAACAAGCCATTGGATTCCTGAATCGTCCATGCGGTGACCTTTTCGGCCCGGTAAACTGTTACCGTCGCCAGCTTGCCGGTATTCAAGGCCATGTGGAACAAGCGTCCGGTCTTATCAAAATCCTGATCGACCGCAGGCTCCAGCAAATGATGCGCAAGCATACCAAGGTCCGTTGCCTGATAGGCCTGTTCCACATCTGCAAACAGGAATTCCCGCAACTCTGCCCCACTTCTGGGAACGAATAACGTTGCGCCATCAACGCTTCTGGGGGGTACCGTTCGGTCGACCGGCGAGCCGATTTGTGTCTGACGGTGCAACTCCATGCTGCCTGGCGTCAGGGGGCTTCCGGTGACCATCCATTCGGCGCCCGATGTAAATACCTGCAAATGCCTGCCTGAGAATACGGCGCGCACGGCATTGACCTGATCGGAAAGGATCGCGAATTCGATTCCTTCGTCGTCGAGGCCGGTGCCCAGATCGAAGTTGAACAGATCCGCCGAACGCGACATCCACAAGCGGTTTGGCAAATCGCGCGCCCCGCCGATGACGGTTCGGTCCTGGTGAAAACACACCGATGCCGGCCAACCGTGATGAGATGAAAATGATTGCTCTTCCCAATCCGTCGTTGCCGCTGTCGAGGTCAGGGTTTCCTTGACCGTCGCCGTCGCCGAGGTAGCGGTAGATACGGCGGTGATCTCGATTTCCTTATCGGTGATTCTGAAACGTCCGCCAACATGTGCCGAGACGAATACATTGGCCGAAGCGGTCAGCGTTATACTGCCTGTTGTAGCGCTGGGCGTCAGGGTAACGGCATCATCAACGAACTTGTGATGGGGCTGGTGAATGCGGCCATCTTTTTCGTAATAGGACCAGTCGGCGATTGTCCACGCCGTATCGGACGTGCGGGTAATTTTCTTGGGCGTCACATCCGGATGAACCACCAACAGGGTATCGGCGCTTTGGGTCCAGCTCAGGCTTGCTATTTGGGCCTCCGTCCACGGAACGACAAAGTCGGCAACCAGAGCGCCATTTCGGTAGACATCCACATGCAGGCCCGTAAACACCAGCAGATAAACCTGCTCGGCATTGAACTCGAAGGCGACCAGTCGGCCCAAGCCCCGGGCCGTGTCAATATAGCGCAGGCCCGAACGGCGGCTGATACCGCCTGTCGGGTGAATGAACACGTTGCGCAATTTCAGGGCGCCGTTTTCATAGGCCGCAAGATCACCGCGCCCGAGCAGGTTGGGCGAAATCTCGCCGGCAGTGAAGTTGGTTTTAAGGGTGCTTATGCGTGCCATTAGCTGCGTACTCCGATCAGCGTGAAGTCTTCAACGCGGCCTGGCGTGTCCTGTTGCGCGTCGATATTTTTTGCCCGCTTGAATTCGTTTTCCGCCAACCGGTGCAGAACCTCGGAGCGACTGGTGCTTTCGGTCAGCGGGATGCAGAATTCTGCGGCCAGCCGTGTAATCAGCGCCTGATCGAAGAACGGCGGAAATTCCTGTTCGTCGGGTCGGAAAATATAAGACAGCACGATTTCCGGCTCATCAGTGTGCAGGCGCCGCTCGGCGATACGGTAATCGGCACCACGACCACGGCCGCCGGAACCAACCGACAGGGCGCGCAGAAAATCGGCCGGCAGTTGATAGGCATATTGATAATCGGCAACCGGGGTATCGCTGAGCTGGGCCAGAGTCATCTGGCCACTGGCGAAGCTCCATGGATGGGCCGACAGCAGCGCATCGCGCACATGGCCGTACAGGTTGCCGGCGATTTCGGCTTCCGCCGTGCCTTCGTCGAAGGATGCGATGCTGGTAGCGCCGATTTTCAGCAAGGCGCGCGAGCTGAGGGCGATGGAACTGAGGGCCATCTCGGGTCTCCTTTTAAGTTGGGGGTTTGGGGGTCGAAAACGAAAAAACCCCGCCGGTGCGGGGTTAGGTTAATTAATTATAAGTTAAGTATGATAAAACTATTTAATTACAATAAGTTATCCAATCGGATATTTTATTGAAATCCTACCTTTTTGGCACCTCAACGCACTGAATATCGGACCTTAAAACCAGATCGCCTAATCGCGCCAGCACCTCTTCAATCTCGTGAACATCGCAAGATTAATTTTTTGCCATACGGCCTATGGGCTGAGTGATGGCAAGCGTGCTGTTATTTCCTAAAAAGCTCGGGAAAAAAGGGCGGCGGCCCGATCGCCTTGACCTTGAAATCATACGAAATACCAGACGTTAGTCAGATAATGGGCAATGATGGGTGGAATGATGGAACGTGTCTTTATGTACAGACCCATAAAGATTACACCAACGAATATATTGTCTACTACGTTCGGCATCCCATGGGCCCAATGGATCATGCCAAAAATAATTGATGAGATGATAACGATAACAATAACATTGTTCGTAAAACGTCCGATGAATTCCTTCAACACGCTCCTAAAGATAAATTCCTCAGAAACCGCTACCAGCGCCAACCCAAATGTCATATCAACCCAATACAGCACGGCATCATCAAAAACGGGATAGAAGTCCAGTCGTGTATTCGGAATCACTTCCTGCAGAGGTTGCCTAATCCAATACTCGGACAACTCCATCAAAAATATAGCCAATACAATAGCGCTTCCGATGCGAAGCAGGAACAAGGGAAAGGGCTCATAATTTTGCTTCATTGCGCCGAAGGACCCTTTGACACATTCTCGCAGATAGGGAATAAATGCGATGAGAGCCAACTCAACAGTCCTGAATGAATAATCTACTAGTATCCATTCTTCCGACGTCTCCGCGTATACCCTAATCCACACGCCCAAAGCAGAAATCAGGAGTATGGCACCCACAGGCATTATCAGGTCAATGGCGGTTTTTTGTTTTTGATCCGTCTTCAACTTGTTGCCTTCCATACAAGAATTGATGGCGTTAATAGACTATCTGCAAGCGTATAGATTAGAACATTTAGCATAGCATTTATTTTCTTCTTCCTCCCGCCATGTGAGTTGGTGGCGAAAGTTTCTTCCTCGGCAGTTTTCCCGACGTCAATTTGAGTAACTTAACCGCCCAGCTTTTCCGGTCTTCCTGCTCTTCCCGCGCCATGTTCATCATGTATTGTATTTCCTTTGGGCCAAGCTTGGCTATCTCAAGGGCACTTGCCGGAGCATAACCGGCATCAATCAAGGCTCGGCGATCTTCGATGCTATAAGGATCATTGACTGATTGACCCGCAATACTCTTGGCTTGCTCAATTTCAGCGGCTTTAGCCTTGGCTCGGGCCTTCTGCACTTGGCGCGCCTGATTTGTGGCGCGGTCATCCTCGAAAGCGTAAGGAGCTTCTTTGCGCTTGGGCGCTTTTGCCAACAGGTTTCTCGTGAGGCCAGCGTCTTCGTCGGCATTCGCTAGAGCCCGCGCACGGCGGGCGCGTTCCGTATCTTCGGCCAGACTCTGCATGGTCGCCCGCATCTCACGCTGGCGGGCATTCTTCGCCAGCTCAGCCAACTCAACCTGATGGGCGGCGCGTTCGCGGGCCTCGGCCTCCTGGGTTTCCGCTTCCCGTGTTTCCCGTGTTTCCCGGGCTTTCTCCTTGGCCTTGCGCGACATGACATCCTTGTAGACGGCGCGTTGTTCGCGCTCGCGGGCATTCCTACCTCCGTCGCCTTCAGCTGCCCTGTCGCGGGCAATCTTTCCGGTCCGTCCGATATTGCTGGATGGAGTCCAGAATTCCAGCAGCCCGGTCTTCGGATTGACGGAGCCGCCGTCGGTAATCTGATCAAGCAGCCAGGCCTCTTCCGGCGTTAGGTGGGCGAGCAGCGTGTCGCCACCCCGGCCCATGCCTTGTAGGGTTTGGCCCAAGGCCTTTATGGTCTCGCCATCGGCATTGATGCGGCCATCGGTCATGAGGCCGTTGTCTTTCTGGAAACCTTTAATGGCGTCTTCAAGTCGGGTACCGAAGTAGCCGGTCGCACCGTCGGTCGGCTTGGTGTCCAGATGGCCCAATCGCTCCAACAGGGCTTCGATCCTGCGAACATCGTCTTTCCGGTTCTTGGCCGTGCGGCCTATGGGCTGAGTGATAGCAAGCATGCTGTTATTTCCTAAATAATCTCGGGAACAAAGGGCGGCGGCCCGGGTGCTTAAACACCAAAGTTATCGCCGCCCTTTAATCGTTGCGATACCTAGTCGGTATCGACAGCCCCGACAGCCGTCAGGTCGGCGACATCGACGATGCCGGCTGCGTTGGCGTTGACCAACAGAATGCCCGATTGGGGCGTTCCGTCGGTGTCGGCGTTGGCCATGACCATATCGCCGACGCGCACCATATAGGCGGCGGCGTTAAAGTATCCGGCCGTGTCCACATCGGTGGCGATGTCAACGGTGGTGTAGTGCCAGAGCGTGAAGCCATTGGCGTAGGCAAGAACGCTAAGGTCTTTTGATTGAAAAGCCATGTTTTGATTCTCCTTTGCCTTAAGCTTCGAGGCAACGCACAGATACGACGCCGGAAGCGTCGACCAGTACTGAGCCCTGACTCATCGAGTTATTGACAAAATGCGCGGCCCGATCGCCGTGCCAGGTGACGTCGGACTTGACCTCGGAACCAATTCCGTGGCCGATGGCCGACTTGTGATACCAGTAGCAGTAACGAACGCCCGTGGTCTTGGTCAGGCCGGAGTGGGGAATCCACAACGCCCCAAGCCAGCGTTTGGCCTGGCTGCCTTTCCACGGAAGCACATCGTCGCCGACGTAATCGGCGTTGGCGAACTCCTGGATACCCAGAAGATCGCTCCACTGCTTCCAGCCGACGATGGCGTAACGTTCACCGTCGTCGGGGACATCGGCATCGCCGAGCATCTCGAACGCTGTCAGCGCCTTGGCCTTGGTCAGGCCGTCGGTGCCGGCGCCGGCGTAGTTGGTTGATGTATCGAACTGAGAGATAATCAACTCGTCGGTTTTACGGCCAAGCGCGTAAGCGCCAGCGCGGGCCACGACCAACTGCTCGTTGACGTTGGTCTTCAGCTCATCGAGCTGATCGACCCAGTCACCGGCATAATAGTCGTAGAGTGCGCATTCGACCGGCGTATGGTCGACGTTCATCACCGGCACTTTGCCGTGGCGCGCTTTGGTCGAGGCAGTACCCTTGCCGATCTTCTGGAAGGTGGTCGAAGATCCTACAATACTGTCCTTGGTGCGCACGGTGTTCCTGAGCTTGGAGCCCATGCGCTGATACTGCACATGGACTTCGGCCTGGAAGTGCTTGACGAACGACTGATCGACAGTTGTCGACATTGGTCATTCTCCTTATGAAAGTTGAAGTTGGGGTTTGGATGCGCTTCTGCAAGTTCCGGTTATGGCCTCTGTGAAATAAGGTGGGCCGCCGAAAGGGAAACGCGGGAACCATCGGGCCCGAAACGGGTTGTCCGTTGGCGGAATAAATGAATTAAAAAAAGTGAGGCGACGGCATCCGGATGCCGCCGCCCCGATAAGGGGGAGCGCCGAGAGGGAGAAGCGCTCTACCCCTGTCTTTACGGCTGTTCCGGAAACAGTGCCTTGAACCCCTGACGGACCTTTTCAACTGTCGCCGGGTCCCGATCACGCCAGTAGCGCGGATCGTTCATCAATTCCTTGAGCGCCTTTTCGGTCAGCCCATCCACTTGGGTTGCATTCTTGGATATTCCCGGCTCGCGGCTTTCCATCATCCGGTGGATGCTGATCACCCCTTCGTAGGTGCCCGATAGGGCATCGAACACATCGTCGGAAAGGTTGGCCCGACCCCAGGTGGATAATTGCCGTGATACGGTTTGCCATTTTTCCTTGCCGCCAAAATGACTGGCCAGTCGGCGGTTCTGGGCCTCGCTTTCAAGATTGGTTGCCAATTCAGTCAGCATGGGCTGCATTTTTTCGTGGGCCAACTCGTAGACCGTCTGCGCCTGTTTGTGGGTAAGGCCTGCTGCATACAGGCGGGTGTTCACATCCTTGTCGGTTTCCATGGGCTTGCCGTCTAAGGTGATCTGGTAGTCGTCCGGCCCATCGGGGACACCGCCGCCCTCTATGCCGCCCAGCTTGCGCTCGAGCTCGCTGTAGGATTTAGACATGGCGTTGACGCGCACCGAGCCGGTTTCCCCATCCCAGAATTTTTCCGGAACATCTTCTGGACGATTTTTCGGGGTATCGGCCAGGGGGGTGTTTGTGGTTTCGCTCGCTATATCTGTCATTTGTTTTCCTCCTTAAAAAATATTTGTTCAAGTCGATGAATTTCCCCGGCCCCGTTCAATCAGGGCGAGGATGTGGGCGACCAGCTGACGCTGGCCCTCCAGGTGACGGAGCACGGTGTCCGGAGCGCCAGGGCCAAGCGCCTGTTCCATGGTCATGGCTTTCAGGTGCCGGGTTACCCGTTCACCATCGCGGTCACGGAAACAGCGGGCAAAGCATTGAGCCAGGTCCTTGTCGGTGGCGGCACTATCGTTATTGGCGGTGGCGGATTCGTCTAACCCGAACCAGGCCCAGCCTTTTTTATACGGCGCCATTGGCGGCCTCCTCTGCTGGGGCCTCGGCCGGCGCGGGATCGCCGCCGGACAATAATCCAGCGGCTTCCTCGATGATGGTTTCCAAGGGCAGGGCTTGCGCCTGGCGGATCAGGTCACCGGGCACGGAAAAGGCGCGGGCCAACCACTGGGCGGTGGCCGGTTGATCGACCACGGCCAGGGCTTCCGGGCCCAGTTCCTTAAGCGCCTGCAGCCATGTCAGCACACTTTGTGCTTCCTGTCGGGAGCGCTGCATGACCAGAGGCGAGCGGTATTCAATGTCTATGGTACGGCCGTCGATGGTAACTTCATCAATCTCCCCGCGGCGGGTCAGGATCGCCAGGGCGCGCGTCACCAGCGGCATCAACAATTCGGACTGCAGCCGCCCATAGGTTGCGCCAAGCAGGCGGGCCATTTCCGCCGATCTTTCCAGCACTTCCGTGGCCGTCATTTTTGGCGCATCGGTCTGCCCCAGTTTGTCGGCCAGTAATGCCTTGCGGATTGAAGAGCGCAGGTTTTCCAGAACCAGTTCCGAGACATCAAATCTTCCCGGTGCCTGCAGCGGGGTAAGGCCCGCCGAGCCGACGGCCTTGGGAATGATGGTACCGGGAACAAGTTTGATGTTGGCCGGATTGAGAACGCCGTCATCGTCGGCCTGCCAGATTCCGGTAACCGCGATTGATGCGTTCTTGAGTATCAGTTCGACCACCTTGTTGGCGGTTTTGATATCGGGCAGCGCCTTCATAACCGGCGAACGTCCGTAGACCTCGCCCGGTGCCTTCAACCAGCGAAAATTGATAAATGGCGAATGACGAAACCGGCCTTCGGCCAGGGTGGTCGCCTCGGCGCTTCCTGATGGGCCGGATTCCAGCACGGCCCGGTAATCATAGCCGTCTGCCCCCGGGGCCACGGCTTCGATGATGGCATATTTCTTTTCACCTTCTGTATTGGCATCTGACACATCCTTGCCCGGCAGGATTGCACCCGGGAACCGAGACAGCACCTGAGCACGAGACAGCTCAGACCTTCTGAATGTCGTATCCAGTCTGCCGTCTGCACTTTCCTCCAGCACTGCCTGCGATAGCGGGACGGCGGTAAAGCGAAACGCCGTGCTCTCGCCCGGCGACGCCTCTTCCATCAGCAGGCAAGCGGTCCCGGCGGTAACTAGGTCTAGATAGCACTGATGCATCTCGACGGCGAAGTTTGACCTGTCCAGATTCGATTGCAGGACCGCCGATATGCGCTCCAGTTCCGGCGCCAGCGCTTCTTTTTCATTTTCATCGAGATCGCTTCCGGCAATAAAGCCGAACCACCGTGCCCACGGCGGCGTTAATTCACCGAGCAGGCTAGCGGCCAGTTGCTCGACCGCATCGGGTGCCGTGCCATCGAACAGTTTGTCGGTTCTTTTGGCTCCCGGATTGCCTGCCGTGACCCCACTGCCGCGCCGTGGCAGGGCAAAATCATAACATTCGCTCCAGTGCCCCTCCCATTGGGCGCGTCGCTCAAGCGCCCGTCGGTAGGCTGTAATAATTTGTCCCGGCGTGTTTACGCCGGATGTGGTGTCATGTGTCATTGTCTGTTCTCCTGCATCTCATGCACGGCTATTCCCCCAGCAGGGATTTACGTTTCGGATAGACGTCGCTTTGTTTTAGAAATCCCCTGGGTGATGTGGCGATGGTGCCGGCGCGGCCGCGGCGGCGGCGCTCCAGTGACTCCATGCGGCGCCCACGGGCGTCTGCATCCGAGGTGTCGGGAATGGGCAATAATGGCGGCGGCGGTGGTGGTGCGGGCGCGGAAAATAATCCCCCCATGATGATGGGCTCCTGTGACTTGAGGTTTGGTCAAAAAAAGCCCGCCACGGACTTCCGGGCGGGCTTTGGGCACACGTGTGCCTGTCGTTAATTATGACCTTAACCCGGGATACCTTCCCATGTCAAGTATTATTTCCTTTATTATGATTATTTTCCAGATACCGGCAAAACTGCCACGGGGTCACTATCCAACGGGCATGAATCCCGAGCGCCCTCTTGACCGCTTCGACACAGGTAAAGACTCCCCAGGGGGCACATTTTTTTGGCGTCGAAACGGTCAATGTTTCAACAACACGATATCCCCGTCGCCGGTAAAAAGTTGCGATGTCGGCCATGGCCAGATTCCGAATGATGTCGAATTCGATCCTGTGCGACAATGGATTACAGAGCACCCAATCGCTGCCCTGCTCGATGATGACGAAACAATGTCGGTAACCGGATTTCAATGCCAACAGCCATTTGATGTCCGTTTGATCGCCGAAAACAATCAGGGCCCGATGCCGAATCATAAGATAATTTCTTTTGATTTCAATATAGTAGTTAACCTGTCCATGGCCTCGTCCCACAGCCGCCGATCTTGCTGCTGTTCCGGTAACCGGGCATCGGGCGACCGGTCCTGGGCCCCGAATGATGCCAGCACTTTAAGATGCCGGCGGTCGATGACCCGGCGTTGGGCAAGGCCGATCACCGCCCGGTACAGATCGTCCGGATCACAGGGACGCATGGTATCGGATGCATCGGCCATGAAGCGGATGCCTTCGTCGCGGGCGCGCTGTGCGCGTATGTACCAAAACCAGGCTTCCTCGGCGTCAATGAACGGCAACGGCTGCTTGCGAGATTGAAGGCGCGGTATAAAACGTTGGCGCGGCATGGTTGATTTCCTTGCTTATATTCCCTGTAAAAGGAACATAACAGGAACAATTAACAAAATAAAGCTATTTATTCCTAATAAAGGGGTGTAAATAGCAGTGATTTCCTAGTGCAAGATTGATAATTATATACGATAATCTTCCTATGTTAAAACATTCAGACATTTGGCGGGCCATCGACACCCTGGCCAGGGAGCATGGTTTTTCACCGTCCGGTCTGGCGCGCCGCGCCGGGCTCGACCCGACCACCTTCAACAAGTCGAAGCGCGTAACCAGCGAGGGCAAGCAACGCTGGCCGAGCACCGAAAGTATTTCGAAGATTTTGCGCGCCACCGATGCCAGCCTCGGCGAATTCCTGGCCCATGTCGGCGATGGAGAGGGTATCGGCATTTATCGCAATTTTCCCTTAATCGGTTTGGCCCAGGCCGGCGCCGAAGGCTATTTTGACGATGCCGGTTACCCCATCGGCGGCTCCTGGGACGAGGTTCCGTTCCCAAGCATTGCCGATTCACATGCCTATGCCCTGGAAATTTCCGGCGACAGCATGGAACCGGCCTACCGCGACGGCGATACGGTGATCGTATCCCCCGAAACCAGCATCCGCCGCGGCGACCGTATCGTCGTCAAAACCCGTGATGGTGAAATCATGGCCAAGGTTCTAAAGCGCCAAACCGCCCACAAGGTCGTCCTGTCCTCCATCAACCCGGCCCACAAAGACCGTGAACTAACCACCGCCGACATCGACTGGATGTCGCGCATTGTATGGTCGAGTCAGTAAGCCACCGCCTTTCCGTCGCCGTCCTTTTAATGCTGGTGTTGGTTTCCATTACCGGCATCGCCCAGGCCGATTTCAACGACGGCCTGACCGCCTATGAAAAGGGCGACTACCCGACGGCACTCAAAGAATGGCGACCCCTGGCCCTGAAAGGCGATCCCCACGCCCAGCACATGATGGGTTTTCTTTACGCCCATGGCCGAGGGGTAGCGATCGACCCCAAGCAGACCGTCAAGTGGTGGCGCCAAGCGGCGGATCAGGGATTCGCGCCGGCCCAATACACCTTGGGCAGCCTTTACCGAAAGGGCCTTGGCGTCGAGCATGATTTAAAAAAGGCGGTATCGTGGATCGGCCGGGCCGCCGATGCCGGATACCCGGATGCCCAATATGCCCTCGGCATTATGAACGCCACCGGCGAGGGCATGGAAAGCGATCTCAGCTCCGCCTATATGTGGCTGTCGCTGGCCGCCGATACCCGTGGCCTGGACGCGGAAGCCTTCTGGCGCGACCTGGACAAGCATCTGACCCCGGCGCAAAGACTGGAGGCCGAGCAGTTGAAAAAAGAATGGGATAAATAACGCGTTTTAAGCGCTTAGGTCCTCGCCAGCTATGGCGCGGCGGATCAGGGCCACCGATTCGTCAATCCCGTAAAGGGCGATGAACGAACCCATGCGCGGACCTTCACTTTGGCCCAGCAAAATTTCATAGAGCACCCTGAACCAGGCCTTCAAGTCATCAAACGGATGGCGCTTGCCGATCTCGTAGACCTCGGTCTG
The DNA here is from genome assembly GCA_013204045.1 of Rhodospirillaceae bacterium. Classification (GTDB taxonomy): domain Bacteria; phylum Pseudomonadota; class Alphaproteobacteria; order Rhodospirillales; family JABHCV01; genus JABMOQ01. The sequence continues at coordinate 5,453 of JABMOQ010000022.1, read as the reverse complement.
AATGTCGGAAGCATCCGTTTCCGAGTTGAACCCTTCCAGGGTTTGCACCAAGTCCTGCAGCGCCTCGATTTCCATATCATTGGCCTTGCGGTACTGCTTCGCCGGCAGCACGAAGTCGCGGTAATAGTTGATGGCGTATTCGACCAGTTTATCGAGGATCGGCGCACTGGCCGGTGTCAGGCCGGGCCGATAGCGTTCAATGAAGTGCCATAGCACCGCCTTGTCCTCGCTGTTGCAGACGCTGGCCAGGTTAAGCAGCACATTGTAGCTGATATGCGCATCTTCATGGGGCGGGTGGCCCTGGTGTATATGCCAGACCGGGCTGTCCAGTTTCTTGGCATCGTCCATATCCGGGAATTTCTCCAGATGCGTCAGGTAATCATCAATGTTGCGTGGGATGACGTCGAAATAAAGCCGCTTCGCCGTTTTAGGTTTCTGGTACATGAAAAGACTGAGACTTTCCGGCGGTGCGTAGCGTAGCCATTCCTCGACCGCCAGGCCATTGCCTTTGGATTTGGAAATTTTCTGCCCCGTATCGTCGAGAAATAATTCATAGGTCAGGTTCAGCGGCGGAGTGCAGCCAAGCACCCGGCAGATGCGGCTCGACAGCTTGACCGAATCGATCAGGTCCTTGCCGGACATTTCGTAATCGACGCCAAGACCGGCCCAGCGCATGCCCCAATCGGCTTTCCATTGCAGCTTGCAGCGGCCGCCGGTGACCGGGGTCTCGATCTTTTCACCGTTTTCCATTTCATAAACGATGGTGCCGGCATCGACATTGCGTTCAATCACCGGAACCTGCAAAACAACGCCGGTTTTTTCGCACACCGGCAGAAACGGGCTGTAGGTGGCGCGGCGTTCCGCGCCCAGAGTCGGCAGTACCACGTTGATAACCTCGTCATACTTTTCCAGCACCCGCATCAGCATGGGGTCGAACTTGCCGCTCGTGTAATAATCGGTGGAACTCTCGAATTCATAATCGAAACCGAAATCGTCCAGGAACGCTCGCAGCCGCGCATTGTTATGGTGACCAAAACTTTCGTGGGTGCCGAACGGGTCGGGAATCGATGTCAGTGGCTTGCCCAGGTGCTGTTCGACCTTTTCCTTATCGGGAATATTGTCGGGAACCTTGCGCAAACCGTCCATGTCGTCGGAAAACGCAAACAGCTTGGTCGGAATATCCGAAATTTGATGAAAGGCATGACGCACCATGGTGGTGCGGGCAACTTCGCCGAAGGTGCCTATATGCGGCAGGCCCGATGGCCCGTAACCGGTTTCGAACAGCACGTAACCCTTTTCCGGTGGCTTGTCGCCAAGATGCTTCAGCAGCGCCCGCGCCTCGACAAACGGCCAGGCATTGGCATGGCGTGCAAGTTCGCGAATATGCGACGGCGGCGGGCCGGGGTTTTTGGGGCTCATGATGTGTTTCCGGATATTACAAGTGGGCGGAACTTACGGCCCCACGGGGCAAGGCGTCAACTGCTGCCATGGGGCAAGGCGTTCCTGCCCGGCAAGTTCTGCCTTCAAAACCACCATCGGTGATTACATATGTGATGAGAAACCCTTGGAATCAGCCCCTTACCCTTGGCACGGGGATTGCGATACCAAAAGCCAAGGCACTCACCCGGCCTCAACGAAAAATCCAACGACCCAGGATCCAGGAAGATGCAGCAAAAAACAAATACCGACTCACCCCTCGGCAGGGTTGCAACCTTTTTCGGCCTGACGGGCCCCGACCGCGACCCGTCACAGGTGTGTGACAGCATGGCCTTTGACGGGCTCAGGCTTGATAGCGCCGCCTCCGCACCCGAGTACCTACCGCCCCTGTTTGGCAGCCGCACCCGCCCATTGGGGCGGCCCGAGTATTTGTTTCCGAACCCCGGCAAGCCATCGGCGGTGCCGATCCCCGAAGACATCATCAATGGTTTCCGGTCCTTCGGCCTGCGCGGTCAGATTGCCGGCCTCAATACCTATCTCAACAGCTCCACCGACATGGAAAAGATCGCCCGCCCCGGCAAGCATCTGCCGTGGGCGGCGCCTTTAAAAATTTTCCGCAATGCCGGATCGGAAAACGTCGCCCTGGCCAAGCATCTGACCCTCAGGCGCCTTGGCGTCCACGCCGAACGGTTGCGCTTCGTCTGGATCGAAGATGCTAAGGAAAATACAAAAAGAGTGGTGTTGTCGGTGACGCTGGATAGCCGTAATTTCATCCTCGATAGCCGCGTCGATGGCATTGTCGAGGATTCAGGCCTGCCCTACTACCGACCTTATTGTTCATTGGGGGAAACATCCTTTTCCCTGCACAGAGGCGCAGACAAAAAGACCGGCTGGGAAACATCGCTCAGAAATTTAGGCTCACACGCCCTGCATTAGGGAATTTATTTCCAGATCGGCTTGCCCGAACCGGGCAGGCCGTAGGCTTTCCACTTGCGTGTCACCTCATCAATAATGTCGTCGGTCATGCGGATCTTGCGACCCCACTGGCGGGAAGTTTCGCCGCCGATCTTGGTCGTCGCATCGATGCCCATTTTCGAGCCCAGCCCCGAGACCGGGGAGGCAAAATCCAGATAATCTATCGGCGTATTTTCGATCATGGTTACATCGCGGGCCGGATCGACGTTGGTTGATATGGCCCAGATAACATCGTTCCAGTCGCGGGCATTGATGTCCGCATCGACGACAATAACCAACTTCGTATACATGAACTGGCGCAGATAAGACCACACCGCCATCATGATGCGCTTGGCGTGGCCCGCATAGGCCTTGTCGATGGAGACCACGCAGGCCCGGTAGGAACATGCCTCTGGGGGCAGCCAGAAATCAACGATCTCGGGGAACTGCTGGGTCATCAGCGGGATGAACACCTCGTTCAGGGCCTCACCCAGCACCGATGGCTCGTCCGGGGGGCGACCGGTATAGGTGGACAGATAAATCGGATCCTTGCGCATGGTGATCGCCGACACGGTGAACACCGGGAACGGCTCAACCGAGTTGTAATACCCGGTATGATCGCCATAAGGCCCTTCACTGCCTACCTCGGTCAGTGAGACATGCCCCTCAAGCACGATCTCGGCTTCCGCCGGGACCTTCAACGGCACGGTTTTGCATTCGGCCAGCGATACCTTTTCGCCGCGTAGCAATCCTGCGAACTGGTATTCGGACAGGGTATCGGGAACCGGCGTGACGGCGGCCAGGATGGTGCCCGGATCGGCGCCGATAACGGCGGCCAGCGGCATCGGTTCGTCTGATGCCTTTTTCCAGCGGGCGAACTGCTGGGCCCCGCCGCGGTGCGCCAGCCAACGCATCAGGGTGGTGTTCCTGCCCGTCACCTGCATCCGATAGATACCAAGATTGGGCGTGTCGCGTTTGTCACCGCCTTCCTTGCCGGCATCGGGCCCTTCTGTAACCACCAGCGGCCAGGTGATCAAAGGCGCCGGCTCGCCGGGCCAGCAGGTCTGTACCGGCAGCTTGGTCAAATCGATATCGTCGCCGGTCAGCACTACTTCCTGACACGGGGCCGACGATGTGGTCTTCGGCTTCATGGACATCACCGATTTCAGCAGCGGCAGCATATCCATGGCTTCCCGCCAGCCACCCGGCGGTTCCGGTTGACGCAGAAAAGCCAGCATCTCGCCAACCTGACGCAACTCGCCGGGCTCGCGGCCCATACCCCAGGCGACACGCTCGACGGTGCCGAACAGGTTGACCAGCACCGGCATGTTTGAATCCCCACTTGAACTCGTGACGTTTTCGAACAACACGGCGGGGCCGCCCTCTGCCAACAGCCGGGTCTGGATTTCGGTCATTTCCAGCTCGGTCGAAACCGGCTCGGAAACGCGCACCAGCCGTCCGTCGCGCTCCAGCCGGGCCATGAAATCACGCAGGCTTTTATAGTTATTTTTGCTCATGACCTTTTGTTTAGCGCGTTCGGGCCCGTATTAACAGCATCTAAGCACCTGAAAAGGGCTGCACTTGTTGTATTTGGTCTTAATCGGGGATACGGTTTCAGTCACTGGAATTCCTTAATTTTGGCGAAAAGCAGCGAAACCTCAATGAACGATAGAAGCGCCACCAGCTTCAAGCGAATGATCGATATCGGTATCGCGCTCTCGTCGGAACGCGATCACAACAGGCTGATGGAAATCATCCTTCAGGAAGCCCGCGATATCTGTCACGCCGATGCCGGAACCTTGTATCTGAAGACGGATAAGGACAGCATGAAATTCGAAATCATGCTGAACAGCACGCTGCCTGCGCTGAATGCCGGTGGCACCACCGGTAAGGATATTACCCTGCCGCCGGTGCAACTGCATGACCAGATTACCGGTAAACCCAACCACAAGAACATCGCCAGCCACGTGGCATTAACCGGCGAATCCACCAATATCCCGGATGCCTACGCCACCGACAAGTTTGACTTTACCGGCACCATGGCCTTCGACAAGGCCAACAAGTACCGCTCGACCTCGTTCCTGACAGTCCCCATGATCAATCACGAAGGTGACGTGATCGGCGTTTTGCAGCTTCTGAACGCCAAGGACACGGAAACCGGCGAAGTCATCGCTTTCAGCTCGAACCTTCAGCCCCTTGTCGAGGCCCTGACCAGCCAGGCCGCCGTGGCGCTCGACAACCAGAATCTGATCGAAGCCCAGAAAAAACTGCTCGACAGTTTCATCGCCATGATCGCCGGCGCCATCGATGCCAAGTCCCCCTATACCGGCGGCCACTGCCAGCGGGTGCCGGTTCTGGCCATGATGTTGTCGCAAGCGGCCTGTGATTCCAAGGAAGGGTTATATGCGGATTTCGATCTGACCGATGATCAACGCTACGAGATGGAAATCGCCGCCCTGCTCCATGACTGTGGCAAAGTAACAACGCCGGAATACGTTGTCGACAAGGCGACCAAGATGGAAACCATATACGACCGCATCCACGAAATCCGCACCCGGTTCGAGGTGCTGAAGCGCGACGCCGAAATTAAATACCTGCAGGGCCAGCTGGACGGCGGTGACGCAGCGGCCCTGAAAACCGAGCGCGATGAAAAGCTGGCCGGGCTGGATGAAGATTACGCTTTTCTGGCCAACGCCAATATTGGCGGCGAGTTTATGTCCGACGATGACATCGGGCGAGTTAAGGCTCTAGCCGCCACAACATGGACCCGAACCCTGGACGACCGCATCGGTGTTTCCCACGAAGAGCTGAAACGTATGGAACGCGTCCCGGCCAAGTCGCTGCCGGTGGAAGAGCCGCTGTTATCCGACAGGCCGGAACACGTTATCGAGCGCGACCCGGCCAACAAGATTTCGCCTGACAATCCCTTCGGCTTCAAGATGGACGAGCCGACCGACATGTATAACCGGGCCGAGCTTAACAACATGTGTATCCAGAAGGGCACACTGACACCTGAGGAACCCTACAAAATTAACCACCACATGGACCAGACCGTCACCATG
>JABMOQ010000121.1 GCA_013204045.1 Rhodospirillaceae bacterium | reverse complement strand
TCAAACGCCTCATCGACGCTGTCCAGGCGCTTGAACAGGTTCAGGTCCTTGGCCGAGATGGTGCCGTGCTTGACCATGGCGTCGAAGTTGATCACATCGCCCCAGTACTCGGTGCCGTAGAGCACGATGGGAATTTTTTTGCCCAGTTTACGGGTCTGGATCAGGGTCATCAGTTCAAAAAATTCATCCATGGTGCCGAAGCCGCCGGGAAAGGCGATCAGCGCCTTGGCCAGGTACGTAAACCAGAATTTACGCATGAAGAAGTAATTAAACTCGAACGCCAGTTCCCGGGAGATGTAGGGATTGTTCGTCTGTTCATGGGGAATGGTGATGTTGAGGCCGATGTTCAGGCCCTTGGCTTCAGACGCCCCCCGGTTGGCGGCTTCCATCACGCCGGGGCCGCCGCCGGTGCACACCACAAACCGCCGCCGCCCCTTTTCCAGCCCCTTCGACCATGTGGTCAGGCGCTTGGCCAGTTGGCGGGAATCTTCGTAATAGCGCGACATGGCCAGATCACGGGTGGCCTTTTTGATTTCCGCGGCGCCGCCCTTCTTTCCTTTGAGGCCCTTGGCGGCTTTCAGGGCGGCCTCGGCATCCTCGCGGGACGGGGTGCGGGCGGAGCCGAAAAAGACGATGGTGTCGCTGACCTTGAGGTCTTCGAAGCGGGTCTCGGGTTCCAGGTATTCGGCCATGATGCGCAGGGTGCGCGCCTCGCGGCGTTTCAGGAAATCGGCGTTCTTGTAAGCCTTGACCGGCCAGTCGTCGTGATTGTTTTCGGTCATGTTGGTGTCCTTTTAATGGGCCGGGTTATTCTGCTTTGTCGCCGCCGCCACCGCCCCAGCGCGCCGCCGCCGTATCGTCGGACGATTTGGCATCGACCCAGCGGGCCTCGCCGCCGGCCTCTTCCAGTTTCCAGAACGGGGCCTTGGTTTTCAGCCAGTCGATGAGGAACCGGCAGGCATCAAACGCGGCGTCCCGGTGGGCCGACGATGCCGCCACCAGCACGATGCGCTCGCCGGGCAGCAGTTTGCCATAGCGGTGAATAATCAGGGTGTCTTGCAGGGGCCAGCGGGCGTGGGCCTCGGCCTCTATCCCAGCCAGCGCCTTTTCGGTCATGCCGGGATAATGTTCAAGGGTCATGGCGGAAATTTCTTCGTCGCCGGCCATATCGCGGACCAGACCGACAAAGGAACAGACGCCGCCGACGGAAGCGTTGCCGTCGCTGAGGCGCGCCACTTCGGTGGCAAAGTCGAAATCTTCTGTCTGTACCCGGATCATCTTATCCTCCGGTCACCGGCGGGAAGAAGGCGACCTCGTCACCATCGGCGAGCCGGTGATCCACGCCCACATGCTCCTGGTTGACGGCGACGCGGACCATGGCCGGATCGGCAAAAGCCGTCTGGTAGCCTTCGCCGCGGCCCTTCAGCCATTGGATCAGGGCGGCGACATCGTCGACACCATCCGGGCGCTCGAAGGTTTCCTCAGCCGTGCCGGTTTTTTCGCGGACCCAGGCGAAATAGATGATCTTCATGACAGGACTCCGTTGAAGGGGAGAAAATCGACCGTCTCTCCTTCATCAACATGCGTCCGATCCTCGGGCAATTCAACCAGTCCATGGGCCCAGACCATGGATGACAGCACCCCGGCCCCGCCGGAGCTGTGCTTGTGGGCGGTCAGGACGCCATCGCCGCCCCGTTGCAGGCGGCAGCGTACCCATTCCCGGCGGCCGGTCTTTTTATCATAGGAAAAGCCGGCCCGGACCCGGTACAGATCGGGGGTGATGTCGGTCGCACCGGCCAGTAACAGCACCACCGGGCGGGCCACCCGTATGAACGTCACCATGGCCGCCACCGGGTTACCGGGCAGGCCGATGAACGCCGCCCCGCCGATGGTGCCAAGGGCGATGGGGCGACCGGGCTTGATGGCCAGACGCCAGAAGTTGAGCTGGCCCAGACTTTCCACCGCCGCCTTGACGTGGTCCTCATCGCCGACGGAAACCCCGCCGGATGTGAACAACAGGTCATGATCGGCAGAGCTGGCTTCCAGAGCCGCTCGAATAATGTTTTCATCGTCGGGCAGGATGCCAAGGTCGGTGATCGCCGCGCCCAGTTGTTCAAGCAGGCCCATGACCGTGAAACGGTTGGAATCGAAGATACAGCCGTCCGGCGCTTCGCCAGACGGGTCGCGGACCTCGTCGCCGGTCGAGAACACGGCGACCCTTAGCCGCTTGTGAACGTGCAGAAAAGCCAATCCAACCGAGGCTGCCAGGCCGATTTCCTGTGGCCGCAATATTTTCCCGGCCGGAATAATGACCGAGCCTTCGGTCACATCCTCGCCCCGGGAACGGTGGTTGGCCCCCCGCTTCAACCCTTGCGGTAAAATAACATCATCGCCATCAAGGGTGACATCTTCCTGCATGAAGATGGTGTCGGGGCCGTCCGGCATGGGGGCGCCGGTAAAAATCCTGAGCGCTTCACCCGGTTTCGCCGGGCGGCCGAGGGGATGACCGGCGGCAATGCGCCCGGTGACCGCAAGCCGGGTATCGCCACCTGGGTTTAAGTCGTCAAAATAAACCGCGTAGCCGTCGACCGCCGAATTATCGTGGGGCGGCACAGGGCGCCCGGCGACCACGTCGGCGGCGGCGATGCGGCCCAGGGCCTCGGCCAGAGGCACGGTTTCGATGCCGACGACGGGCACAAGTTTGGCTTCCAGGGCCAGCAAGGCAACATCAAGCGGCGTCAGCGCGCCGCCATGGGCGAAACAATCATCTTTAAGCTGCGCCATCAGGCCCCGCCCCTTCCAGCCCACAGTGGCCAACGATGAAGTCAGCGACGGCGGCAACGTCGTTCAGGTCGATCACCGGAATTTTCAGATGATCGAGCGCCACATCGGAGGCGACGGCGACGATGGAGGCCTCGTCGTCGGCGATTAGCGATTTGCCGGTAGCGGCGCGGTAAATTTCTATCTTGTCATGGCGGTGTCGCTTGAAGCCCTCGATCAGCAGCAGGTCGACCGGGGTCATGCGGGCGATCAGTTCGTCCATGTCCGGCTCCGGATCATCGCGCAACTCGCACATCAAGGCCCAGCGGGTGGACGATGTGATCAGCACCTCGGCGGCGCCGGCCATGCGGTGCTCGTAGGAATCCTTGCCCGGTTGATCCAGATCGACACTATGATGGGTGTGCTTCATGGTCGACACCTTGTAGCCGCGCTTGATCAGTTCCGGCAGCAGCTGTTTCATCAGCGTTGTCTTGCCGTTGCCACTCCACCCGACCATGCCAAAAATTTTCATATCCATGACGGCTCAGGTATCGCTCTCGGTAATGTGCCTGATGCCGGCCTTCAGGTAATCATAGCCGGTGCCGACGGTCAGAACGGCGGCCACCCACAGGCCGATGATGCCGATCTCTGCGGTGCTGACCGGGCCGAAATCGGGACCGGCGGCGCCGACCACCAGGAAGCCCAGGGCCAGCATCTGGATCGCCGTTTTCCACTTGGCCAATATGGTCACCGGCACCCGGACCTGAACCTCGGCCAGAAATTCGCGCAAGCCGGAGACCAGAATTTCCCGGAACAAGATGATGGCGGCCGGCAGGATGGTGAGGCCGGTGACGCTGTCGGTGGCGACCAGCATCAGCAGCACACCGGCGACCAGCAGCTTGTCGGCGATGGGGTCAAGGAACCGCCCGAACGCCGATTGCTGATGCCAGGCACGGGCCAGGTAGCCGTCGAAAAAATCGGTGATGCAGGCGTAGGTGTAGACCGTGAACGCCAGCCAGTTGCCGAGAGGCAGCGGCAGAAACATCAGCCCGACAATCACCGGAATGGCGACGATCCGCGAAAAGGTCAGAATATTGGGTAGATTCCACATAATAGGAGTTTAGCCTTAGCCGTTGAACCAGTCATAGATTTTCTTGGCCGTGGCGTGACTAATGCCATCGACGGATTGAAGGTCGGCAAGGCCCGCCGATTTGACGGAAGCCGCCGAGCCAAAATGATGGAGCAAAGCCTTTTTGCGCCCCGGCCCGATGCCGGGCACCCCATCGAGGGCCGATTTGGATATGGCCTTGCCGCGCTTGGCCCGATGAAAGCCGATGGCGAAGCGGTGGGCTTCGTCGCGCAGCCGTTGCAGGAAATAAAGCACCGGGTCGCGGGGCTTCAGGGTGAACGGCTCGCGGCCGGCCATGTGGATGCGCTCGCGCCCGGCGTTGCGGTCCGGGCCCTTGGCGATACCGGCCATGGTCATGTCCTCGATGCCGAGTTCCTCCAGCACCTTGAGTCCGACCCCCAGTTGACCGGGGCCGCCATCGATGAGCACCAGATCGGGCCACTGGCCGGATTTGCGTTCCGGGTCTTCCTTCAGGGCGCGGGCGAAGCGCCGGGTCAGGACCTGATGCATCATGGCGTAATCATCCCCCGGGGTGATGTCCTTGCCCTTGATGTTGAACTTGCGGTAGGCGTTTTTAACCAGCCCTTCGGGGCCGGCGACGATCATGGCGCCGATGGCGTTGGTGCCCGATACATGGCTGTTGTCATAGACCTCGATCCGTTCCGGCGGCCCGTCGAGGCCAAGGGTTTCGGCCACGCCTTCCAGCAGGCGGCGCTGGCTGGCGCTTTCCGACAACCGGCGCCCCAGGGCCTCGCGGGCATTGGTCAGCGCGTGTTCGACCAGTTTACGTTTGTCGCCGCGGGTCGGGCAGGTCACGGCGACCTTGCGCCCGGCGGTGACGGCCAGGGCGGCGGCGAGCAGCGACTGGTTTTCCAGCCGGTGGCTGAGCAGCACCGTCTTCGGGGCCACCTTGTTGTCATAAAACTGGCCGATGAAGGCTTCCAGCACCTGGGCCTCGTCCTGGTCCTTGGCATGGATGGGGAAATAGGCGCGGTTGCCGAAATTGCGGCCACCGCGAAAGAAAAATACCTCGACACAGGTATGGCCGCCGGCCTGATGGGCGGCCATGACATCGGCTTCGCCAAGGCCGGCAAGATTAATTTCCTGGCGGGACTGGATCTGGGTCAGGGCCGAGATGCGGTCCCGGTAAAGGGCGGCGGCCTCGTAATCCAGCCCGTCGCTGGCCTGCTGCATGCGCCGCGCCAGGCCGGTCTGGATTTTGCGGCTGTCGCCCCTGAGGAAGGCGCGCGCCTCGGCGACCAACCGGCCGTAGTCCGCTTCATTGATGCGCCCGACACACGGGCCTGAGCAGCGCTTGATCTGGAACAGCAGGCAGGGTCGGGTGCGGCTGGAAAAAACGCTGTCGGAACAGGTTCTTAGAAAGAACGCCCGCTGCAGGATGGTGAGCGTTTCGTTGACCGCCCAGGCCGATGCGAAGGGGCCGAAGTATTCGCCCTTCGCCGTATCGGCACCCCGGTGCTTGAGTACCTGGGGAAATTCATGGCCGCCGGTCAACCGGATTTTCGGGAACGACTTGTCGTCGCGCAGCAAGATGTTATAGCGCGGCCGGTAGCGTTTGATCAGGTTGGCTTCCAGCAGCAGGGCCTCGGCCTCGGTGTGGGTGGTGACGAATTCCATGGTTACGGTTTCGCCGATCATGCGGCGGAGGCGGGTCGATTGGCGCTTCAGGTTGGTGTAGCTGGCGACCCTTTTTTTCAGGCTCTTGGCCTTGCCCACGTACAGCACATCGCCGTCGCCGTTGATCATCCGGTAAACCCCGGGGCTGCCGGGCAGGCCGGGGAGATAGGCGGCGACCACTTCGGCCCCTTTCGGAACCGCCTTTTGGGGCTGTTTCTGTGCCATAACGGTTATTCTTGCCATCCCCGGGGCGCCGTCAACGCATCGCCTAGAGTGTGCGGGCGCTAGGCGACTATATATAGACGATTCATGTGGATAAGGTTGTTGATATATGCCTGCCAATTGGCATGGGGCATCATCCGGCATTCTTTAACCTTATTTACGCCAAAAATCATCACCCCATTAATAGGTTGAAATTAAACAGAAATTATCTGATTGGGAAAAAAGTGGTGGCGACACGATCAACCCGGCTTCATTTTCGCATCGAAACAATCCCGCCATGAGGGCTGTGCACAACTCGCCCGGGAGTGGAGAAATAAATGTCGGTTTTGCAAAGGGTTGCAGCGATTTTTTTAACCCTGCAATCAGGTGTCCGGGTTAAATCTTTCGATCTCGACGCCGACGCTGGCGGCATCGCTGACGATGTCCAGTTTTTCCACCCTGACCCGGGCCGAGCGGACCCGCGTATCTTCCAGGCACATGGCGGCGATATCCTCGGCCAGGGTTTCGACCAGATTGACGTGATCGCCGGCGACGATCGCCCGCACCCCGTCGGTCAGGCTCTCGTAGCAGACCACGTTGCCCAGATCGTCGTTCAGCTGACCATTCATATCGGCCTCGCGGACCGCCAGGTCCAGGTTGATGCGTACCCTTTGTTTGGCTTCGCGTTCGTGCTGATGCACGCCGATCGAACATTTCAATTCAAGATCGCGGACAAAAACGTGGCGGATTGCGGCCCGCGCGTCGGCGATGTTACGTGGCTGGACGAGTTCCATTTGCGTCTTCGTCATCTATTCCCCCTGATTCTTATCTTTTGTCGCCTGGGCCCAACCCAGATGCTGGCCACCATCAACCGCGATCATCTGCCCGGTCAACGACCTAGCCTGTAGAATATACCGAGCCGCATCAACTATTTCCTCAGGCTCGATCCTACGCGGTAATGGAAGCGACGACCATTGTTCGCGAAACGCCGCATCGGTCTGCCGGGTGCTCGGCAGCACCGGTCCCGGGCCGATGGCGTTAATGCGAATATCCGGGGCCAGGGCCTGGGCCAGGGTCTGGGTCAGTGTCCACAGGCCGGCCTTGCTGAGGGTATAGGATGTAAACGTCGGCGGCAGGTTCCATACCCGCTGGTCGATAATGTTAATGACGTTGCCCTGCCCTGCCCCCGTGGCCAGTTGTTCGGCGAACCCCTGAATCAGCACGAAGGGGGCGCGCAGGTTGACCTGCATATGGGCATCCCACGAATGGCGGGTAGCCGTCACCACCGTATCTTCCTCGAACAGCGAGGCATTGTTGATCAGGCAGGTCAGCGGGCCGATTTTTTCGACCGCCTGGGTGATCAGCCCGACCGCCTGAATCTCATCGGCCAGGTCGGCGGCGACGGTGACAGCCCGGCCGCCGCCTGAATTGATGGTGTCGGCCAGTTTATCGGCATCGTCGCTCGCCTGGTGATGATGGAGCGCCACGGCCCATCCATCGGCGGCCAGACCCAGGGCGAGGGCGCGGCCAATCCGCCGGGCCGAGCCGGTAATCAGGGCGGTTTTGATGGATGTGTCGGTCATGCCGGGACAATGATCTATCACCGGGCCAGTTTCAAGACCCTAAAACACACCTGGAATGCCATAAGCCTGGGCCCCGATATAGAGCCCATAGGCGACAAGAAAGGATGCCGCCACCGGTCGGCCAAGGCGCAGGCCGCCGACCAGAAACGGAATTAACCCGACGGTTACAGCCAACATTACCCATAGATCGAAGTTCAAAATCTGATCGGGGACGGAAAGCGGCGTTACCATGGCAACAATGCCGATCACCGGCATGGCGTTGAACAGGTTGGAGCCGACCACGTTGCCGAGGGCCACATCGGCGTGACCGCGCATTGCGGCGACCACGGAAGCCGCCAGTTCCGGCAGCGAGGTGCCGATGGCCAGCACGGTCAGGCCGATGACTTCGTCGGGCACACCATGGATGGTGGCCAGCTGGACGCCGCCAGCAACCAGCAACTCGGCCCCATAGATGACCCCCGCCAGACCGGCCATAATCGCCATCCAGATGGTCCGGTGGGTTTTAAGGCCTTTGTATTCCTCGACTTCCTGGGTATGGATTTCGGCCGCCGCGTCATCGCCGTGGACTTCCCGGTAGTAGGTGTTGCCCAGGAAGCCGGCGAACACAACGACCAGCACCACACCCTGCCAGGTGCCGATATCGCCGGAGAAACAGAACCACACAAACAACAGGCTGCCGAGCAGCAGGCTGATGCCGTCGCGCATCAGGGCATAAGGTTTCACCACAATGGGCTTTACCAGCGCCGCGGCACCGAGGATCAGCAGCATATTTGCCATGTTGGAGCCAATAACATTGCCGATGGCCATGCCGGAAGATCCGGCCATGGCGGCATCCAGGCTGACCACGAATTCCGGTGCCGAGGTGCCGAAGGCAATGATCGTCATGCCGATCAACAATGGCGACACATTCATTTTCTCGGCCAGGCCGACGGCCCCACGGACCAGAATATCGGCCCCGCCGAGCAGAAAAATGAAGCCACCGAGAATTTGCAGATACATCAAGGCATCTTCCCCATCACCACGGTCAACGGCCTGAACTCGGCCACGATGTCTTTGTAAAGGGTGCGTTTGAAAGGCACAATCAGATCGGCCAAGTCATCGATGGCGGCCCATTTCCAGGCGCTGAATTCGGGCTCCTGGGCGGAATGAATATCGATATCCCCGTCGTCCCCTAAAAACCTGAGGGCGAACCATTTCTGGCGCTGGCCCCGGTACTTGCCGCCCCACAACTTACCAATCAGCACATCGGGCAGATCATAGTCCCGCCAGTCACTGCTTTCAGCGATAATTTCCGCCTTGTCGGTTCCGGTTTCCTCTAACAGTTCCCTGAGCACCGCATCCCGGGGTGCCTCGCCCGCATCTATGCCGCCCTGGGGCATTTGCCAGGCCGGGCCGGGATTATCGATACGCTGGGCGACAAAGACCCGGCCTTGCCCGTTTATCAGCATGGCCCCGACGCAAGACCGATAGGGCAAGGTTTCCATAGGGCCGGCGATCATTGGGTAGGCTGCTGGATCAGTTTTTGCCTGTCGGCAAGGGCCGTGATCGGGGCCAGCGCGATATTTTTTTGGCCCAGGGTTTCCATCCAGGTCGCCAGCCGCCTGATCGAAATCGGATAGGGGCCAATCTGGATAACAACCGCCTTCTGGTCCAGTATGACCTTTTCAAGTTCGGCCAGTTTGGCATTAATGTCGACGTTGCTTGGAATTTCGTCGACCATCAGGTCCGACACGGCCCTGGGCACGCCCATTTCCGTGGCCAGGGCCGGTGCAAGCGATCCAAGGTGAGGAGCGCCTTCGATGAACATTAGGCCGCGGACCCTTAACTCATCCAGCAGCGTCCTGACATGATCTTCCGACTTATTATACTTGGAGCCCAAAAATGTCATCATGCCCACGTAGCCGGACATGCGGCTGAGCAGAAATTCCAGGCGAAAGCGGTTTTCGTCCTCGGCGTTAAAAGTCATCAATGCTTGTGGGCCGGGATCGGTAAGCGGGAAGTTGTCCGGCTCCAGTGGCACCATGATTAACACTTCATGTCCGGCGGTGCGGGCCATCATCGCCCATTCATTGATATTGGGCGCATAGGGGTTAAACGCTAGGGTAACCTCACTTGGCAGTAAATCGATGGCGGCTTGCGTCACCGCCTTGCTGAAGCCGAGTCCGGTAACGATTGCCGCCCGGCGCGCGCCATCAG
>JABMOQ010000120.1 GCA_013204045.1 Rhodospirillaceae bacterium | reverse complement strand
GCTTCTCTCCACGTTCATTCACGCCAATGATCACCAAGGCACACAGCTTCATCTGCTCGCCCCTCAGCCCGCTATAGACACCATCTGCCCAGACATAGACCCAACGGTCTTTATCCAGAGGACCGTCACACCAGCTCAGGTATTCCCGCCCCCATATCTGCTTCAGGCGCGATACCGTGCTGGCCGACAAACCTTTTGCTTCAGGGCCAATCAATACTTTCAAGGCTTCACCCATCTCGCCGCTCGAAACGCCTTTCAGGTACAACCACGGCAATGCTGCCTCCAGAGACTTCGTCTTGCGGACATAGGGTGGAACAAGAGCGGATCGGAACGTCACAGGCTCGCCGGTTATTGAGCGAACTTTTGGAATCTTCACCGTCACCGGTCCCAAGCCTGTCTGCAGTTCGCGCTCCGGCAAATGACCATTGCGGACGACAATGGCGTGGCCATCCTCCGTGCGCCGATCCGAATATTCGTTCAGCAGCTCCTGAAGTTCCACCTCCACCGCTTGAGTGATCAATTGCTGAGCACCCGATCTCAACAAGGCCGTCAGGGGATCGGAAATTGTGTCTCGACCCGCAAATTCTAAAACGTTACTCTTCTTCATGGTGGCGTATCTCCTTTGGTTGGTTCGATGTCTTGCAACAACAAATCAACCTGATACGCCGCTTCAACTCAAATGCTCAAACACCAGATTCGGCCATAACTCCGCCGTTCTGGAATCCTTCGAGATGGCAATATATTCCGGTTCCAGATCCTGCGCGACGCTTGCGTTGGGGCCCGATATCCGAACGCCCTTCGGCGCCTTTCCGTTGAATCTATTGAAACCCGCTGTACGCACCTTTGGATTGTATACGCCCCGGCGCAGATTGATGATTGTTACCGAACCTTCCGGGTCATTGGTATAATCGTCGCTTGGCTGTCCTTCGTTTGCGACAAGGACGTATTTGCCGTTAGGCGTGAAAGTGACGGCGTCGGGCAGCGCACCCGCTTCCACATAATTGAGGAAATTGCCGTCCTTGTCGTAAAATGCGGCCCAGCCGTTATCCTGCTGAACATCGTTTTCCACGGCGACCGCAACGAGGCCCTTATGCACGGCGACACTATTTATTCCGCCCACAGGTTTTCCGATAAGGTCGTCAGTGACCTTTATCTGGCCCACTTTATCTGGCTTGGCTGGATCCGAAACGTCGAGAATATCCACCGTCCCGTCGGCGGCATTGATAACGAAAACCTGTTCTGATTTAGCGTCATACGCAACGATTTCGGCCTGTCCGTCATCGTATGCTGTTCCGTGATTGAAAGTTCCGATTTGTTTGAGAGAGATTCCAATGGACCGATTAGAATCTTTTGCCACCGCAGCCCCGGCGCCGATCATGAGAATTGCCGCGACCGGCAGAATCCATTTGTGCATCGTCAACGTCCCTATCCTTTGTTTGTGGATTGTAGTTTGGCAGTAGGAACGCTTTAGCTCTGTTCTGTTACGGCATTGTGGTGTTCCCATTACGGTTTTGTTGCATGCCAGTGTTTTTGCTATCTATGGCTGAGGCTCGATGTAATGTGCCTGCCCATTTCTTGCCATATCGTTCGGTCGCTCGTGACCGATTCCTTCACCCGAGGGTTGACGTTTGGAAGCCGACGTCGACTGCGTTCGATCGAATGACAACCGACACAAAATTGGCAAATCAACTTCACTAGTTTGACTTGATTCTTAAATCACGGTGACTTGGTTGCCTGAAATAACAGCCTCCTTACTGAACTGTATTTGAACCTTGAGGAGGTTATTATGCGTAAGGGATTGGCTCGAATCGTGGCAACCGCATTGGTTGCTGCGGTGCCAACAATGATGGCGGCGGGTCCGGTGGTCGCCGACAACGACGATCACCGGTATCACCACGGCAAGAAGGCAGGCGCCCAACTCGGCCCTCGTCCGTTTTATCTTGTAGACAAGCTGGAGCCAGGCAGGCTCAAGAGAAAACTTCGGCAATGCGACGGTCCGTTCAGGCAACATAAATTTTCCATCGGCCATCGGGGTGCGCCGCTTCAGTTCCCCGAACATACCAGGGAATCTTATGTCGCCGCGGCGCGGATGGGGGCCGGCATCATCGAATGCGATGTGACCTTCACCTCGGACAGCAGACTGGTCTGTCGCCACGCCCAGGCCGATCTGCACACCACCACCGATATTCTGTTGAACCCGGACAATCAAGATCTTGCCGATAAAGCCTGCGAAAACGGGTCTTGCAGCACCTCTAAACTTACCCTGGCTGAATTCAGGCGCCTAAAGGGAAAAATGGATACCGGTGGTGCGACCGCCACGTTCCGCACGGATCTCTATGCAACAGGTGCCAAGCTTCTGACACACCGACAGAGCATCAGATTGTTCGACAGGCTCGGTGCCGACTTCACGCCTGAACTTAAAGCGGATTCCGCGGGGGTCTACCCGGGCGGGCAGGAAGCTTATGCCAGGGCCTTGATCGAAGAATATAAAGACGCTGGCATCTCGCCCAGACGCGTTTGGGCCCAGTCCTTTAATCTCGACGACGTTCTCTACTGGATCGAAAATTACCCCCGCTTCGGCAAGCAGGCGGTATATCTCGATGGCCGTTACGCCATCCCCAACGCTATCGATCCGTCGGACCCGGACGATCCGGGTCTCGATCCGCGGGATGGCTCATCTCCGTTGACACTCCAGAACATCCGAGACCTTGGCGTAAGAGTTATCGCGCCTCCCATGTGGATGCTGGTGAAAGAAGAAGGGGGAGAAATTGTACCCTCTAAATACGCCATCGCGGCCAACGAAGCCGGTCTCAAGATCATCAGCTGGACCACGGAGCGGTCCGGTCGTATCAATGAAGAGGTCATACCGGGCGGCGGCGCTTTCTACTATGACTCTACCGTGGACGCGCTAACCGGTGACGGCGATATCCTGCGCACCATCGACGTGCTGGCCCGCAAAGTCGGGATCATCGGCCTGTTCTCCGACTGGCCTGCGACCACTACCTTCTATGCCAACTGCATGCTCGGCAACGACAAGCGCAAATACGGCGGAAAACACGACGATTAAACGACACTGCCGACAGAGACGGGTGTCGCCGAAAGGCGGCACCCGTTTTTCGATCAACTGAGAGTTGCGACCAATATTTATTAGGCGAACTCAGGGTTAATACGCAGGGAAACATATCGCGATTATGCAGCAGCTATCAAATACGATCCCAGCCTCTAACCGGTCGTTATTGCTCTTAATCAGTCGGATTGGAGAAGGTTGGAACCCGGTTCCTCTCCCTCCGCCACCCCACCCGAAGGGGACGGGGATCGAATTTTCTCCCAGAGGGGGAGAGGTTGCCGTTCCCGCCGACGGATAACCGTAGTCCTAGTCCACACCCGCAGGCGCTCGCCAAGTTGTGGGCGTCGTCTCTCATTCGAGCCCCCTTCCAGCAAACGCAATACGAGTGCAAGGGGGTTGGTGCTGTGGTACAATTACTCCCCGTGTACCGCTGATGCTGATGAGAACGCCTATGTCTGACACGCCGCCTTCAGAAAACGAACCTGAGCAATTTCCATTAGCATCTGATCAAATATTGCACCTGCTGCAGGACTGTTCTAACAACATCCGGCACGCCAAAGCCCAGCAATGGCAGGCGGGATATTTCACGATACTGGCCTTCGGCGCCCATATCGTAGCAGCCCACCAGGTGGTAGACGCATCCTGCGCCCTTACGGAAGCTTGGCCTATTATTTTAGCGGTCATTTGGTCAGTTCTAATTTTTGCTGCGGGCGCTTTTGGTGCCGTGGTGATTTGGGACTTACAGCTGTGGATGAGTCATCTTCGGAAATCCATGACAGCAGCGGAGGAACACTTTTCAGAGCCGTACCGGACTATTGCTGGCGGCAGTGGTGGGCGCAACGACTATCACTCGGTCTTTTATCAGTCTCTGCAAGCATGGCTGATCACCGTCGTTATAATCGTCGGGTGGTTGATCGCATCGTTCATGATCATCGTGAAGTTCGCCGCATTGTGATACGTGCCGAAGTTGGAGAAGGTTCGGCCCCAGCACCTCTCCCTCCGCCAATGAAAAAGGGCTCCTTATCGGGGCCCTTTTTTGTTGGCGAATTCACATCAAAAAAGATGGCCGGTAGAGACTGTGCCAAGTTCAAGAAACGCGGCATCGATTGTTGGGTGGTCGGCCTTAAATAAGCGTAGGGCGACCGTGCTTCAAAGAGTTAGCCAAGCCTTGAGCATTTATCAAATTCCATAACGTTTTGACTTTATTGTAGTTTAAAGGGATGGGGTGCCCGGTTTTGTTTTTAGGGGGCCGCCGGGCCTGCGACACAGGCTTCGCCGCCTTCCTTGCACGGAGTCAGTTCCACCGTATGGGCCCTGAAACCGGATGCAATCTTGCGGGTTTTTTCGCTGTTGGAACCGCCGAAGCATTGGCGACGATCATGGCAATGGTGGCATTTTCCGATTGTTCGGCGTCAAAGCCGCATTTAACGAGTATTTTGTCAGTCATAATTCAGGTTTCCTTTTTTTACGCTCAGCCTAGAAATTCGATGACCAGCCATTGGCCATACCCGCTAGGACGCAGGCGCGCAAAAAAAGTTCCCGAAAAAACGATGTTCGGGAAAAAAACGGGAATTATTTTAAAAAATGAAATTTTTACTGGGCGTTGACGGCGCGGCCGGCCTTTTCAGACCCGGTCAATTTGAGCTGCGCCTTCTGCTGGGCCTCGGCCTCGTTACTGGCGGCGACGGTGATGGAGCGCTTGCTCCCGGTTTCGGGATCGACGCAGGAAACCGCATAATCTTCGCCGCAGGTGCTGGCCGGTCCGGCAATCTCGGCCGAGCTGGCTTTCGCCCCCTTGGGGCGCTCGGGCGTGCCGCCCAGAACGTCCGGGCGCTCTACTTCGACCAGGGACAGCTTGGCGCTGGGGCCGCCTTCGCGGGCCAAGTCCGATGAGCGGTTGTAGGCATTTGCGGCATTGCTGCGCTCGTTCCTGTTGGCGGCGGCAATAGACTGCTGCACCGCCGGCTGGACCTCAGGTCTATCGTTGGCGGCATTTTCCGGCGCACCGACCCTGGAGCCTTCCTTCTTGGACCCATCAGGACGCTCGGGGGTCCTGGCGGTGTTATCCTGAAGTTTCGGACGGGCTTCCTCGGACAGGCTGACCACGACGCTGGGGCCAAAACGGCTCTCGCGGGTCAGGCCCGATGAACGGTCATCGGTCTTGAGGGCGTCACTGATGCGGTCGCTTTTTTCACCGGCCTGGACGTCGGCGATGGCCGACACCGCCCCCGCCCCGTCCCGCTTGCCGGCAGTGGCAAAGGACTGTTGGGCCGTATAGGACGCTGCTAGGTCAACGTGGGACGCCATTGGAATCCTCATTTAAAAGGCAGAAAGCCGCCTCGAAGGCCTAATTCCGACAGATGCCGCAAAGATTGTAAAGAAAATCAGCCCTTTCCTCACGCAAGTGTGATCAGGCAGCCAGCATTTCCTTAATTCTCAAGCTGTTGAGGGCTCCCGGTGGGCCAATCCGGCCGGGTTAGTCCCGCGCCTCGGAATGAAACATCTTCGATGTAATCAGCCAGCCGCCGTCGGTTTCGACCAGATGCAGGTGATCGATAAAGTCGCGGCCCAGGTAAAAATCATGGACCCGCACCGAGGCGACCTTGCCGGTCCGCTCGATGCCAAGGATCGACATATCGAAGGGCACGCCCTCGGCTTTCGGTGATGGCACGGTGGCGACGAATTTGAAAAAGTGATCCGCGGTCATGATCACCATCTTGCCGTCGCTGCCATAGCCGATGATCCGGCAGTCGGGATGGAAGACATGGGCGAGCATGTCTGTATTGCTGTCGTACAGGCCGTCGAAGTAAATCTTCACGGCAGCCATGATGTCCGCGACGTCTGTATCATTTGTCATGTTAATTTCCTTAACTTCTGACGACAGGGTCGCCGAAAACAGGGGAACATTCAATATCTGGCCCGGTCCTTTGACAAAATTCCCCATTAACGGTTGCGCCCCCATGCTCCTATCGGATAGAAGTTTTGATAGCGGAACGAGTTTTCAGGGGGGCGATCTAAGGGGATGGGTGTTTATCTGGAAGAATTGCAGGCGCTGGATATCTGGCGCCGCGCCATTGTTGACAGTGTGCGCCGCGACGCGCCGGACCTGTCGGCGCGCCAGATGGCGCTGTTGTTGACGGTCTATCTGACAGAGTCGCCGCACACGGTTCGCGGCCTTGCCGAAACCCTGAAAATTTCCAAACCGGCGGTCACCCGCGCCCTCGACCGGCTCAGCGAATTCGGCATGGTGCGCCGCAAGCCCGATGAAACCGACCGCCGCAGCGTGCTGATCCAGCGCACGGTCAAGGGCTCGGTATTCCTGCGTGAATTTAGCGAACTGATCGTTGCCGCCGCCCGCGATACGGCCAGCTAATCCCTAAGCTTCCCTTAGATGTCGCCGGGCCGGGGGTCGGTACCGGTGAAGGTAGGTCGGCAGCACCGCTTCCGCCGCCGCCGGATGAATGCCCAGGGCTTCAAAACCCAGGGCCTCATCTGCGACAAGGTTATCGGCCTTCAACAGGCGCACCTGATCGCGTGTAAGCAGCGGCTTGGGCAGCTTTTCCAGGAACCAGCCCCAGAATGACGCCCAGAAAAACGGCACCGGCAGCAAAATGCGGCTGCGTCCGCTCTGGGCGCAAACAAGGCGCATCAATTCCGTAAAGCTGTAGACGCTGGGGCCGCCCAGCTCAAAGGTCTTCGCAGCGGTTTGCGAATCGCCGAGGATGTTGATCACGGCCTTGGCAATATCGTCCACATAGACCGGCTGCATAAAAGTGCCGCCATCGCCGTAGAAATCCAGATCGACGGGGGCATCAAGGCCAAACAGGGTCACCTTGGGGATCAGCGGACAGCCGAACACCGGCAACACCGGCGATAGCCGCGCGATTCCGGCAAAAAGGTTGAAGAATTTATCCTCGGGGCCGAAGACGACGGCGGGCCGGATGATGGTGGCGCCGGGGAAGGCCTCGAGGACGGCGGCTTCCCCCGCGGCCTTGGTCCGCGCATAGATTGAGGCCGACTCCGTATCGGCGCCGAGGGCCGAGACATGAACCAGCCTTCTGACTCCGGCTTGCCGGGCCGCGGTCGCCACATTGGCGGCGCCATCCACGTGGACACGCTGGAATGTATTTTTGCCCCATTCGGACAGGATGCCGACCAGATTGACGGCCTCGGTGGCCCCGGCCAGTGCCCGGGCGACGGATAGAGGGTCGGTAATGTTGGCCGGGAAGGGGATAATCTGGCCAATATCGCCCAGCGGTTTCAGGAAGGCGGCGGCCTCCACATCGCGCACGGCGACACGCACGATGGCGCCCTCAGCAGCCAGACGCTGGACCACGTAACGGCCGATGAAACCCGACCCGCCAAACACGGTAACGACACGGCGTACCATTGGTATTTTCTCCCTGAATCAACTCTATCGATGGCCCCCATTGAAGCACTTTGGCGGCCCGCTTGGGAACTTAATATTGCAGGCAGAATGCCGGGATTCGGCGCACTTAAGGCGGCAATCTGTTGACATACAGGGGGCTAGGGGGTAACGACTGTCCCTCCGCCAAAAAAGCGGGAAACGACGGCCATCTAAATAGTGCCCAGGTGGCGGAATTGGTAGACGCGCTGGCTTCAGGTGCCAGTGGCCGCAAGGCCGTGGAAGTTCGAGTCTTCTCCTGGGCACCATTACACGGGGTCGTCGTTGATGAAGGGGCATTAAGGAGCTGACCGGTGGCGATTGCAGACATTAACAAGGCGGTTATAAAAGTCCATCAGGGCGACCTTCCGGACGGCCTGGATTTCGGCGCCAGCGTTGCCGTCGATTCGGAAACCCTTGGCCTCAACCCGCATCGTGACAGGCTGTGTCTGGTTCAACTATCAGCCGGTGACGGCAGCGCCCATCTGGTCAAGTTTGCGGCCGGTGAATACGATGCGCCTAACCTGAAAAAACTGCTGGCCGACAACGCGGTCACCAAGCTGTTCCACTATGCCCGCTTCGATGTGGCGGTTATCAAGCGTTATCTGGGCGTCGACTGCACCGCCCTTTATTGCACCAAGATTGCCTCCACCCTGGCCCGCACATATACAGACCGTCACGGCCTGAAGGACGTATGCCGGGAATTGCTCGGCGTGGAGCTGTCGAAAGAACAGCAATCATCCTACTGGGGCACCGAAACCCTCAGCGAAGAGCAGATCCGATATGCCGCCGCCGATGTTCTGTATCTGCACGCCTTGCGCGAACGCCTGGATGATATACTGGCCCGGGAAGGTCGAGGCCATCTGCTCGACGCCTGCTTCAAATTCGTTCCGGCCCGCGCCGAGCTCGATCTCGGGGGCTGGCCATACATCGATATTTTCAGCCATTAGGCGACCCCCTTACGGCTGATTTTATTGACGAATCAATGTGTTGGGACCATACTCGGCAGATATCCGGCACATAAGTTGCATGTTTTCCACTTAAAATAGTTAATCATGGCATCTGGCAAGAATAAACCGGCGAAAGACCTGCTTGAAACGGCCCGGCGGGTACTCGGCCTGGAAATAGAAGGCCTCAGGGCCCTGGAAAAGGGCCTCGACGGTCGCTTCATCGACACCCTCGATCTGCTGTCGGCCATGCAGGGACGCGCCGTCATCACCGGCATGGGCAAAAGCGGCCATGTGGCTAACAAGATTGCCGCCACTTTCGCCTCGACCGGCACGCCGGCCATGTTTGTTCACCCGGCCGAGGCCAGCCACGGCGATCTTGGCATGATTACCGAAGAAGACGTCATCATCGCGCTGTCCAATTCCGGCGAGACATCCGAACTGGCCGATCTGGTTGCCTATGCCAAGCGCTTCAAGATTCCGCTGGTCGGCATTACGGGACGCGGCGACAGTACCCTTGCCAAAGCCGCAACCGTCGCCCTTGTGCTGCCGGAAAATACCGAAGCCTGCCCCATGGGGCTGGCGCCGACCACATCGACGACGGTGATGCTGGCCCTTGGCGACGCCCTAGCCGTCGCCATGCTGGAACGCAAAGGTTTTTCGCCCGACGATTTTCACGTCCTGCATCCCGGCGGCAAGCTCGGCCAGAAATTGCTGAAGGTCACCGACATCATGCACTCAGGCGCCGAGCTGCCCCTGGTCGCCGCGAACATGAAAATGTCGGAAGCCCTTGTCGAGATGACGACCAAAAGTTTTGGCTGTCTTGGCGTCATCGATGACGACGGCGCCCTGCTGGGGATTATTACCGACGGCGATTTGCGCCGCAACATGAGCCCCGATCTTATCCAGCGCACGACCGCTGATGTGATGACCGCAGGCGTCCGGACAATCGGCGTCGAGGCGCTAGCGACTGAGGCCCTGGGCCAGATGAACGCCAGCGCCATCACCACGCTGTTCGTCGCCGAAGACGGCCGCCCCGTCGGCATCGTGCACATTCATGATTGTCTGCGCGCCGGAGTCGCCTGATGTCAGGCACCATACACGCCACGCGCGGGCATGGCGCGCCGCTGGGTGGGTACAGCCGCTTTGTCGTGTTGATGAAGGTCTTTCTGCCGGTGGTGGCGGTGGCGTTGATCACCCTTGTCCTCATCTGGCCGCACCTGCAGTTTAAGGATGCCCGCTTTCGCATCGGGTTTTCGGCCCTGACATCTGGTGATACGAATGATCCGTCCATGATCAACCCGCGCTATATCGGAACCGATGAAAAGAGTCAGGCGTTTTCGGTGACGGCCGATATCGCCAAGAACCTGCTAAACGGCAAAAAAAGTATCGAGTTGGAAATGCCGAAGGCCGACATATCCCTTGAAGATGGCAGCTGGCTGGTGTTGACGGCCAAAAACGGCATATATGAACGGGTCGCCGAAACCCTGCAACTTAAGGGTTCGGTCAATATGTTCCATGATTCAGGATATGAATTTAAAACAGAAAGCGCAGACATAGACCTGGCCACCGGCATTGCCACCGGCCTCCAGTCCATAGAAGGTCAGGGGCCGTTTGGAACACTCAAGGCAGAAGGCTTCAAGCTCTTTAAAAATAAAAATGTCATATTATTTACCGGAAAATCACGCATGACCATGTATCCCGCCAACAGTGAGAAGGCGCAATGACCGCTCCCGGATTATTCAAATCAGCCCTGGCCCTTATCTTTGTCTTTGGACTGCTGGCCGCCCGCCCGGTCCTTGCCCAGGGACTTGATTTTGCCACCGGCAATTCGGACACCCCGATCGAGGTGTTCGCCGACGACGGCATCGAATGGCAACAGGACGAGTTGATATTCCTGGCCCGCGGTAATGCCCGTGCGGTGCGCGGCAACGTCACCGTCTATGGGGACGAGCTGCGCGCCTATTATCGCAAATTGCCGAAAGGCGGGACCGAAATCTGGCGCCTTGATTCAATCGGTAACGTCAAGATCGTCGCGCCCGGGGAAACCGCTTATGGCGATAAGGGTGTATATGATGTGGATAATGCGATTTTGCTGGTTACCGGCAACAATGTCCGCCTGGTCACCGCCGAGGATGTGATCACCGCAAAAGACCAGCTTGAATATTGGGAAACCAAGCAGATGGCGGTGGCGCGCGGCGACGCCAAGGCGGTCAACGGTGGAAAGGCCCTCGCCGCCGACGTCCTGGTCGCCTATTTCGAGAAAGACGCACAGGGCAAAAGCGCCGTTCACAGGATCGAGGCTTTCGACAGAGTGGTCGTCGATAGTGGCCCGGACCAGGTCAAATCGGACCGTGGGGTATATAATGTCAAAAGCGGTATCGCCACCCTGACCGGTTCCGTTAGGATGACCCGTGACGGCAACCAGCTGGACGGATGCCGGGCGGTGATTAACATGAACAACGGCGTCAGCAAGCTGTTCAGTTGCTCCGACGGACAGGTCGGCGGCATTCTTAAGCCGAAAACGGGGCCTTAACAGGGGGGCGGGTAACCCTTTCTTTAGGATCGAGCCATTAGGCTGACAGGCAAATGACAGACGATTACACCCCCGAATACACGCCACAGCGGCCGCCAACAGGCGCCTCAGGTGAAGGCGAGGTATTGCCGAAGCTGGTTGCCGAGAGCAACCGGGGACTATCGGCCAATAATCTTGGCAAGCGTTTCAAAAAGCGCCCTGTGGTGCGCGGCGTTAGCCTGTCCATTCAGCGCGGCGAGGTGGTCGGCCTTTTGGGCCCGAACGGGGCCGGCAAAACAACCTGTTTTTATATGATCACCGGGCTGATTCCGCTGGATTACGGAAATGTTGTGCTCGATGGCCAGGATATTACCGAATTGCCCATGTACCGGCGGGCCCGCCTCGGCATTGGGTATCTGCCCCAGGAAGCATCGATCTTTCGCGGCCTGACGGTCGAGAACAATATCCGCGCCGTGCTTGAAGTGGTCGAGCCGGCGCGCGATCGTCGGGAAGCCATACTTGACGCCCTGCTGGCGGAATTTTCCATTACCCATCTTCGCCGCACGCCGGCATTGGCCCTATCGGGTGGCGAACGCCGGCGGGTCGAGATTGCCCGGGCGCTTGCCTCAAATCCGCATTTCATCTTACTCGACGAGCCCTTTGCGGGCATCGATCCGATCGCCGTCGGCGATATCCGCGATCTTGTCTCGCACCTGAAGGATCGGGGCATCGGTGTGCTGATCACGGATCATAACGTCCGCGAAACCCTGGACGTCATTGATCGAGCCTACATCATCCATGACGGAATGATGCTGATGGAGGGGGCGCCCTCGGACATCGTCGGCAACGAAGACGTCCGGCGCGTTTATCTGGGTGAACGCTTTAGTCTGTAATTCGCTATGGTCCTGACACCACGCCTTGATTTGCGCCAAAGCCAGTCTTTGGTTATGACGCCGCAATTGCAGCAAGCGATCAAGCTGTTGCAACTGTCGAACATTGAACTCAATGAATATGTCGAGAGTGAGCTTGAGCAAAATCCGTTGCTGGAAAGGGATGATACCGCCGGGAGCGTGGACAGCGATGGCCTTGGCGGCCCCGACGGTTCCGGCGGCGACGGCGCAGCCAACAGCACCGGCGAAGATTTTGGCGATGCCGTCGATCCTGATCTGAATGGCCTTAAGGCCGTGGACTTCAGCGATCAGGGCAATGGCACCGAAGCCATTGCGGGCGACATGGGCAATGACATGGACACCGGCAGCGACTGGAATAACGATTCCATATCCAACGCCGATATTGCCGCCGAACAATTGTCCGATCAGGCGTTTTCCGATTGGGGCAGCGGCGGGCAAGGAACGGATTTCGGCGGTGCCCTGCCAAATCTGGAAGAAACAGTTTCGGGAAACATAAGCTTGCGCGACCATCTTGGCAGCCAGATGGCGTTGTCTATGTTCGATCCCGTCGACCGACTGATCGGCGCATCGCTGATCGATATGCTTGATGGTTCAGGATATATAAGCGGCGAGCTAGATCAACTTGCCGATGGGCTGGGCTGTTCCCTGCAACAAGTCGAAGCCGTTCTGGAGGTTTTGCAAAGCCTTGATCCACCCGGCATTTTTGCCCGCGACCTTTCCGAATGCTTGGGCTTGCAGCTAAAGGAACTGGACCGGCTCGACCCGGCCATGCAGGCGCTGCTGGGAAACCTGGAAATGCTGGCCAAACGCGACCTCGCAGGCCTCATGGATATTTGCGGCGTCGATGAAGAAGACATCACCGATATGGTCGCCGAGATCAGAGAACTCGACCCGAAACCGGCCGAGGCCTTTGATGGCATCGTCGCCCAGCCGGTAGTGCCCGATGTCATCATGCGTTCTGTGGCGGGTGGTAACTGGGTAGTGGAACTGAACACCGACACCCTTCCAAAGGTGCTGGTCAACAACACCTACTTCACACGTATCAGCCGGGACGCCGGCTCGAAAGCAGACAAACAATATATCAACGATTGTTACCAGTCGGCCAACTGGCTGGTGAAATCCTTGCACCAGCGCGCCACGACTATTCTGAAAGTTGCCAGTGAACTGGTCCGCCAACAAGATGCGTTTTTCATACGCGGAGTGCAGTATCTGAAACCGTTGGTGCTGCGGGACATTGCAGAAGCTATTGAAATGCACGAGAGCACGGTGTCCAGGGTGACATCCAACAAATTTATGGCGACACCGCGCGGTATTTTCGAACTGAAGTATTTTTTTACCGCCGCCATCGGCTCATCTTCCGGCGGCGAATCCCATTCCGCCGAGTCCGTACGCCACCGGATCAAGGCGCTGATCAAAGCAGAGCCGATGAGTAAAATTTTGTCCGATGATAAAATTGTTACCTTGCTGAGAGGTGAGGGGGTCGATATTGCACGCCGCACGGTCGCCAAATATCGCGAGTCGCTGAGCATTCCCTCATCCGTACAGCGCCGCCGCGAGAAAAATTCTGCCTTATAAATAGTCATTAAAAACAATATATTACATGTAAAATTGCCAGACTATTGACACCGTCGGGCGAGCCATCTACTTTCCGGGCCGTCGCCTTTCTGGAGCCGGGCCATGGCCCTGTTGAGGTCGCTGAGACAGGCCAGCGGAGCGACGAACTTGAAGCCCCGTCCAAGGACGGCGTGCCCGAAAATAAAGGGTTAATTACAGAACGAAATGGACGGCCGAACGACTTCACAAGCATTCGGCGCTACTTAATGGACATATCTATCAAAGGCATACATGTGGACGTCGGCGAAGCCCTTAGCGGCCATGCCGAAGCAAACTTAAAAGATTCCGTCAAAAAATATTTCGACAGTGCGCTTAATTCGACAGTGGTTTTTTCTAAAAAAGGCCACGGTTTTCACGCCGACATTACCGTGCACGCCGGTCGTGGCATGGTCATGCAGGGCGGCGCAACGGCCGATGACGCCTATGCCGCTTTCGACAGCGCCCTTAACCGTATCTCAAAACAGCTCAGGCGTTATAAAAGCCGCCTGCAAGATCACCACAAACATGGCCCCAGTGAAGAAGAGCTGATCCGGGCCCAGTATGCGATCATGTCCCCGGAAGCCGACGAAGACGACCTGCCCGAACAGGGCTCTCCGGCCATTGTCGCCGAAATGCCCCACGAGATCGCCACCCTGACCGTCGGCGAAGCGGTCATGCGTATGGACCTGGCAGATGCCCCGGTGGTCATGTTCCGCAACCGGGCCCATGGCGGGTTCAACGTTGTTTATCGCCGGGCCGACGGAAATGTCGGCTGGATAGATCCCAACAATATCCAATAATAGTAGGAATTATTTGATGGAGATCACGGACCTAATAACAACCGCCGGCGTCGTAGCTAATTTACGTGCGACGTCGAAAAAACAGGCCCTGCAGGATCTTGCAAAGCTGGCTGCGGAAATTACCGGGCTGCATGAGCGCGCCATCTTCGATGTCCTGATGGAACGCGAACGCTTGGGCACCACCGGCGTCGGCAACGGCATCGCCATTCCCCATGGCAAGCTGGCCAGTCTTGACAAGCTTTACGGATTGTTCGCGCGCCTCGAAACGCCGATCGATTTTCAGTCCATCGACGAACAGCCGGTCGACCTGATCTTCCTGCTGTTGGCGCCCGAGTCCGCCGGTGCCGACCACCTGAAAGCGCTGGCCCGGGTATCGCGCCTGTTGCGCGACAAACAGGCCTGTGAAAAGCTGCGGGGCACCGACAACGCCGATGCGCTGTTCGCGTTGCTCACCGAATCATCGGCGCAGGCGGCGTAGTAGACGCCTCTTTTTTGTCCCTGCCGGGCGTTCGCTGTCGCTCTCTTGGCTTTTTGGCCTCTGGAAGCCAAGTCCAAAGTGGCAACAGGCACCCGGCTTGGCAGAATCCAGCTCCTGTCAAAAACTTGTTTTGACTTCCAGAGACCCAGCCAAGGGCCACAGGCCCGCCCGGCGCGTGAGGGGTATTTAACCTAAAAGAGGCCACAAGTCCGGTGGCCTAGTTTTCAGCATCAACCTCGATGGTCTTCTGTTTATTTCCGGCGGGGCTTTTCTCGATCTTGATGGTGCGGACTTCCGGTTCCGGCACATGACGTTCCAATTCGATGTGCAGCAAGCCATTGTCCATGGCCGCCCCCTTGATCTCGATGCCTTCGGCAAGCACGAAACTGCGCTGGAATTGCCGAGACGCGATGCCTCGGTGCAGGAACACCCGCTCGATGCTATCGTCGACCTGATGGCCGCGGACGACAAGCTGGTTGTCCTCGGTGGTCACCGCCAGGTCTTCAAGTGAAAACCCGGCGACGGCGATGGTGATGCGCAAGGCAAACTCGCCCGTCTGTTCGATGTTATAGGGGGGGTAGCCCTCTCCGGACGCCTTCGAGACCTGATCGATGATCCTCTCGAAGTTTTCGAAGCCCAGCAACAGGGGGTTGTTTAATCCGCTGATCCGCGACATTGGCCGTCTCCTCTGACATACATGAGCGAGCTATGGCGTTGCGTCGGCCCCTTAAGGCACCGACGCTTAAGTCCCTATAATCTGGGCAAAAATGCGGCAAAGTCAAGGACGCCATCGGCGAAGCGGAGAAGCCGCGTGCGGCATTTATCAAATATCCGGAAAAACAAAACCCCAAGGTTTCCCTTGGGGTGATGATGGTGGAGACTTGGTGGAGCCGAGGGGAATCGAACCCTGACCTCTACAATGCCATTTCCCCAGATAGTGAACAAAATCAAGAGCATAAGTCCGCCCGCGTAGGTAAACCCAAGCACGACGATTCAAGCACTTAGCGGGAGTTGCGTATGAGTTGCGTGTTAGTACCGTTGGGGGCGGGCCGATGAGCAGCACGGTGAAAATCCGGAAGCGTCGGCCTTTCTCCGCGATTCCAGACGATATCCTCCAAGACACGAGAATGCGCACAGAGACGCGTCTGGTGCTCGGGTGGCTCATTGGTTGTCCGGATGGCTGGGAGGTGCGCGTGAAGCACGTACAGCACATCCTCGGCCTGTCGCGTGATCGGTGGTCTAAATCTCGGAAAGAGATGGAGCAGTGCGGATACCTTCAGCAGGTCAGAAAGAAGAATGGTGACGGGACTTTCCGGTGGGAGCATTTTGTCACCGACACGCCGAACGTTCCCAAAGACACCATTGCTGGAAAATCCAGCGATGGTGAACCCAGCGCCGGAAAACCCGGCCATATAACACCATCAATTCAACAACAGGAATCTAACACCCCCCTTAACCCCCCCCGTGGGGATCAGCCAGGCTTGCTACGAGGAAGCGCGCAAGAACTTCCAAGGGTATGACATCGACGCTTTGGAGAGGACCTGGAAGAAATGGATGAATGGCATGAGGAGGCCACCCAAGAATCCAGACGGTGCCTTTCTGGCATGGGTTAGGACATACACCAAAAACCATCCGCTGCCGTATGGAGGAGGATTTTAATGAACGCAAAGAACTAAGAAAAAGTTACGAACAGATCAATGAGGCAATGAAGGAGAAGGCAGTGACTAAATCACTCGAAGAAGCAGAGAAGAAGTTCCGGCAGGCGAAGGCTCTGGTTCAGCAGCTTCGCGCCAGAGAAAAAGAAACCGCGCGTAAACTCGATACGCGCCGCAAAATTGTCCTGGGCGGTTTCTTGATCGCGGAGGCGAAAGCAGATCCCGGCGCGATGGCGCGTTTGAAAACGCGTATTCAAAATCTTCCGGTACGGGACAAGCAACTGTTCGAGAACTGGCATGTCGGATGATCCCATCCAGGCGATTGTCGACAAGCTCGATGCCATTGAAAAATCAGTTTCCAACCTGGTTTTGAAATCACATGCCGCGTCACAGGCGTCTGTCGCCTGCGACCGATTCGCTGTTGAAACAGCCGCAGAACGCGGCGCATCAACATCTGCGGCCCGGATCGCAGAAAAGGTGGATCGGCTTCGCAGGGTGGGCGATGAACTGGAAACGATAATGGCCCCAGCACGTGCAGCCGTAAGGGCTGTTCATGAACTGACGAAGTGGAGAGCCGCCGCGATAATTTTTGCGGTTCTGTTCGCATTATCTTCGGCTTTTATCAGTGGCGTTATCGCAACGCGAACAGGTTTGCTTTTCTCGTCTGAGGTCGGCTGCGGATACCTTGGTGGAAACTGGAGCCCGCGCCAGGACAACGAGGGATTTGTCTGCTGGCGTTAGGTCCCATTCCACGCGTCTTTTTTTCCTGTCGTTGATATTTCGGCGTGCGCCAACAGGGCGCTAAAACGCCGGCAAGGATGTCTCATTCCGGTGAGGGATCCCGAACGACAAAAGGAGGGAAGGGCGCACTTATGCAAACTCTTCGAGTTTGCGTGCGGCAGGGAACATCCCTGCACCCTTTTTTTACGACAGAGGTGTGACATTTTACGACAGGTGAATCATGGCCATCTATCATCTATCGGTTAAAACCGTTAAACGCAGCACGGGCCGCAGTGCGGTCGCTGCCGCAGCCTATCGCACGGCGACGAAGCTCGTTGATGATCGCACCGGGCAAACATACGACTACACCCGCAAGCAGGGCGTAGAGTTTTCCGAAATTATCATTCCGGAAACCGTCCCCCTCAACCTGTCCGAACGCAATGCGTTGTGGGACAGCGCCGAGGCGGCGGAAATGCGAAAGAATAGCGTCACGGCGCGTGAATATGAAATTGCGTTGCCTGCCGAGTTTGACGGGGAACAGCGAAAGGCATGCGTCCACGAGTTCAGCCGGTGGCTTGTTGATCGTTTCGGCGTCGCCGTCGATGCCGCGATCCACGCGCCGCACCGCGATGGCGATCAACGCAATTACCATGCGCACATTCTGACAACGACGAGGGTGATTGATGGCGAAGGCATCGGTCAGAAAACGCGCGAGCTGGATGAGAAAAAATCAGGTGCCGTTGTCGAGGTGCGCGAGAAGTGGGCAGATATAGCAAACCGTCATTTGGAACGGGCGCAGGTAACGGATCGCATCGATCATCGCAGCCATAAGGACCGTGGCATCGACGCCGCACCGACGTTTCACATAGGCGTAAAAGCGGCTGCCATGGAACGCCGAGGCATCGAGACGGATCGCGGCAATCGGCTGCGCCTGATCGTGGCTGCGAACAAGGCGGTGCAGATCGCCCGCCTGGCGCACCTGGCCGTTTCGCACCAAGTGAAACAAGTCGCCAGGAAATCCATGGAGGCCCTGTCAGCCGCAGGCGGCATTCTGCTGAATCGAAAAACGAAACAAGCCCAGAACGTGCCGGTAAAATCAAAATCCAGGATGAAGTCAGGACTTGAGAGGTGATGTTGTTGAAGAAAGGGATCGGTCTCCGTGAGTCTGTACATCAATGCCGTATGTTTCCCTTGTCACGTATACGGCATTGCCGTACAATCTCCTATGCAGATTGAATTTGCCCCTGACAAGGACGCCGCTAATCAGACCAAGCATCGGGTCTCACTCGCCTTTGGCGCTCAGGTGCTGGCGGACGCCAACCGGCTGGATGTTCTTGACGTGCGGTTTGACTACGCCGAGGGCCGTTTCGTTTCCTACGGCATGGTCGATGGGCGGATTTGGGTCTGCGTGTTCACCCAGCGCGGCAATACCAGCCGCATCATCAGCGTGAGGAAAGCCAATGACCGCGAAACACAGCGTTACCACGACACCCCCCGATGAACCGGATGCCGATGCGCCGCTCACCGACGACGAATTCCAGCGTGGACATACTGCGATGCTGGCTCGCCGGGCTCGTGCCGAGACCGGCCTTTCACAACGCGCCTTTGCCGAACGCTATGGCATACCAACCGCTTCGTTGAGGGATTGGGAGCAGGGGCGCCGGAAGCCCGACAGTGCAACACAAAGCTACCTGCGGGTCATCGCCAGGATGCCTGACGATGTAGCGAAGGTCCTGCACGACGCGGCCTGATGTTTTTTAGGGGCTTGTGTTCCATCATCAATCAACAGCTTTCCCTAATTGTGTGGCAAGCGGAATTCAAAAGGGCAATACCCGCGTCGCACATTTTACTTCCGGTATCAGGGGGCTAAGCGGACTCAATAATGGAGTGGCTCTGACAGCGGCTGTTGACCCAGAGCAGACATTGACGAACACCGCATTCAAGATTGAAGCAGGCGCTCAATTGGCACTTCAGCCGCGTCCTTCATCGGGCGGGACAAATAGAACTCCGCTAAAAAATGGCCTTCATCCTCCTTGCCGGTCGGGTCGACACCCTGTTCGCTCAGTTGTTCTAGTACTTGCTTCTGCTCATCATCTGAGGCGAACTTGCGCTGAAAGAAGGTTTGGCCATCGAGCTTCTCAGTTACATATCCCCACTTATCCAGGGACTTCGTGATGACGTCAAACGGGAACAAGCGCAGCACGAAGTTAGCAATCCAGGGTTGCTGGCCTTCGTTTACCGCAGGCAGCAAACGGTCGAAACTTTTCTCGGTCAAATAGCCGACGCAACCGGTAGACGTCACCAAATCGGTCGGTGCCAGCTTTTCTTTCGCCAGCGCGGATAGCGGTTCGGTTTCGAGATCTACGGCTAGTCCCTCGTCCAGGAGGCCTGACGCCAGGCCATATGCGATGGCATTCTCGGCCTGGTCAAGTCCGACCATCTCAATGTCCTCGTTGACGTTACTATCAGAAAAGAATTGCTGGTCGTACGCGACGACCTCATCCGATGAGGCGTCCATCATTTTCTTCTGGCCCCAATGTTTGTTGAGCTCGTCCATTGAAAGGTCGTGCTTGAGGGTTGCCGAGTTGATGCCGTAAGAACAGCCCAAATCCAGAATATGGACTGTGTCGCCCCGGCGCTGCTGTAAGTGGCCGATCAGTTTCTGAAAAATGGGTTTGGCGTTATCTGGTATTACGTAATCGAGCTTGTCTAGTTCATGGGAATAAGACCTTGGGTCGAACCGATTGTAAATATGACCCCAGTCGGCTTTGGCTTCATTGATGCCCTCAAAGGATGTATCGCCCGTCATTGGTTTTCTCCGTGGTTTTTATGTTGTCGCCCATGAGTCAGCACACGAATGGCATCCGCCCGCTCTCGTGAGACGAAATAATATTTTCTTAACCACAGCTATAACTTGCATAGGAGTTGTTTCTATTATTCTCCATTTC
>JABMOQ010000119.1 GCA_013204045.1 Rhodospirillaceae bacterium | reverse complement strand
GCCGAAAACGTCGCGCCGCCGCTTTCTGCCAAAACCATCGTGATCGCCGCCGTCAGCGTCGTCTTGCCATGATCAACATGGCCAATGGTGCCAATGTTGCAGTGGGGTTTATTGCGTTCAAATTTTTCTTTCGACATAACTCTTCTACTCCATCATTCGGCGGGCGTTAGCCGGCCAACCTGGTCTGAACTTCATCTGCGACCTGCTGGGGAACTTCCACATACCGGTCGAAATGCATTGTGTACTGGGCACGCCCCTGTGACAGGGAGCGCAGGGTGTTGACGTAGCCAAACATGTTGGCAAGCGGCACCGTTGCCGAAACCACACGCGCATTACCGCGCTGATCCATATCGTTGACCTGACCGCGACGGCTGTTCAGATCGCCGATGATATCGCCCATGTATTCATCCGGCGTCACAACCTCGACGCGCATCACCGGCTCAAGCAATTTTGGTCCGGCTTGACGCATGCCTTCACGGAAAGCTGCACGGGCGGCGATTTCAAAGGCCATAACGCTCGAATCAACATCATGGGAGGCGCCATCATAAAGATCGGCCTTGACGTTAATAACCGGGAAACCTGCCAGAATGCCGGTCTCCATGGCGCTAAGCAGTCCCTTCTCGACGCCGGGGATGAATTCCCTGGGGACGTTTCCGCCGACGACCTTGCTATCGAAAACAAAACCGTTAGCCGGCGTATCCTCGTCAGGAATAAGCGGTGAAAACCTGATTTTAACCCGGGCGAACTGACCGGAACCACCCGTCTGCTTTTTGTGGGTGTAGTCGATGTCGGCAAGCTTGGAAATGGTCTCGCGGTAAGCAACCTGCGGTGCGCCAACGTTGGCATCGACTTTAAACTCACGCTTCATGCGATCAACGATGATTTCCAGATGCAACTCACCCATGCCCTTGATAATGGTCTGACCACTTTCAGGATCTGACGCGACGCGGAATGACGGATCTTCGGCAGCGAGGCGGGACAGGGCAACGCCCATCTTTTCCTGGTCGGCCTTGGTTTTCGGTTCAACCGCAACCTCGATAACCGGGTCGGGGAATTCCATACGTTCCAGAATCACCGGATGCGACGGATCGCACAGGGTATCACCAGTCGTCGTGTCCTTCAGGCCGGCCATGGCGACGATATCACCGGCGCGGGCTTCCTTGACGTCTTCGCGGGAATTGGAATGCATCTGCAACATGCGGCCGACGCGCTCTTTCTTATTCTTGACCGTGTTGAGAACGGAAGAACCGGTCTCAAGAACACCGGAATAGACGCGGGCAAAGGTCAGCGTACCGACAAACGGGTCGTTCATGACCTTGAAAGCCAATGCCGCGAACGGCTCCTCGTCCGAATTGGTGCGTACGATTTCTTCTTCAGTTTCGGCGTTGATTCCCGAAATGGCAGCAACGTCCGTCGGTGCTGGCATGAAGTCAACGACAGCATCCAGCATCGGCTGCACGCCCTTGTTCTTGAATGCGGAACCAGTCAAAACCGGGACAA
This sequence comes from Rhodospirillaceae bacterium, assembly GCA_013204045.1. Taxonomy (GTDB): domain Bacteria; phylum Pseudomonadota; class Alphaproteobacteria; order Rhodospirillales; family JABHCV01; genus JABMOQ01. Next base: position 14,349 of record JABMOQ010000119.1, on the reverse strand, counting down.
ACTTACCGGCAAGCGTACCAGCGCGGATACATGCCTTGAGGGTCGCCTCGTCGGGCTCGGTGCCCTCCAGATATGCTTCCATCGCCGCATCGTCCATATCGACGGCGGCTTCGACCAGTTTTTCGCGGTATTTTGCGGCCATTTCGGCCATATCGGCGGAGATTTCTTCTTCGTGGAAGGTGGCGCCCAGATTTTCGTTGTCCCAGACAATCGCCTTCATCTTGACCAGATCGACAATGCCGACGAATTCCGCCTCTGAACCGATGGGCAGCTGCAGGACCATGGTATTGGCGCCAAGACGGTCAACCATCATGTCAACGCAACGATAAAAATCAGCCCCGGTGCGGTCCATCTTGTTAACGAAACACATGCGCGGCACATTGTACTTGTCAGCCTGACGCCAAACAGTCTCGGACTGCGGCTCAACACCGGCGACACTGTCAAAAACTGCGACGGCGCCGTCGAGGACACGCAAGCTACGTTCGACCTCGATGGTAAAGTCGACGTGGCCCGGGGTATCGATGATGTTGATCCGGTGATCATTCCAGTAGCATGTGGTCGCGGCCGACGTAATGGTAATGCCGCGCTCCTGCTCTTGCTCCATCCAGTCCATGGTCGCGTTACCATCATGGACTTCACCGATTTTGTGCGAAACACCGGTGTAATACAGAATGCGTTCGGTGGTTGTCGTCTTTCCCGCGTCAATATGGGCCATAATGCCGATATTGCGGTAATGATCGAGGGGGGTAGTGCGGGCCATTGTCTTCAGATCCTCGGATTCTTTACCAGCGATAATGGGCGAAGGCTTTATTAGCCTCTGCCATTTTATGGGTATCTTCGCGTTTCTTGACGGCGGCGCCACGGTTGTTGGCGGCATCAAGAAGCTCGGCCGAAAGGCGCCCAGTCATGGTGTTTTCAGAACGCTTGCGCGCCAGAGCGACCAGCCAACGAATGGCCAGAGCCTGTCGGCGATCATTGCGTACTTCGACGGGGACCTGATAGGTGGCACCACCAACGCGGCGTGAACGGACCTCGACAGACGGTTTGACGTTATTAATTGCTTCGTGGAACGTCTGCAGCGGGTCGATGCCTGTTTTTTCCTGCATAAGATCAAATGCACCGTAGACAATTTTTTCGGCGATCGATTTTTTGCCGTCCAGCATCAGATTGTTCATGAATTTGGAAACAACAAGATCCCCGTACTTGGGATCGGGAATAATATCGCGTTTTTCGGCGGAATGACGTCGTGACATGTTTTAGGGTCCTACTTCGGCCGTTTGGTGCCGTATTTGGAACGGCGCTGGCGGCGATCTGAAACGCCCTGTGTGTCAAGGGTGCCGCGGATAACGTGATAGCGAACACCCGGAAGATCCTTGACGCGGCCGCCGCGTATCATCACCACGGAGTGTTCCTGAAGATTATGGCCTTCGCCCGGAATGTAACTGGTAACCTCGAAACCATTCGTCAGGCGAACACGCGCCACTTTTCGTAAAGCCGAGTTCGGCTTTTTAGGTGTCGTCGTGTAAACCCGCGTACAAACTCCGCGCTTTTGCGGACAAGCTTCCAGCGCCGGCACTTTCGTGCGAACAATGGGGGATTTGCGCGGTTTGCGGACTAATTGGTTGATCGTCGGCATTCCGTATTTACCTCATAACACGGACACGAGGTTAAGACAGCCCCGTGTCACAAAACGTTCTCTTAGAGTCGAAAAAGAGAAACATACAAAGACCCACCGGCGAAAATTTCGCTATCGTCCGGAAGGACCCAATACAAATTTTATTCACTTTCCAAAGAAGCCTGCGTCTAAACCGAACGGTTTACCACCAGGCCCCCGCGGAGGAAGCCGGATACTAGGGATGGTCCCCCCCCCAGTCAAGCAAAAGAATTGCTTATTTTTCAGGCCTTTCCGGCGGAATTGCGGGGTCAAAATGCTGCACTGCAAAAAAAATGACGGCGACAGGGCAGAATCGCCTCTGTCGCCGTCAAAACATGTTATTCAGCCCCGGCCAAAAAAGCCAAGTGGTTGAATTACTTAACTTTCTGCCGGAGCCTCCACTTGCTCTTCGACAACAGAGGCTTCGGCTGCCAGTTCGGCATAAGCCTCCTTGTCGCCGGCTTTCGCCGCCAAGCGGGTCATTTCCTTGTCCCGTTCGGAGGCGACCTCGCGGATTTTGTTCATAATACTGCCCGTACCAGCCGGAATCAGGCGGCCAACAATGACATTTTCCTTGAGGCCGACCAGGCAATCGGTCTTGCCCGAAACCGCTGCTTCGGTAAGAACACGTGTCGTCTCCTGGAACGACGCCGCCGAAATGAACGATTGGGTCTGCAGGCTGGCCTTGGTGATGCCCTGAAGCACCGGCACCGACTGAGCCTGACGGTCCCCATCTTCCTTGGCTTTCCTGTTAACCGCTTCGTATTCCATGCGGTCAACAAGCTCGCCGACAAGGTAGGTTGTCTCGCCGCCATCGGTGATTTCAACTTTCTGCAACATCTGGCGAACAATCACCTCGATGTGCTTGTCGTTGATTTTCACGCCCTGCAGGCGATAGACGTCCTGGATTTCCTTAATCAGGTATTCGGCCAGGGCCTCAACCCCAAGCACACGAAGAATATCGTGCGGCACCGGGTTGCCATCCATGAGCGCATCACCAACCTCAACGTAGTCGCCTTCCTGAACACTGATGTGCTTACCCTTCGGCACCAGGTATTCGTGGGGCTCCAGGTTGTCGTCGGACGGAACAACGATGATCCGGCGCTTGTTCTTGTAATCCTTGCCGAATTCAACGCGCCCTTCGATTTCGCTAATAATCGCAAAATCCTTGGGTTTACGTGCTTCAAAGAGTTCCGCAACCCGTGGCAGGCCGCCCGTAATGTCGCGAGTCTTGGCCGATTCCTTCGGAATACGCGCCAACACATCGCCGGCATGGACTTCCTGTCCCGGTTCCACGGAAAGGATGGCGTCAACGGACAGGAAGTAACGCGCTTCCAGATCCTTATCCAGCATCAATACTTCGCCATTCTTGTCCCGCAATGTAATCCGCGGCTTAAGATCGGCACCCTTGGGCTGTGACTTCCAGTCGATAACCACAGTAGAAGCGATACCGGTGGCTTCATCCATGCGTTCGTCCATGGACAGGCCATCGACAAGATCCACGTAATGGATGACGCCGTTCTTTTCCGTGATGATAGGAAGCGTATAAGGGTCCCACTCGGCCATTTTGTCGTTTCGTTTGACTTGGGCCTTGTCCTTGACCAACAGTTTGGCACCATAAGGGATGCGATGACGGGCACGTTCGCGGCCTTTTTCATCGATCAATGTCAGTTCGGCATTGCGGCTCATGACCACCAGGCCGCCGGTGCTGTTCTTGACAGTGCTGCAACCTTTCAGCTGCACCTTGGCGTCGCCTGCGGCCTCGATCTTCGAGATTTCGCCGCCACCGGTAACGGCACCACCGATGTGGAAGGTCCGCATGGTCAGCTGGGTACCCGGCTCACCAATCGACTGGGCGGCGATCACGCCGACCGCCTCGCCTATATTGACGGGTGTCCCGCGGGCAAGATCACGTCCGTAACATGCGCAACATGTCCCGGTAATCGTTTCACAAGTCAGCACGGAACGGATGCGAACCGATTCGACCTCGGCATCTTCGATCTCAATAGCCGTATCTTCATCGATCAATGCGCCAGCCTTGGCCAGAACGTCGCCCGTCGCCGGGTGGATAACCCTTTCGGCCGGAGTGCGGCCCATAATCTGCTCGGAAAGCGGCGAGATAGTATTACCGCCTTCGATGACGGCCCGAGCGATCAGGCCCTGTTTCGTCTTACAGTCTTCTTCAAGGATGATGCAGTCCTGAGCGACGTCAACCAAACGGCGTGTCAGGTATCCCGAGTTCGCCGTCTTCAGGGCGGTATCGGCCAGACCCTTACGGGCACCGTGGGTCGAATTGAAGTATTCGAGCACGGACAGGCCTTCCTTGAAGTTGGCGATGATCGGGGTTTCGATGATTTCGCCCGAAGGCTTGGCCATCAGTCCGCGCATACCGGCAAGCTGCTTCATCTGCGCCGCCGAGCCACGAGCACCGGAATGGGCCATCATGTAAACAGCGTTAACCTGTTCGCCTTTTTCCGGAGTCGAAATACGTTTCATCATGGCATCCGCGACTTGATCGGTGCAGTGCGACCAGGCATCAACCACCTTATTGTACTTCTCGCCTTGGGTAATCAGGCCGTCCTGATACTGTTGTTCGTATTCCTTGACCTTGCCTTCCGTCGCACCAACAAGCTCTTCCTTGGCGGCGGGAATGACCAGGTCGTCCTTGCCGAATGAAATGCCGGCCTTGCAGGCATGGCTGAAGCCCAGACCCATCACCCTGTCTGCGAAAATCACCGTTTCCTTCTGGCCGCAATGACGGTAGACGGCCTCGATAACGTTGGAAACTTCCTTCTTGGTCAACAACTGGTTGATCAGTGACATCGGGACATTCGGGTGCTTCGGAAGAATTTCAGACAGCAACATGCGGCCCGGCGTCGATTCAACACGGGTGACGATCGGATTGTTCTTTTCATCAACCGTGTGATAGCGGCACTGGATAGTGGCATGCAATGACACCACACCGCTGTCCAGGGCATGTTGGATTTCGCTGACATCGGTGAAGGCCATACCTTCGCCAAGTTCGCCATCGCGCTGCATGGAAAGATAATAGATACCGAGAACAATATCCTGGGACGGAACGATGATTGGCTTGCCGCTCGACGGGCTAAGGATGTTGTTGGTTGACATCATCAGAACGCGAGCTTCCAACTGGGCTTCCAGGGAAAGCGGAACGTGAACCGCCATTTGGTCGCCATCAAAGTCGGCGTTGAATGCTGCGCAAACCAGCGGGTGTAGCTGGATCGCCTTGCCTTCAATAAGTACCGGTTCGAACGCCTGGATGCCAAGACGGTGAAGCGTCGGCGCGCGGTTCAGGAGAACCGGATGCTCGCGGATGACTTCTTCAAGGATATCCCAAACTTCAGGACGTTCCTTTTCCAGCATCCTTTTGGCCGCCTTGATGGTGGTGGCCATGCCGTAAAGTTCAAGTTTCGAGTAAATAAACGGCTTAAACAACTCGAGGGCCATTTTCTTCGGCAAACCGCATTGGTGCAACATCAGTTCCGGACCGACGACAATTACCGAACGGCCGGAATAATCGACGCGCTTGCCAAGCAGGTTCTGGCGGAAACGGCCTTGCTTGCCTTTCAGCATGTCGGAAAGCGACTTCAGCGGTCGTTTGTTGGCGCCGGTGATGGCGCGGCCACGGCGACCGTTATCGAACAGCGCATCGACAGATTCCTGAAGCATGCGTTTTTCGTTACGCACAATAATTTCAGGCGCCCTAAGCTCAATCAGCCTTTTCAGGCGATTGTTGCGGTTGATGACGCGGCGATACAGATCATTCAAGTCGGAAGTTGCGAACCGGCCGCCATCAAGCGGAACCAACGGGCGCAATTCTGGCGGAATGACCGGAATGACTTCCAGGATCATCCATTCCGGCCTGGCGCCGGATGCAATGAACGATTCGACCAGTTTCAGTCGCTTAACAAATTTCTTACGCTTGGCTTCGGAACCGGTTTCTTTCAGATCGACGCGCAGGGTTACCAGTTCTTCCTCAAGATCAATAGCCGATAGCATGCCGCGGATAGCCTCGGCGCCAATACCGACAGAGAAGGAATCCTCCCCATATTCGTCGACAGCATTCTGAAAAGCGTCTTCCGACAACAATTCATGCAGCTTCATCGGCGTCAACCCAGGCTCTACAACGACGTAGTTCTCGAAATAGAGAACACGTTCCAGATCCTTAAGCGTCATATCGAGCAGCAGGCCGATGCGGCTCGGCAAAGACTTCATGAACCAGATATGAGCAACCGGAGAGGCCAGTTCGATATGGCCCATGCGTTCACGGCGCACCTTCTGAAGCGTTACTTCGACGCCGCATTTCTCGCACGTTATACCCTTGTATTTCATGCGTTTGTACTTGCCGCAAAGGCATTCGTAATCCTTGGTCGGGCCAAAGATACGTGCACAGAACAGACCGTCGCGTTCCGGCTTGAAGGTACGGTAGTTGATGGTTTCCGGTTTCTTTATCTCGCCGAAAGACCAGGAACGAATACGTTCCGGTGATGCGATCGAAATACGGATAAGATCAAACTGCTGTGTGCCGCTGACCTGCCCAAAAACCTTCGTCAATTCGTTCATATCGATTCTCCTTGAATACGCTTTCGGGCGATCAGTTAAGTTCCACGTTGAGGCCAAGGGAATGTAACTCCTTGACCAGAACGTTGAAGGATTCAGGAATACCCGCCTCGAAGGTGTCGTCACCGCGGACGATCGCTTCATAAACCTTGGTACGGCCAGAAACATCATCGGATTTCACCGTTAACATTTCCTGCAGGGTATAGGAGGCGCCATAGGCTTCCAGAGCCCACACCTCCATTTCGCCGAAGCGCTGACCGCCAAACTGCGCCTTGCCACCCAGCGGTTGCTGGGTAACGAGGCTGTAGGGACCAATGGAACGCGCATGGATTTTGTCATCGACCAAATGGTGAAGCTTGAGAATATAGATGTAGCCCACCGTCACCTTACGGTCGAAAGTTTCGCCTGTTCGACCATCGATCAGCGTCATCTGACCAGAAGTATCAAGGCCTGCTTTTTTCAGCATTTCGTTGATGTCGACTTCATGAGCACCATCAAACACCGGAGTAGCGATCGGAATGCCGAGGCGCAGATTGTCGGTCATTTCAATCAGTTCACCGTCATCAAGAGAGCTGATTTTATCATCGTAGGTTTTCGCACCGTAAATGTCCTTAAGCTTTTCGCGGACCTTATTGAGCTGAATTGTTTCACGTGAAACATCAATCATCTCGCCGATCTGCTCGCCAAGTTTGGCGCAGGCCCAGCCCATATGGGTTTCCAGAATCTGCCCCACATTCATGCGCGAAGGCACGCCCAGCGGATTAAGCACAATATCAACTGGCTGGCCGTCTTCAAGATATGGCATGTCCTCGATCGGAACGATCCTGGAAATAACACCCTTGTTGCCGTGACGTCCGGCCATCTTATCGCCAGGCTGCAACTTGCGCTTCACGGCGATGAAGACTTTGACCATCTTCATGACACCCGGCGACAGATCGTCGCCACGTTGCAGCTTGTCGACCTTGTTGTCAAAACGCGCCTGAAGCACGGCGATGCTCTCTTCAAAGTGCTTCTTCAGCTCCTCGACATCCTTCATCACCTTATCGTTAGCAATAACGATCTGGGCACACTGCCCGGCGGTATAACTGTCGAGCACCTCATCGGTGATCTTGGTTCCGGAATCCAGCCCCTTCGGACCACCAACTGCCTTTTTGTCCAAAAGCAGAGCCCTAAGGCGGGCGAGGAAGCTGCGCTCAAGAATGGCGCGTTCATCATCGCGATCCTTGGCCAGACGATCTATTTCTGAGCGCTCGATTGCCAATGCACGTTCGTCTTTATCAACACCACGGCGCGAGAACACCCGCACCTCGACCACCGTACCGGCAACACCGGGGGGCAGTTTCAACGACGTGTCACGAACATCAGATGCTTTTTCACCAAAGATGGCACGCAACAACTTTTCTTCCGGAGTCATTGGCGACTCACCCTTCGGTGTTACCTTGCCAACCAGAATGTCGCCCGGCTTAACCTCGGCACCGATATAAACAATACCGGCTTCGTCCAGGTTTTTAAGGGCTTCTTCACCGACGTTGGGAATGTCGCGGGTAATATCTTCCTGACCAAGCTTGGTATCACGGGCCATAACCTCGAATTCCTCGATATGGATCGAGGTGAAGACATCGTCTTTAACGATGCGTTCCGAAATCAGGATCGAATCTTCGAAGTTGTATCCATTCCAGGGCATGAATGCGACCAGCACATTCCGGCCAAGGGCCAGCTCTCCGAGTTCGGTCGAAGGCCCGTCGGCGATGGTATCACCGGCCCTGACCAAGTCGCCGACCTTCACCAACGGACGTTGATGCAGGTAGGTATTCTGGTTCGAGCGTTGGAACTTCAACAGATTATAGATATCGACACCGGCCGCCGAATGAGACGTTTCCTCGGTAGCCCTGACCACAATGCGCGTGGCATCAATCTGGTCGATGATGCCGGAACGCTTGGCAACGATGGTCGCGCCTGAATCCCGGGCGACCTTGGCTTCCATTCCGGTGCCAACAAGCGGCGCCTCGGCACGAAGAAGCGGCACTGCCTGACGCTGCATGTTCGAGCCCATCAGGGCACGGTTGGCATCATCATTTTCAAGGAACGGAATAAGGGCGGCGGCCACTGAAACAAGCTGCTTCGGCGAGACGTCCATGTACTCGATATCGCCAGGCATGGACATAACGAAGTCACCACCTTTGCGGCAACTCACCAAGTCGTTCTGGAACTTGCCCTTGTCGTTGATTTCCTCGTTGGCCTGGGCGATCACATAACGCCCCTCCTCCATGGCCGACATATAGACGACCACTTCACTGACCGTGCCCTTGTCCACCTTGCGGTAGGGCGTTTCGATGAAGCCGTACTTGTTAACGCGGGCATAGGTCGCCAGCGAGTTAATCAGGCCGATGTTCGGGCCTTCCGGGGTTTCAATGGGGCAGATACGACCATAGTGCGTTGGGTGAACGTCACGTACTTCAAAACCGGCACGTTCACGCGTCAGGCCGCCCGGCCCAAGCGCCGACAGACGGCGTTTATGGGTAATTTCACTAAGCGGATTGGTTTGATCCATGAACTGTGACAGCTGCGATGAGCCGAAAAATTCACGCACCGAAGCAGCAGCCGGTTTAGCGTTGATCAGGTCATGGGGCATGACGGTGTCAATATCGACAGAACTCATGCGTTCACGGATGGCACGTTCCATACGCAGCAACCCGATGCGGTACTGATTTTCCATCAACTCACCGACCGAACGCACCCGGCGGTTGCCAAGGTGATCAATGTCATCAATTTCGCCGCGGCCATCCTTAAGCCCGACCAGAATCTTGACGACGGCAAGAATATCTTCTTTGCGCAGGACACGCACCGTGTCTTCCGTCTCGAAGCCGAGGCGTGCATTCATCTTGACGCGCCCGACAGAGGACAGATCATAACGCTCAGAATCAAAGAAGAGCGTTTTGAACAGCGCCTCTGCTGTTTCCAGGGTTGGCGGCTCGCCCGGCCGCATAACCCGGTAGATGTCGATCAGGGCTTCTTCGCGGGTAGTATTCTTATCGACAGCAAGGGTGTTACGGATATACGGACCTACATTTATGTGGTCGATCGCAAGGGTGATGATTTCCTTTAGCTTGATTTCTTCAAATGTCGCCAGAAGTTCTTCGGTAATTTCTTCCCCGGCTTCGGAATAAATTTCACCGCTAGTTTCGTTGAAAACATCACCGGCAATGTAACGCCCGATAAGATCCTCGTCGGTAACAAACTGTTCCTTAAGGCCCTTCTCTTCAAGATCGCGAATAAGGCGAGGGGTCATCTTGGTGCCGGTTTCCGCTACGACCTTACCATTCTTGGCGTTAACCAGATCGCTGGTCAGTTTGATGCCGCGCATGCGCTGGCCTTCAAATGGCCGCTTCCATCCGTCCTTTGTCCGGGTATAGGTGATCGAGTCGTAGAACATGGCCAGGATATCTTCCGGGGACAGCCCCGTTTTCTCGGCCGCCGTTACGGTCTTGCCTTCTTTTTCGCGCTTGGCGATCAGCTTTTCCGTCTTGTCGCTCTCGAGCGCCATCAGCAATGTCGTCACCGGTAATTTGCGCCGGCGATCGATGCGTACATAGGCAAGATCCTTGGCGTCAAATTCAAAATCAAGCCACGATCCGCGGTAGGGAATAACGCGGGCCGCAAACAGGAACTTGCCTGACGAGTGGGTCTTGCCCTTGTCGTGATCGAAGAACACGCCAGGGGAGCGATGCATTTGCGAGACGATCACACGCTCGGTGCCATTAACGACAAAGGTGCCCTTATGGGTCATCAGCGGCATATCGCCCATGTAGACGTCCTGCTCCTTGATGTCGCGGATCGAACGGGCGCCGGTTTCCTCATCAATGTCCCAGACAAGCAGGCGCAAGGTGACCTTTAGCGGCGCAGCATACGTCATGCCCCGCTGTTGGCATTCCTCGACATCGTATTTCGGCTCTTCAAACTTGAAGCCGACGTATTCAAGGGTTCCGCGCTCGGAAAAATCCTGAATCGGAAATACGGATTTAAAAACGGCTTCCAGGCCGCTGTTAATCCGTTCCTCATCGGTCATCTCTGTGCTGAAGAATTTGTCATAAGACGCCTTTTGAACCTCGATCAGGTTCGGCATCGGAGTGACTTCTTTCAGGTGGCCAAAAAATTTACGAACGCGCTTGCGACCCGTATAGGAGTGATCCATTACAAGTTTTCCCTACGACTGACTTGTCCTGTTAGGCAAAGTTTCATTCGGCCACCGCAGCCAAAAGAACCCGCCTTCCGTTAAAGAGAGATGCAATAAACCGGAAAATTTCCGGAGCCTGCATCTTCCCTCTGAGGCAAACACGTCCATTTTCCCGGCCTCGGTAAGGCCAATACGAACGGACAGCGTGCTAATCTTCGTTTGGAACCGCCGGCGGGGGCAAAAGCCACCGCCGACCGCATTCCGATGCCGGGTTCGCCCAAAGGACAAACCCGGATTTTATTACTTGATTTCGACCGTGGCGCCGGCTTCTTCCAGCTTTTTCTTCAATTCCTCGGCTTCTTCCTTTTTCACGCCTTCCTTGATGCTCTTCGGCGCTGCTTCGACCAATTCCTTGGCCTCCTTCAGGCCGAGGCCAGTGATGGCGCGGACTTCTTTGATGACGTTAATCTTCTTTTCGCCAAAGGCGGCAAGAACGACTTCAAATTCGGTCTGTTCCTCATCCGCTACCCCACCGGCAGCTGGGCCAGCAGCGGCAACGGCAACAGGAGCGGCGGCAGAAACGCCCCACTTTTCTTCGAGAAGTTTGGAAAGCTCGGCCGCCTCCATGACGGTCAGGCTTGAAAGATCTTCGACGATCTGTTCCAGGTTAGACATTGTTTCTTTCTCCTTAGGCTTGAACTGTCGTTATCGAGTTTAAGAATCGGTTTCGGTATTAAGCGGCTTCGCCCACGGCAGCCTTGGCGCCAATCACGCGTGCGACCTGTCCGGCCGGTGCTTGAAGGACACCTGCAATACGGGTCGCCGGCGTGTTCAGCATGCCGATGATCTTGCCGCGAAGTTCATCCAGTGACGGCAGCGTGGCAAGAGCCTTAACGCCGTTAATGTCCAGAACATCACTACCAAGAGCACCGCCAAGAACAATCAGCTTGTCGTTGGTTTTGGCGAAATTCACAGCCACCTTGGCGGCCGCTACCGGATCATCCGAATAGGCAATTGCCGTCGGTCCGGTAAACAGGTCGCTAAGCGGGCTGAACTTAGTGCCGTCGATGGCACGCCGCGTGAGCCGATTCTTGGTGACTTTAAAACTGGCTCCTACTTCAAGCATTTTACCGCGAAGATCGCTGAGCTCGGCAACCGTCAACCCGGAGTAATGGGTAATGACGACCAAGTTGGCGTCCTCGAAGGTCTGATGCATTGAAGCAACCAGTTCTTCTTTTTGTCCTCGGTCCACTGTCTTCTCCAGCTTCTAGGCCCCTCCCCTATGTCCACCAAGAACATTCAGGTCGGAAACCGTTGGACTTATGGCCCTTCCCAAACCCTCCTTATGATTTAAGGAGGAAAAGGGCCTGATAAGCCTGTCCAGTGCGCCAGTTCATGCCGTTAGTTGAACACCTTAAGTGTTCGAAAAACGGTTTCAGCACTGTCTATGCAGGCGGAAAATTCCCTTAAAACACCACGGCTTCTAATCCTTGGTGTCACCTACGGTCTTGGACAGGACGGAGGCGATTAAACATCGCCCCCTGACCACCCGATCCGGCAAGCCGAACCAAGCGGAATTCCTTAAACTATTTCGTCAGCTAATCAGATTGCCGATATTCAACTTTACGCCCGGCCCCATGGTCGAGCTGATCGTAATGCGTTTCATGTAGGTCCCCTTGGACCCAGCCGGTTTGGCTTTGTTAATCGCGCTCACAAAGGTTGAAACGTTTTCGCTCAATGCTTCAGCCGAAAAGCTTGCCTTGCCGACACCGGCATGGATGATGCCGGCCTTCTCGACGCGGAACTCAATCTGCCCAGCCTTGGCCGCCTCGACCGCCCCCTTGACGTCCATGGTCACGGTGCCCAGCTTGGGGTTCGGCATCAGCCCCTTGGGGCCGAGAACCTTCCCGAGCTGCCCAACGACGGCCATCATATCCGGGGTCGCAATGCAGCGATCAAAATCGATTTCGCCTTTCTTTATCTTCTCGGCCAAATCTTCGGCGCCAACCAGATCAGCACCGGCGTCTTCGGCTTCCTTGACTTTGTCGCCCTTGGCAAAAACAGCAACGCGGAGCGTTTTGCCTGTGCCATGGGGAAGCGACACAACGCCGCGCACCATCTGGTCAGCATGTTTCGGATCGACGCCCAGGTTAAGGGCGATTTCAATCGTTTCATCAAATTTAGCCGATGCATTGCCTTTGATTATCTTTACGGCCTCGCCGAGGTCATAGAGGGTATTGCGGTCGACACTTTCCAAAGCCTTGTTCAGGCGCTTTCCTTTACCAGCCATTTTTCTATCCCACCACTTCTATGCCCATGGAACGCGCCGAGCCCTTAATCATTTTGCAGGCAGCGTCCATGTCATTAGCATTCAAATCGACCATCTTCAGCTCCGCGATCTCGCGGACCTGAGCCATCGTTACCTTGCCGGCGACATCGCGCCCCGGCGTTTTTGAACCCTTCGGTAACTTTGCTGCTTTTTTCAAATAGAAGCTGGCCGGCGGCGTTTTGGTCGTGAAGTCAAAAGTTGCGTCCCGGTAGACGGTAATGACGACAGGAATCGGCATTCCCTTTTCCAAGCCCTGCGTCTGGGCATTGAACGCTTTGCAGAATTCCATGATGTTGAGTCCGGCCTGGCCCAGTGCGGGCCCGATAGGCGGCGACGGGTTGGCTGCTCCCGCCGGCACCTGCAGCCGGACATATCCTTTAATCTTCTTTGCCATTTCAGTACCTCAGTCACATTGGTTTCGCTGAGTGCGTGGTGCGGCCATGGCAGGCCTCCCACACGGTTAAAAGGTCGACGTCAGAGCTTCTCGACTTGCGCATACTCCAGCTCGACCGGTGTTGCCCTGCCAAAGATGGACACAGCCACCTTGAGCCGGGCGCGTTCTTCATCAACATCTTCGACAACCCCGTTAAACGAATTGAACGGGCCATCGCAAACACGAACCTGCTCGCCGACTTCGAACAAGATAGAAGGCTTCGGACGTTCGATTCCCTCTTGCACCTGATGCATGATGCGTTCGGCTTCGGCGTTGGAAATCGGGACAGGCCTGCCCCCACTTCCCAGAAAACCTGTTACCTTTGGCGTATTCTTGACCAGATGCCAGCTTTCATCGGTCAGATCCATCTTGCCCAGAACATAGCCCGGGAAAAACTTTCGTTCGGTTGAAACCCTGGATCCCCGGCGCAGCTCGACGACTTCTTCCATGGGCACCAACACCTGCTGAATCTGGTCGGTCATGCCAGCCTGCTCGGCCTGCTCCATAATCGATTGGGCGACCTTCTGTTCGAAACCAGAATACGCATGAATGACATACCAACGCACGGCCATGCTCAGGCTCCCATTCCGAAAAGGGTGCGCACGCCAAAGCTCATCACTTGATCTACAAAAAAGAAGAATGCAGCTGCCAAAATCACCATCACAAAGACCATGGCCGTGGAAATTCCCGTTTCCTTACGGGTAGGCCAAGTCACTTTGGCCGTTTCCTGGCGCACTTCCTGAATGAACTGTGCTGGGCTTGTTTTCGCCATTATATTTCTTAACCTTTTGCGTTCATCTCGCCACCAACCGGACATTCCGGAAAATGGCAGGGGCAGTAGGACTCGAACCTACGGCCTACGGTTTTGGAGACCGTCGCTCTACCAACTGAGCTATGCCCCTAAACGCGTGTTCAGCGACCCCAAGACGAACCGCCAGTTCAAAATCCAAACTGACCGGGTGAATTCTGCCCAATCAGTAAACCAAATACTTTCCGGCAAACCCGCTTGGGTTCACCGCAAAGCTGAAAACATTTTTTACTCTACAATCGACGCGACGACGCCGGCACCAACGGTACGGCCACCTTCGCGAATGGCGAAGCGCAGGCCCTCGTCCATGGCGATCGGCGCAATCAGCTCGACTTCCATGGTTACGTTATCGCCCGGCATCACCATCTCG
>JABMOQ010000118.1 GCA_013204045.1 Rhodospirillaceae bacterium | reverse complement strand
CTTAGGGGGAATTTGCCTCAACTTTGGCTGAATACCGACCAAGGCGCTGCTGCGCTCGGCCGAAGTTTACGAGAATATCAAACACGCCGACGCCTATGGCCTGAGCACCGGCACGCCGGGATTCGATCTGAAAAAAATCGTCCAGCGTTCGCGCAAAATCGCCAAACAACTGAACGGCGGCGTCGGCCATCTGCTTAAGAAAAACAAGGTCACCGTATTTGATGGCGCGGCGAAACTGGCCGAACCGGGTAAAGTCGCGGTCGATAAAACCATCCTTAGTGCCAAACACATTATTTTAGCGACCGGCGCCCGCGCCCGCACCCTGCCGGGACTGGAGCCCGACGGCAAACTGGTATGGACCTACAAGGACGCCCTGGTCCCCGACGAGGTTCCGAAAAAACTGCTGGTCGTCGGATCGGGGGCCATCGGTATCGAGTTCGCCAGCTTCTTCAATTCCATGGGCTCGGAGGTCACCGTGGTCGAGGTCATGGACCGGGTGCTGCCGGTAGAGGATGCGGAAATTTCCGCACTTGCCCACAAGGCGTTCGAAAAAGAAGGCATGACGATCATGACGTCGGCGACGGTCAAGGCGCTTAAAAAAGGCAAGAACGACGTTACCGCGACGGTCGAGGCGGGCGGCAAATCCGAGGACATAAAAATCGACCGGGTGATACTGGCCGTCGGCATCGTCGGCAATACGGAAGGCCTTGGGCTTGAGGGCACAAAGATCAAGGTCGACAAGACTCACATCGTTACCGATCAATGGTGCCAAACCGGTGAGCCCGGCGTCTATGCCATCGGCGACATCGCCGGCCCACCGTGGCTGGCCCACAAGGCATCCCACGAGGGCATTATCTGCGTCGAGAAAATTGCCGGTGAAAAAGACGTCCACCCCCTCGACGTATCGCGGATTCCCGGCTGCACCTATTGCCGTCCCCAGGTCGCCAGCATCGGCCTGACCGAAGCGGCGGCCAAGGAAAAGGGTCATACCGTCAAGGTCGGACGCTTCCCGTTCATGGGAAACGGCAAGGCCATCGCCCTGGGCGAGGCGGAAGGCATGGTCAAGACCGTGTTCGATGCCAAGACCGGTGAACTGCTGGGTGCCCATATGATCGGCGCCGAGGTCACCGAGTTGATCCAGGGCTATTCTATCGCCAAAACCCTTGAAACCACCGAGTCCGAGTTGATGCACACGGTCTTCCCGCACCCGACGCTGTCTGAAATGATGCACGAAAGCGTGCTCGACGCGTTCGGACGTGCTATTCATTTCTGATGACTTCCACCATCACCATCCGCCCACCGAAGGCTTCCGACAAGCAAGCATGGCTTGGCCATTGGCAGGGCTATATCACGTTCTACGAATCCTCCGTCGCCGACGACATCACCGAAGCGACCTGGGAACGCTTACTGGAAGGCAAGCCGAACCTTTTCGGGTTTGTCGCCTGCGACGAAAACGGGGCCGTGATCGGCTTTGTCCACTGTGTCACCCATTTGGGCACATGGGAGACGGGCAAGGATTGTTACCTGGAAGACCTGTTCGTCGATCCGGCGGTACGCGGGCAGGGGGCTGGCCGTAAACTGATCGAGGCGGTCATTGAAAAGGCCCGAAATGAGGGCTGGCGCAAGGTCTACTGGAAGACAAGTAAAAATAATGTGACCGCCCGCACCCTCTATGACCGGTTCACAGCGGTCAGCGACTGGGTTAGTTATGAGATAGAAATCTAGGCACATTTAAGGAATCCCCATGAGCGATACAGCGACGAGCGAAAACACATCCGACGACATCCGCAAAACGGTGCGCGATTCCTATGCCACCATCGTTACCAAGGGCGGCAATTCCGGCTGCTGTGCGCCGGTGGTGTCGGTCGCTTGCGGCGGCGACGAAAACGCTCCCGCCGATACCATGGCGCCGGAAGAATTTTCCCGCCGCTTCGGCTATTCCGATGAAGAGATGAACGCTGTTCCCGAAGGCGCCAACATGGGCCTGGGATGCGGCAACCCGTCGGCCATCGCCGCATTGAAAGCGGGCGAAACGGTTGTCGATCTGGGCAGCGGCGGCGGGTTTGATTGCTTCCTGGCGGCCCGACAGGTCGGCAACAGTGGCCATGTCATCGGCATTGATATGACTCACGAAATGCTGGCCATGGCCCGCAAGAACGCGGAAAAGACCGGACATAAAAACGTCGAGTTCCGGTTGGGCGAGATCGAGCACCTGCCGGTCGCCGACAACACCGCCGATGTGATTATTTCCAACTGCGTCATCAATCTGTCGCCGGACAAGCCGCAGGTCATAGCCGAAGCCTTCCGCGTGCTTAAGCCGGGCGGACGGCTGGCCATATCCGATATCGTCGCCACCGCCGATTTCCCGGATGAAATTGCCAATGACAAACATTTGCTGTCGGGCTGTGTCGCCGGGGCAACCCCCGTTGTTGATCTTGAAAAATGGATGACAGACTCCGGATTCGGGGATATCCGCATCGATATAAAGGAAGAAAGCCGGGACACCATCGGAGAATGGTCCCCCGGTCGCAGCCTTGGTGATTATGTGGCCTCGGCCTCTATCGAAGCGATCAAGCCCGGCGGTGACAAAAAAGGCTGCTGCTGAACCCAATGGGCACCATCGAAAAACTGCGCCACCCGGAAAAAGCGGGCAAGCCGGAAAACCCCAGCCCGCGCAAACCGGCGTGGATACGGGTCAAGGCGCCGACGTCGGCGGCCTACGGCGAAACCCGTCGCCTGATGCGCGAACATGGCCTGAATACGGTATGCGAAGAAGCGGCCTGTCCCAACATCGGCGAATGCTGGTCGAAACGCCATGCCACCATGATGATCCTTGGCGATATCTGCACCCGGGCCTGCGCTTTTTGCAATGTCGCCACCGGCAAGCCCGGCCCCGTCGATTCGGCGGAACCTGAAAACGTCGGCCTTTCCGTGGCCAAGCTGGGGCTGCGTCATGTGGTGGTGACCTCTGTCGACCGGGACGATCTGGCCGACGGCGGAGCAGGGCATTTTGTCGCCACCATCCGGGCGTTACGGGAACACGCGCCGGACACCTCGGTCGAGGTGCTGACGCCGGATTTCCGAGACAAACCCGGCGCCCTGGAAGCGGTGATCGCGGCGGCGCCGGATGTGTTCAACCATAACCTTGAAACCGTACCGCGCCTGTACCCGAAGATTCGCCCCGGGGCGCGCTATGTTCATTCGATCCGGCTGCTGGATGACGCCAAGCGGCTGTCGCCCGGCATTTTCACAAAATCCGGCATCATGGTCGGTCTGGGTGAGGAAAAGCCCGAAATCCTGCAAGTCATGGACGATCTGCGCTGTGCCGGAGTCGATTTCCTGACCATCGGCCAGTACCTGCAACCGACCACCCGGCACGCCGCCATTGAACGCTTCGTGACGCCGGATGAATTTGACGAGTTGAAAAACATCGGCCTGGCCAAGGGGTTTTTGGTGGTGGCGGCGACGCCGTTGACCCGCTCTTCCTATCACGCCGATGCGGATTTTGCCGAGCTCAAGGAAAAACGCCGTCAATCGCTGGCGGGATAGGCCATGCCGTCACACGCCGAACAGAAAATCCTTCCCCACACCCCGGAGCAGATGTTCGATATGGTCGCCGATGTGGCCAGGTACCCGGAATTTCTGCCGTGGTGCGTGGCGACCCGGGTCAGGTCCAGCGATGCCAACCATTTGGTCGCCGACATGGTCATCGGCTTCAAGGTTTTTCGCGAACAGTTCACGTCCCGTGTCACCCTGGAACGCCCCACCCGCATTAAAGTCGAATATGAAAAAGGGCCGTTCAAGTATCTGGAAAATCACTGGTCGTTCGAGCCTCAACAGGGCGGGGGCTGCCGTGTGGATTTCCATGTGGATTTTGAATTTCGCTCGAAGTTTCTCGAAAAAGCCATCGGCCGGGTATTCACCGAAGCCGTTCACCGCATGGTGGCGGCGTTCGAAAAACGGGCCGCCGCTTTATACGGCTAGCCGTTCAAGCAGGTCCAGCGCCGCCGCCACCGCCTGCATCCTGATTTGATCCCGGTCGCCGGAAAACTGATGACGTTCGTGCCGTGTTTCTGCACCAATTCGCGCCGCCGCAATATGCACCAGGCCGACCGGTTTTTCATCCGATCCGCCGCCGGGCCCGGCGATGCCGGTCACCGATACGGATATATGGCAACCATTCCCGAGCGCTCCGTCGGCCATGGCCCGGGCCACCGCCTCGCTGACCGCGCCGTGTTCTTCCAGCAATGTTTTGGATACGCCGACCAAATCCGTCTTGGCCTGGTTGGCGTAGGTGACGAAGCCCCGGTCCAGCACGTCCGATGCCCCGGCAACCGAGGTCAGGCAGGCGGCGATCAAGCCGCCCGTGCACGATTCCGCCAACGCCAGCCGCAGGCCTGAGGTGCGGCAGGCCTCAATCGCCCTGGCCGCCTGTTGCAACTGTAATTCGGCAAACATTCAGCCCCCCATAAACAGCAGATAACCGGCGACCCCGACGGCGGCGTAGAGTCCGGCGAAAATATCGTCGAGCATGACCCCCAAACCACCGCTCACCGATTGATCGGCCCACGAAGCCGGCCAGACCTTGATGATGTCAAAAAACCGGAACAGCACAAACCCGATGCCATAAACCACCGGGTCCGGCTGCATCGGCATCAGGAACGCCGCCGGCAGCAGGGTCAGCCACATGCCGGCGACTTCGTCGATAACAATGGCGCCGGAATCGTGCTCGCCGGTTTCGGCCATATAGTCCCGCGCAGCCCAGATTCCGATCAGGGTAACGGCGACGGTGGCGATGGCCAGGACGGGCCATTCATATTGATCATGCATGACCCAGGCGAAGGGCAGGGCGGCCAGGGTCCCCCAGGTGCCGGGGGCTTTGGGGGCCAGTCCAGCGCCGAACCAGGTCGCCAGCAGGTGCCCGGGAAGTCCACGCACCGGGCAGCCGCCACGGGCCTCTGATGGCTTGTTTTCATCCTTCATGGCGGTCATTTTGCCTTAATTTCCCTTAAATCCAATGGCTTGTGCCGTATCTGGCAATATTAAAGCACCTTTCCAGGGCGTCCGCTCAGAAAAACCGTGGTCGCTCAATTTGTCGATTTTACAGTTGCTTATGCTATTTTTAGGGACTTGCAAGAATTCGCCTCAACATTTAGTTTCTTATACGTGAGTCGACTGTGGGCAGGATCGATTCGGGGGAATGGATTTAACGGGACCAGGGCGAGGTATACGCATGCAGGGGGCCGAGAACTCAATAGATATTCTGTCATGGCTTGAGCGGACGCGAAATCGTCTGTTCCCGGAACGTCAGATCGTCCTCAGGACCGAGGGCCGGGTCTCGTTCATGAGCCTGTCGCGCAACCTGCAAATGACCATGGCCGGTTTTATCCTGCTTCTTGGCGGCTGGGGCACGTTTACGTCGGTCAACTACGTGCTCAATGAAAATGTCATGGCCAGCAAGGACAGTCAGGTCGCCAATGCCCGGCTCGCTTATCGCAGCCTGTTATCGGAGATGCAGGTCTACCAGGAAAAATACACCGCGATTACGGCAAAGCTGGAAGATAATCATTCCATGATGCTGGGGCTTGTCGAGCAGAACGCCTCCTTGCAGCAGAATTTGAAAACCGTTACCGCGCAGTTGAAGAACACCGAGCAAGAGCGTGAAACCGTGCTGACGGTTCGTGAAAACCTGAAGGTAGAACTGTCGTCGGTCGAGAATGATCTACGTGCCCTGACCGGGGCCAATTCCAGCCTCAAGGGAAATCTTGATTCCGTCGAAAAGGAACTTCAAACAGCGTTAAGTGAACGCAACGAGTCTTTGTTTGAAGGTACGCGCATGCGCCGGCAAATCAAGGAACTGGATTCCCGCCTGGTCGAGCTTGAAGAATCGGAAAAAGACGCCGTGCAGCAATTGGCGGCACGGACCGTTCAATTTAACGATAATATGCTGGGCGTCATTGAAATGACCGGCCTTAATCCCGACAAACTGCTGATAACCAACGGCAGCATCTCCAAGGCCCAGGGCGGACCGTTCATCGCCGCTAAACCGGACAGCATTTCTGCTAGCAAGCTCAAGGCCAGCCTGTCCGATCTTGACCAGCATCTGCTGCGCTCCGAAGGCCTGCAGGAAATCATGGGCAGAATGCCATTGGCGCCGCCGCTGACCTCCTACCGGGTGACCAGCCCCTATGGAAAGCGCCGCGATCCGATCAACAATAAATGGTCGGCCCATTACGGCCTGGATATGGGAAGCCCCTTCAAATCCCCTGTTTATGTGGCGGCGCCGGGCATCGTGACCTTTGCGGGATGGAAGGGAAAATACGGCAAAATGATTGAAATCGACCACGGAGCGGGGCTTGTGACCCGTTTTGGCCACCTGAATAAAATCCTTGTTAAAAAGGGACAGCAGGTGAATTTCCGTGATAAGGTTGGCCTGCTGGGTAGCACCGGCAGAAGCACTGGGGCTCATCTTCATTACGAAATTTCCTTCCGCGGTAGCAATATTAACCCGTTGAAGTTTTTCAAGGCAGGTCGATATGTTTTCCAAGAATAAAAAAATCGATACAGGCAACAAGGGCAGTGCGCCTACCACGACGCCACAGTTGAAGCCGTCGCCACCTTCGATTATCAGTGCCGACCTTAAAATGGTTGGCGACCTGAAAAGTGCCGGCGAAATTCATATCGACGGAACGGTTTTAGGGGACATTCATACCAAGACCCTGCTTGTCGGCGAAACCGCCAACATCACGGGCGAGATATTTGCCGATTCGATCCGCGTTCATGGCCAGGTCAATGGCCAGATAAAGGCCCGTTCCGTCACCTTGGCCAAGACGGCCCATGTGGTCGGCGATATTCTGCACGAAGACCTGTCCATTGAAACTGGCGCTTTCCTTGAGGGCCTGTGCGAGCACATGTCCAGTTCGGAACTGGCGGAAAAGGGAAACATCAATCTGGTTAAGAAACCGGAAGATCAGCCCGCCAAGCGCTTGGAGTCCGACGGCCCGCCAAAGGTTGCCAGTAACGCCTAAGGTTCAGCCTCTACCCTTGCAAGGCTGCGGCGAAAATTGCCCCATCGACATTACCGCCCGACATAACGACCACGGCTGTCTTGCCTGTGATGTCGTACGCCCCTGATAGGGCGGCCGCCAGGGCCACCGCGCCGCCCGGCTCGGAAACCACCTTGAATTCCCTGAAGGCGACCTGCATGGCGCGGCCCACCTCATCGTCTGAAACGGCAAGCCCGCCCGTCAGCAGCCGGGAATTTATGGCGAAGGTCAGCTCCCCCGGTTCCGGTGCCAGCAAGGCGTCACAAAAAGATACCTTGCGGGGGAAGTTGGCTAACCGTTCACCGGCGATGAGTGACATGGCAGTGTCGTCGTAGTCTTCGGGTTCAACTGAATAAATTTCCGTATCCGGGCTTTCATCAGCCAGCGCCAGGGCCGTTCCGGCAACCAGGCCGCCGCCGCCACACGGGCTGAGCAGGGCATCAATCACAATCCCCATGGCCCGTGTCTGGGCCGCGACTTCAAGCCCGATGGTTCCTTGCCCTGCAATAATCAACGGATCGTCATAGGGCCTGATCAGGGTGGCGCCGGTTTCTTCGGTAATACGGCGACCGATGTTTTCCCGGGCCTCTTTCTTGCGGTTATAGAGAACCACGTCGGCGCCCAGGGCACGGGTATTGGAAATTTTAATTTCCGGCGCATCTTCCGGCATAATAATGGTCGACCGCATGCCAAACATTTTCGATGCCGCCGCCACGCCCTGCGCATGATTGCCGGACGAAAAGGCGACAACGCCATGTTTTTTCTGATCCTCTGGAATCCTGCTTATGAAATTATAGGCACCACGAAATTTAAACGAGCCGGTCACTTGCAGCATTTCAGGCTTAATCAGCAAACGCCCGCCAAGTCGTTCGTTTAAGATTTGTGATTCCAGCAACGGCGTTACCCGGGCCTTGCCCTCAAGCCCTAAGGCGGCGCTTTTGATGTCGGTTGTGCTTGGCAGGTCCATCAAGTCTTCAGACCCAGTAGGGCAGGGAGTTCTGCCAGGGTTGAAATTTCATGTTCCGGTTGTCCCGGCAGCCGTTCGCGTTTTTGACCGAACCTGTTCACCCAGACGACGCGAAAACCAAAATGGGCGGCCCCCGCCACATCCCAGGCATTGGACGACATAAAACAGATCCGCTCGGCCGCTATGGCTAGGCCGTCGACCGCAAGCTGGTAAACCCGCGGGTCCGGTTTATAAACTTTGGGTTCATCAACGGAATATACATCGGCCAGTAGATCTTTGATGCCGGCATTTTCGGTGGCCGATGACAACATGTCCGGTGAACCATTGGACAGGATCGCCGAAGGGATACCGCCGTCGTTTAAAACTTTAAGAACGTCCACCACTTCCGGATAGGCATCCAGCTCCAGATAAAGATTCATCAACCGATCGCGCAAAGCGGTATCGTTGATATCAAGAGTATCGAGGGCGTAATCAAGGCCATCGCCTGTGATCTGCTTAAAATCGACATAATCGCCCATCAGGCTTCTCAGCCATGTGTATTCAAGTTGTTTGGTTCGCCACAATGCCGATAATTCATCGGCTTTTCCGGCCAACGCATCACGGCAACGGTTTGCTGCTGCGGCTACGTTGAAAAGGGTTCCGTAGGCATCAAACACGCAGGCATCAATATTTTTCAACGCCCCAGATCCTTTTCCAATGTTTCAGCTACTTGCGCGGTGGCCAGGCGCAGGCGGTAAATTTGCAGGTTTTCAAGCACCCGCTGCACGTAATTTCTTGTTTCATTGAAGGGAATCATTTCGATCCAGTCCACATTATCAACATCTTTATCGTTTAGTTTGCCGTTTATTTTCGACCAGTTTCTAGCCCTTCCCGGTCCTGCGTTATAGGCACTCAGGGCCAGCACGTAGGAGCCTTCAAATTCATCGATAAGCCCGGCCAGGTAGGACTGACCGATCAGCATGTTGTATTGGGGGTCCGTCAACAGGCGTTTCTTTGAATAGGGAATACGCAATTTGCCGGCGACTTTCTTGGCCGTACTCGGCAGGATCTGCATCAGTCCGCGTGCATTGGCATGGCTTTTGGCCTTGGTATAAAAGGCGCTTTCCTGCCGGATCATGGCCAACACCAGGGGAAGTTCCAGGGGCCGGTCTTTGGATCTTGTGCGTAATGACGGCGGCACCAGCATGGGATAGCCGACTTCTATCAATTCCGTTCCATCGCGGCTTGACCTTTTGGCAATGCGGATGCCCAGGTCCAGGCGTTCATGATTGCGGGCATGGCGGGCCGTCAGCAGTTTCCATGCGGCGCCGGTTTCCGATTCTGCAAGCGCCATAATAAAGGGCTTTATCCGGTCCAGTTCATCGACCTGATAAAGAATTTCAACGGCCCTGGTCAGCTTGTTGTTTTTGAAACGGGCTTTTTCTTGTTCCGAAGGTTCGGGCGGAACGGGCAATACCAGGCCGTGTCCATCATTCAAGTGCGAGGCCGCCAATTGTCCGTAAAAGACGGTCGGGCGCTTGGTGGCGATGGAATACCACATATGGGCGGCTTGCTTGTCGTCCATAGCCTCGGCCGCGCGGGCCGCCCAATAGGCGCCGCGGGCCTGACTTACGGGAAAATTGACGTTATCAAAAAGCCCGACAAAATGTTTGAGGGCTGTCTTCGGCTGGTTCAGAAACCTGAGGGCGATCCACCCGGCCAGCCATTCCGCCTCTGCGTATTCGGACCCTTCACTTAACTGATGCTCGGCGACCAGTTTATAGGCCTCGGTGATATAGCCCTTTTTCAGGCCCCGCCGGGCCAGAAGAATCCTTTCCTTGGCCCATAGATCAGGCCTGACCAGATTGCCCAGGGGTATATCAAGCAGTTCGATGGCCCCTTCAAACCGGCCTCGGGCGCGGCGCCAGCGCAGGCGTTCATAAACCAGGCCGGGATCGTTTTTCAACGCCGCCGGAATCCTGGCTATGGCCGTATCAACGTTGCCGTATCGTTGGCGCAGAAATAGCCGGGCTTGGGCGACGGCGCGTATATCCTTTTTGACCTTCATAAGCATGCGGCGCACCGGCCAGTTTTTGCCTTCCCATAAAAGTCTGTCCAGTCTTGCTACATGATCGCCGTAGGTCAGATATTTACGGTAGTTTTTATAGAAATATTGTTCCGGACGTTTGGAAAAATTGCGATTAACCCAGGTATCGCGGATGATTTCTTTGGCCTTGCCCGTGTCGCCCGCATCAAGCAGGGCCTGGGCATAACGCACCCATCCGTCGGTGCTGACCGGCTCAAATTTCTCGAACCAGTCGATAACACTTCGCGTGGCGGTCTGCCGGGTCATTTTTTCCTCGGCCCGTTGCCTGAGGTCGGCCATCCCCGGCCATGCTGGGTTGTCTTCGATAAAGGCAGAGAGAGTCTCAAAACTGGCCCCGGTATCGCGCCGATGCAGGTCGAACCATAAAAAAATCTTGCGGGCCAAAGCATCCTTGAGGGTATTGGCGTGGCGGCGGGCCGTGCCCCAGCGTTCCTTATCGGCGGCCTGGAAAGCCGAGGCCAGCGCTTTGGCGTCGGCCTTTGACAGCAGCGCCTCTTCCGAGCCGATGCCCTTGATAAAGGCCTCGCCATAAGCATCGGTGACGCCCACCAACAGCGGGACAATCAGCAGGAATTTGATCAGAAAGTGCTGGGGCCGAATCATAGGTCTTATATTCCCGTTCTTGCTTCAGGCCCGGAAACTCTATGCCGGGACCGCTTTGATCACAACCCATGGCAGGTGAAGCCATTGTCTTGCCCCAAAAAGCTGGTAGGAGTATGGTGCGCGCCTTGTTATTCAAGATTTATTAATGGAGGAAGCCATGTTCCAGGGATCCATGCCCGCCCTGATTACCCCGTTCACCAATCTCAAGGTGGACGAGGCGGCTTTTAAATCGCTGGTCGAATGGCATTTGGGCGAGGGCACCGACGGTTTCGTGCCGTGCGGCACCACCGGCGAATCGCCGACCCTGACCCATGACGAGCATATGCATGTGACCGAGCTGTGCATCGAGGCGGCGGCCGGCCGGGTGCCGGTTATTGCCGGGGCCGGCTCCAACTCGACCGACGAGACAATCTCGCTGGTCAAGCATGCCAAGAAGGCCGGCGCCGATGCCGCCCTGGTGGTCATGCCCTATTACAACAAGCCAACGCCGGAAGGCCAGTACCGCCATTTCAAGGCCGCCGCCGATGCCGCCGATATCCCGATCATTATCTATAATATTCCGGGCCGCAGCATCGTCGACATGAGCATTGAAACCATGGCGCGTTTGGCCAAGATTCCAAACATTATCGGGGTCAAGGATGCGACCGCCGACCTGACCCGGCCGCAGTTGACACGCCTCGCCATTGGTAAGGATTTTTGCCAGTTGTCCGGCGAAGACGGCACGGTTATTCCTTACATGGCTGCCGGTGGCCACGGCTGCATTTCGGTGACCGCCAATGTGGCACCGCGCCTGTGCGCCGACATGCACCGGGCATGGCGTGGCGGCGACATGGAAACCGTGATGCAGCTTCAGGACCGCTTGATGCCCTTGCACAAGGCAATGTTCTGTGAATCGAGCCCCGGCCCGGTCAAGTATGCCGCCGAGCTGCTTGGGCTTTGTTCGTCGGAAGTCCGCCTTCCCATGTGCGAGATTGCCGAGACCAGCAAGGTTCAGGTCAGGGAAGCCCTCGTCTCGGTCGGGCTTCTCAATTAAGCGGCCTCAATAGATGGCCAAGAAAAAGAAAACGGCGGCCAACATCGCCGCCCAGAACCGCAAAGCGCGGCACAACTACGCCATCGAGGAAAACTTCGAGGCCGGCATCATGCTGGCCGGGGCCGAAGTCAAATCCTTGCGCGAAGGCCGCGCCACCATTACCGATGCTTATGCTTCCGAGCAGGATGGCGAGCTCTACCTGATCAACGCCTATATCCCGGAATATGCGGCGGCCAGTCACTTCGACCTTGAGCCGAAGCGGCCCAGAAAACTGCTGCTCCACAAACGCGAAATCACCAAACTGCTGGCCGCCATCAATCGCAAGGGCATGACCCTGGTGCCACTCAGCATCTTCTTCAACGAGCGCGGCATGGCCAAGGTCGATCTCGGCCTCGGCCGGGGCAAGGACAAGGGCGACAAACGCGCCGACGTCAAGGAACGGGACTGGAAGCGCGACAAGGCGCGATTGTTGCGGGACAAAGGGTAGGGGCGCCTCAAGAAACAATAACAAGGTAGGAAATCATTAAATAATTACCGATAATTTGGCCTATCATGCCCTTCGGGCCAATTGGCAAACAAAGGTTTTCTAATCATGGAATTATCCGCCAAGGGTCAACAACTGGTGTCCTTGTACGAACAAATGGTCCGGGACGGGTACGATCGCACAGACGGAATAAAGGTCGATGTCGCTTTCAGCGATTTTGAACTCCGCGTCTACAGGCCCCAATTGCAAGAATTAATGGCCAAATTTGCCGTCCGCACGGTACTGGATTACGGAAGCGGCGGTTCTGATTGGCAAGCCAAGGGGTTTGATGATTCCGGGCAATCGGCAATCGAATACTTTTCCCTTGAAAATGCCTACAAATATGATCCCGGAAGACAACTGGACGAACGACAGAAAGTTGATTGCGTGGTTTCATTCGATGTTCTGGAACATATTTTCATTAACGATGTACCGACAGTTTTACGGGACCTGTTTTCCTACGCCGAAAACCTGATTATTTTGAACGTGGCCTGTTACGCGGCGGCAGCCATGTTGCCAAACGGTGAAAACGCCCATGTTACGGTTCGTAGCGCCGATTGGTGGAAGGGCATGGTTGACAGTATCTCTATCGAGTACCCGCAAGTGTCCGTGCTGATGATTACCTCCGCCGGGTGGCGGCAGAGTTCCGCCGGCCCTGTCTGGCGTCCCCAAAGCTGGCTGGATGGAGAACCTTTTGTTGTTCCCTGATCGGGTGTCCATCGGATGAACGAACCCATAAACGCTGATCTTCACTCTGTTTTGCAAGCCGGACTGCGGGCTCATCAAGCCGGACAGCTGGCCGATGCCAAAGCCGCCTACGAACAAGTTTTGGCGGCCCAGCCCAACCACGCCGATGCCAGCCACCTTTTGGGCATTATTGCCCATCAGGGGGGCGATCATGAAACTGCCGTGACGTTGATCGGAACGGCCATCGGGCTCAACCCTGCTGTCGCCGCCTATCACAGCAACCTGGGCAATGCGTTGCTGGCCCAGGGACGCGCCTCGGATGCCGCCGCCAGTTACGGCAAGGCCCTCGCGATCTCTCCGGGCGATGCGGAAATCCATGCCAACCTGGGCGCCGCTCTTGTCGATGCGGGCGATATGGACGGGGCTGCGGCCAGCTACCGGAAGGCGTTGGCCCTGAACCCGAACAATGCCGAAACCCATGTCAATCTTGGCAATGCCCTGAAGGACTTGGGCCGACTGGATGATGCCATCGCCAGCTACCGCAAGGGGCTGGCGCTGGCACCTGATATGGCCGGCGCCCACACCAACCTGGGGCTGGCCCTGCACGATCAGGACCACCTGGAGGACGCCATCGCCAGCCATTTACGGGCGCTGGCGATCAATCCCGATTACGCCGAGGCCCACAGCAATCTTGGTAAAACGTTGAAAGAGGCAGGCCGCCTGGAAGATGCCATCGCCAGCCATCGCCGCGCCCTTGCCATCAACCCGGGTTTGGCAGAGGCCCATGGCAATCTTGGCAATGCGCTGAAAGAGCTGGGGCGATGGGACGCGGCCCTGGCCAGCTACCACGCGGCCCTTATCATTAATCCCGATTATGCCGAAGCCCATAACAACCTTGGCATGCTTCAATTGGCCATGGGGGACTTCCCGGACGGCTGGAAAAATTATGCCTGGCGGCGGCAGGTTAAAGATTTCACCAATGGTCACCGCAAAAATATTTATACCGCAC
This sequence comes from Rhodospirillaceae bacterium, assembly GCA_013204045.1. Taxonomy (GTDB): domain Bacteria; phylum Pseudomonadota; class Alphaproteobacteria; order Rhodospirillales; family JABHCV01; genus JABMOQ01. The sequence goes on along the minus strand of JABMOQ010000118.1, from coordinate 33,726 downwards.
CCTTCTGGACCGGGGAGAAACTGGCGGGGAAAAAAATATTGATCCGGATGGAGCAAGGGATCGGTGACGAGATCATGTTCGCCAGCATGCTGCCGGATTTAGCCAAATTTTCCAGCGCCATCGTTGTTCAATGCGACAAACGCCTGTTGCCTTTGTTTGAAAGGTCATTCCCCGAAATTTCGTTTCTCGATCACCCGAGTTCGCCAGCCGATGAATCAATAAGGGGTGGGTTTGACGTCCAGTTCCTGGCCGGTGACATGGGCGCGCATTTTCGCACCCATATTGACGCGTTCCCCAAACGGCCGGAATTCATTTACCCGAACAAGGAAAACCAGTCGCGTATGCGAAATGATTACGCGCACCGATGGCCCGGCAAGTTTCTGGTCGGCGTGTCCTGGCGTAGTGGCAATGCCAAAGCCGGCATGAAGCGAAGCGTGTCGCTGGATCAATTGCGGTCGCTTCTTGCCAATGCTGATTGCCAGTTCATCAACCTGCAGTACGGTGACGTAGTGAAGGATTTGGCTAATTTTAAGAACAATACCGGCCTGGATATTTTTCAGGACGGCAATATAGATCCGCTACAGGACATGGATGGGTTTGCGGCTCAGATTGCCGCCCTTGATCTGGTGATTTCAATTGATAACAGCACCGTACACCTGGCAGGCGCGCTCGGCATTCCAACCTGGACCCTGCTGCCTGACATCCCCGACTGGCGCTGGATGGTCGAAGGGCAGGGCAGCCCCTGGTATCCCGCATTGCGTTTATTCCGGCAACAAGAACGCAACGATTGGACCAGGGTTATTGATAATATCAGGGGGGAACTTGAGAAACTTGTTGAAAATCTGAGGAATTGACAGCTTACGCATCGCCCGGCCCCTAAAGCCCCATCAACCGCAAGGGCAGGATGCCCCATGCAAGATATGGAATCCCCCTCACTCCCCAGCCCCCTCGACCCCGATCACCTCGGTCACCGCCAGGGCGGCGATGTCGCGGAATTTGACGTTCCGGTGATCTTCCAGATCAAGCAGGTTGGAGATGCGGGAATAAGTCGCCGGCACCAGGATATCCGAGCCGTCTTCAGCCTTGCGCCGCACCCCGTAGCTGACCCGGTCGCGTTCTTTCGAACTCAACTGCCCGAACATGGATTTGCTGATCCACACGGAACCGCCACGGGCGAAATCGCTGAGCCGCGCCGCCATGTTGATGGTATCACCGAGCACAGTCACCTCGACATGGGTCGGCGTCTGGAATGAGCCGAACCATTCCTGGCCTTCATGCAGGCCGATGTTGAGCAACAGCTCATTGGCCCAGTTCTTGCGCATTTTCCAGGCCCGGCTGATCTCCCGCATGGCGTCTTTCATTTCCTCGGCGCACATCAGTGCGTTCATGGCGTAATTGCTGTCCGGCTGTGGGAAAAAATAATAAACCATGCCGTCGCCCACGTGCTTGCCATGGGTGGCGTAGTACTTGCGGATTTTCGGCGCCATGGCGCCCCATACATCGTTGATCAGCTCGAAGTATTCTTCCGGCGGCAGCTCGGCGCATATTTTTACCGAGTCCTGCAAATCGGCGACGATGACGGCGACCGGCGTCAGGTAGGGGCGACGGCGTTTCAACAAATCGCCAATGACGATGTCGCGACGCGCCAAAAGCTGCATCAGGGAATCGTTTTCATCCTGAACCGGCACGTAGGCATAAAAGAATCCCTCACGGAAGGTCGAGGTAAAAATGTCATGCCAGCGCTCATCCTCGCCCCGGGGTGCCAGGTTGACCTGGATATGCAGGACCTGGCCCAGGGGGGCGGCCTCGGTTTCGTCGTAAAGCCGGCCCAATTCGTTCAAGTCCTCATCGCCAAGGTCTGCATCGGCGGTCAGCAGGGCGGTACGCGACATCCTGTTTTTGGCCAGGGACAGGTGAAATTTTAAAATATCTTCCCGGCTTGCAGCGGCCCGGAAGATTTCATCCCGGTAAAAAAGCGCAAAAATATTACGCTCGGCAATGTCGCCGCTGATGCCCGAGGCCAGCACCGGGATGGTTTCACCGGCCTCAAGGTTGGACCATTCCAGCTCGAAGCGGGTATTGACCATGTAAGCCGGCGAGGTCATCTGATCGACGGTCAGGCGCAGGCCGCCGCCGAGACCTTGCGGGACGCCCTGAAAGCCATCATTGCGCCGTTCAGTGCCGCGCCGTCGTTCATCCAGCTTGGTTACGTTACCCGTGCTTTCGGCGGTGTCATTGTTTGCCATCATTGAAGCGATTTCAGTCATGGTGTGGCCCCGTTTTTTAAGTTGGTTGACGTTTGCGATAGCCTCCAGGCTTTCCGGCAGAAAATGCCCGATCCGGCGGGTGCGGCCCTGTCCCGGTGCCAACACAGGTTTGGGCAGGATGCCCATCTGGATGTAATTATTCAGTGTTGCCCGGGAAATCCCGGCCCGCTGCATCAGTTGTCGGCTGGTTAGCACCCGTCACCTCACTAAATGTCTAAATAAACAGTTAATGTTTGGACACTTTAGTTAGCAGAATACTAACTGTCAAACTGTAAAATAGACCGTAAGTTGGGGTGAATTAGACTCTTAGGAGAGGTTTTTTAGACTTTTAAAATCAATTTAGACTCTATATTCAGACAGTTAGAGGCGGAACTCAGGCTCTTGTATGGAAGACAATGGGCTATCACATGGATAAAAACTCACCTATCGTGAGCCGATCCAGAAGGAGAATATGAATATGACCAAAAAACCCTTGCTACACCTCGTCTTCGGGGGCCGTGTGGATGATCCCCAGGGGCTCGATTTCAGCCATTGCGACGAGATCGATATCGTCGGTATTTATCCGAGCAACGCCAAGGCCATGGAAGCCTGGCGCGGCGCCAGCCAGGCGCGGGTCGATGAAGCCGACATCAAATACGTGATTGTCCACCTGCACCGGTTGTTCGACCCGGAAACCGACACGACGACGGACGATTAAGGGGCGGGGGGGACCTTGACAATCGGCCAACTTAGGATTATAGTCCCTACCTGTTCTTTGAAATTGTCCATCTGATGTTATTGTTCCGCGGCAGGGGCGGAGCAGGCCCGACGCCAAGAATCAGCGACCCTTGATTCAAAAGGATTAATTGGCTTTCGTTCCTTCACTTTTTTTTATCAGGCGATGTCGTCGCCGTCTTCCGGCGGCCGCAAAATCCTGAGGCCGTCGAGCTTGCCATCCTGAAGGTCTTTAGCGGCCTTGTTTCTTGATTTTTCAGGCTTGCTTTGGCCGAACAGGCTGCGGTTTTCGGCGGATTTGGCCTGCTTCTCGGCCTTGTTCTTTTGCTTGCGTACCTGATTGAGGCTGATGATTTCGGCCATGGGGATCAATCACATGTTATGGGGTCAAAGAATCTCCACAACATTGTGAAAGACATTGTCGAACATGTCACCTGTTAGCCGCCTCGTATTGGTGTTGTAGCGCGAGCAATGATAGCTGTCGGCCAGGATGATGCCGCTTTGCAGCGTATGCCGGGCGCCGTGGCTGAATTTATAGGCGCTTTTTTTCTCCCCGAGCACCGACAGAATGGCTCCATGGGCGACACCGCCCAGGGCCAGCAGCACCTTTAAATTCGTCATGGCGGCGATTTCAGCCGCTAAAAACACGCCGCAGGCCTTTGTTTCGGCGGCAACCACCTTGTTCTGCGGGGGCGCGCAGCGAACCGCGTTGGTGATCCGGCAATTGATCAGGCTCAGGCCGTCATCGGCTTCGGCCATAAATTCACCCCGCGCCAGCCCGAACCGCAGCAGGGTCGGGTACAGCAGGTCGCCGGCCACATCGCCGGTAAACGGCCGGCCGGTCCGGTTAGCCCCTTTCAGGCCGGGGGCCAGGCCGACGACCAGCAACGCCGCCCCCGAATCGCCGAACGAGGCAACCGGGGCGTTATGCCAGCCCGTATAATCGGCGCGGTTGCCCAGGCGGTAGGCGACCAGACGCGGACACAACGGGCAGTCCCTGTCCGGCGCGGCTGATGAAATTTGTGGGCGGCTGGCGTTCACCGGGGGGCGCTCAGGCCGATTCCAGGTCCAGGCCCAAGTGAGAATCGTCCGGAATGGCGGCGGCATCATCGTTGCGGGATGTGGAACGGCAGATCCTGTCCTTGATGTCGGTCATTTCAATGAAGCAGTCGGCTTGGCGGCGCAGTTCGTCGGCGACCATGGGCGGGTTTGACTTGACCGTGCTGACCACGGATACCCGAACGCCGCGCCGCTGCACGGCCTCGAGCAGGCGGCGGAAATCACCATCACCGGAAAACAGCACGATATGGTCCAGCTGATCGCACATTTCCATGACATCGATGGCGATTTCGATGTCCATGTTGCCCTTGATCTTGCGGCGGCCAGCAGAATCGGTGAATTCCTTGGCCGGTTTGGTGACCATGGTGTAGCCGTTGTAATCAAGCCAGTCGACAAGCGGGCGGATCGGGGAATATTCCTGATCTTCAAGCAGGGCGGTGTAGTACAGGGCGCGGATCAGGCGGCCTTCTTTTGCAAACGTCGCCAGCAGTTGCTTGTAGTCAATATCGAAGTTCAGGGCGCGCGCCGCCGCATACAGATTGGAGCCGTCAATGAACAAACCAATGCGCTCGTCATTATAAAAATTCATTTTAGAATATCCTTTTTTTACAATATGTTATTGGTAGTGCTTGATGTTAATAGTTGGCTGCCTAAAAGACATTTCGGGGGCTGCGGATAAATACATTCAGGCCCAATATGACCGTGGCCAGGGGTCTCTAATGGTTTATAGGTAGGCTTCCGGGCATTGACCTGCAAGGCCAAATTGCCGCGCTTAAGGAGAGTGACTTTGATACTGATCGGCATCGGCGCCAATTTGCCCAGCCCGGAGCACGGCTCTCCCCAGGCCACGTGTGAGGCGGCCGTTGAGGCTCTCGGGCCTGCCGGGCTATCCGTTATCGCCCGGTCCGGGTGGTTCAAAAGCGCCCCAGTTCCGGTGTCCGACCAGCCCTGGTATATCAACGGGGTGGTCGCCATTGAGACCGGTTTGCCGCCAGCAGGCATCATGGAGCGGCTTTTGCAGGTGGAAACAGACTTTGGACGCCAGCGCGGGGTCCCGAATGCCGCAAGAATCCTTGATCTCGACCTTCTGGCCTATGGCGATATGGTGCTTGAAGATCAGCCCGGAGGACTGGTTATCCCCCATCCACGGCTCCATGAAAGGGGGTTTGTGCTGCTGCCGATCCAGGTGATCGCCCCAGACTGGCGCCATCCGGTGAGCCATGACAGGGTTGAGGACATGATTTCCGTGCTGCCCCCGGACCAGCATACGGAACCGGCCTGAATATGCCTGAATCAAGGGAAATACCGTCATTTGTCTTGCTTTGTGCTGCTTTGCACAATATATATCGGCGTTCGCCTAAGGTGTTTATATCGTTGGAGAAGTTAACAGATGGCTCGAGTTACCGTTGAAGATTGCGTCACCAAGATTCCGAACCGTTTCGAACTGGTGATGTTGGCTGCGCAAAGAGCGCGTAATATTTCTGCTGGCGCGCCCCTGACCGTCGAAAAGGATAACGATAAAAATCCCGTCGTCGCCCTGCGTGAAATTGCCGAGGATAAGGTGGAACTTGATCTTCTGGAAGATGCGTTGATCAAGAGCCTTCAGCAGAGGATCGAGATGGACGAGCCTGAAGACGATGATATGGACATGCAGGCCATTCATAAGGAAGCGGCAGACTCCAATGAAGCGGCCCCCAAGATCAAAGGTATGTACGAAGATATTGACGAGGTCGTTGCGCCCGAAGATGCTGGCGAAGAGGCTGCCGCCGGAGAGGGCTGAATTGAGCCGGCCCCCCGCCTGCAAGGTTCTGACCGGCGAGGGACGATGACATGATCCGGCAAATAGAGCTCGTTGATCAGGTAAAATCCTACGATCCAAATGCTGATGAAGAAGCATTAAACCGCGCCTACGTCTTTTCCATGAAGGCCCACGGCAACCAGAAACGCGCTTCCGGTGATCCGTATTTTCTGCACCCGCTGGAAGTTGCCGGCATCCTTACCCATTACAAGCTTGATTGCGGCACCATCATTACCGCATTGCTGCACGACACCATCGAAGACACCCTCGCCACCCAAGAAGAAGTAGAGAAAATTTTTGGCGAGGAGATTGGCCGCCTTGTCGATGGCGTAACCAAGCTGACGCGGATTGAGATGCAGTCCGACCATACCAAGCAGGCGGAAAATTTCCGCAAACTGCTAATCGCCATGTCCGATGACATCCGCGTTCTACTGGTTAAACTGGCCGATCGCCTTCACAACATGCGCACCCTTCATTACATCAAGGATGCCGATAAGCGTCGCCGCATCGCCGTTGAAACCCTTGAAATTTTCTCCCCACTGGCCGAGCGCATCGGTATGCAGGAAATGAAAAATGAACTCGAGGACCTGGCATTCGCCGAAACAAACCCGGAAGCCCGAAGCTCGATTTTATCCCGTCTGGAGTTCCTGCGCGACGAAGGCAGCGACCTGGTCAACCGGATCAAGAGTGAACTTGGAAAGACCTTGAAGGACGCCGGTGTGGAATCTCTGATAAAGGGGCGTGAAAAGTTACCACATTCCATATGGCGCAAAATGCAGCACAAGGAAGTCGCTTTCGAGCAACTTTCCGATATCATGGCGTTTCGCATCATCGTCGGCTCAGTCGAGGAATGTTATCAGGCTCTTGGCATCATTCATGGTGCCTATCGCATGGTTCCGGGCCGTTTTAAAGATTTCATAAGCACCGCCAAGCCGAACGGGTATCGATCCCTTCACACTGGCGTTTTGGGCCCGGAACAGCACCGCATCGAAATCCAGATTAGAACCCAGGAAATGCATGATATTGCCGAAAACGGCGTCGCCGCTCATTGGACATATAAGCAAGATACGGGCAAAACCGAAGGCCGTCAGTACAGGTGGATCAGGGAATTACTCGATATTCTTGAGCACGCGTCTGGCCCGGAGGATTTTCTGGAGCACACCAAACTTGAAATGTATGAAGATCAGGTTTTCTGTTTCACGCCACGCGGCGACCTGATTAACATGCCGCAGGGCGCGACGCCGGTCGACTTTGCCTTTGCCGTTCATTCCGAAGTCGGTGACAGATGCGTAGGGGCTAAAGTCAACGGCAGAATGGTGCCTCTACATACCGTTTTGCATAATGGTGATCAGGTCGAAATTCTGACATCGAACGCGCAGACCCCATCACCGACCTGGGAGCGTTTCGTCGTTACCGGCAAGGCCCGCGCTCGTATCCGCCGGTTTGTTCACTTGCAGCAGCGAGAACAATATGTACAGCTTGGGCGGGCCATCTTGCAGCGAGAATTCAGGGCCGAGGGTTACGAATTCACCGATAAGGCGCTTAACGGGGTGCTCAAGGTATTCAAGCAAGGCGCCCCGGAAGACCTGACAGCTCAGGTCGGTGCCGGTCATCTTAACGGCCGTAATGTCCTGGAAGCAGTATTCCCCGGGATTAAAAAACGCACCAATACCAAGGCCATTCCGCTTGATCGAATGAAGGCCCGCCATGGGATGGACAAGGAAGAAAGCGCAATCCCGATCAAGGGCCTGATTCCGGGGATGGCTGTTCATTATGCAGGCTGCTGTCATCCACTGCCCGGTGACAGAATTGTCGGTATCATTACCACAGGCAAAGGCGTGACCATTCATACCATTGACTGCGATACACTTGGAAATTACACCGATACACCAGAGCGCTGGCTCGACGTATCGTGGCAACAGCAGTCAGATATCCCCGATATTCACGTCGGCCGCGTCCATCTGACGGTCATGAATGAGCCAGGCGTTCTGGGCACCCTGTCCATGGTTATCGGCAAGAACGAAGGCAACATATCGAACCTGAAGATCACCAACAGGACACCGGAATTTTATGATTTGCTAATCGATATAGAAGTTCATGACGTCAAGCACCTAATCAACATAATAGCGGCACTTCGTGCGACGCCGGCGATCAACATGGTCGAAAGAGCCAGGGGGTAGAGTTCGGACTCTATTAATAACAATGTGTTTTACTTTTCTGAATACATCACAATAGCGTATATTTTTTCTTATGTTTATGCGTCGCAACAAACAAAAAATTCATCACCGGGCTCGCGATTTTTTGTGGCCAAGCCTGGGGTGGCGACGTTCGTCTACGTATCTGTTTCACCGTATCGCCAGATTGCCCGGATCATCCTATTCCATTGCCGCCGGATTTGCTTGCGGTGCGGCTATTTCGTTCACGCCATTCGTCGGGCTGCACTTCATTCTGGGGGGGATTTGTGCCTGGTTGATACGGGCTAATATCATGGCATCAGCTATCGGAACCGCCGTTGGCAATCCCTGGACTTTTCCTTTTATCTGGACCTGGATTTATAACCTCGGTATCTGGATAGGGGTAGGCGGCGAAGGTGAAGATGCTGGATCACTTGATTTCCATGCTGTTTTTGCCAACAGCATGGAAGCCTTGTTAAGTTTGAATTTGACCTATCTTTTTGAGACCGCCTGGCCAATCCTTTGGCCGATGCTTGTCGGCAGTTTGCCGATGTATATCATCGTCTGGTTCGTATTTTATTTGCCATTAAGACCCCTGATCGGCGCATACCAGGACCGCCGCCGGGAACGTCGTATGCGGCGAATTGTTATAGAAAAGAAAAGCAATGTGGAGCCGAAAGCATGAGCACCCACCTACGCCTTGGCGTCAACATCGATCATGTCGCAACCATTCGCAATGCCCGTGGCGGTATCCATCCGGACCCCGTAGAGGCCGCTAAATTGGCGGTCGAGGCAGGTGCCGACGGCATTACCGCGCACCTGCGCGAGGACCGACGCCATATTTCAGATAATGACATCACCCGCCTGTGCACCGAGGTAGATAAACCGTTGAACTTTGAAATGGCGGCAACTGAGGAAATGCTTGAAATAGCCCTCAGGCATAAGCCTCACGCGGCCTGCATCGTTCCTGAAAATCGCGCCGAGCGGACGACAGAGGGGGGGCTTGATGTGGTCGGTGGTTTTGATCGCCTGGTTCCATATGTGAATACCCTAACGAAGGCCGGAATCAAGGTGTCCCTGTTTATTGAGGCTGATCCGCAGCAACTTGACAGGGCCGTGGCTCTGGGCGCTCCGATTGTTGAGCTTCATACCGGGGCCTATTGCGAGGCAACGGGAGCTGACCGTGAACGGGAACTGGCACGTATCATCAAGGCCGCCGCCCATGCTGAAAAAGTCGGACTTGAATGTCATGCCGGTCACGGGCTGACTCTGGATACGGTTGAACCCATAGCCGCCATTGCCAGTATCGCTGAATTGAACATCGGCCATTTTCTTGTCGGTGAGGCTATATTCTTTGGCCTTGAGAAAAGTATTCAGGCCATGCGCGCCCGAATGGATAAAGCGCGTGATCAGTCATGATTATCGGTATCGGTAGCGATCTAATAGATATCCGGCGCATAGAAAAAACCCTGGAACGTTTCGGTGACCGTTTTATCGACCGCATTTTTACCGATACAGAGCGTCAGAAATCAGAAAAACGGGCCAATCGAGTTGAAAGTTATGCCAAACGGTTTGCCGCCAAAGAAGCATGTTCAAAGGCGCTGGGGACGGGGTTTCGGCGCAGCGTTTTCTGGCGTGATATGGGTGTCGTCAACCTTTCTTCCGGAAAACCGACAATGGAGCTGTCCGGCGGTGCCAGGAAACGTTTGACAGAGCTTTTGCCAACTGGCAGTACGGCCCAGATTGACGTTTCGCTGACCGATGATTATCCCCTGGCTCAGGCCATCGTCATCATATCAGCGTTTCCAAAGGACCAAGTTTCTTGACATACGCAACGCCTGCTGGCTTCATCTGCCGGCTTTCCCAATCAAGGGCCAGAAATATCGGTTTGTTTTCATGAGTCAGAATAACGGTGGCGGCTTAAAAGATACGGTCGTGACGGTCCTCTATGCGGGCCTGATCGCGCTCAGTATCCGTGCTTTTGCCTATGAGCCGTTCAGCATTCCATCCGGTTCAATGATACCAACACTGCTGGTAGGTGATTATCTGTTTGTTTCTAAAATGTCCTATGGGTACAGCAAGTATTCATTGCCGTTCAGCCTGCCAGTCATAGAAGACAGAATGTTATTCACCGAGCCAAAGCGCGGAGACGTTTTCGTCTTCAGGTTACCGACAGACACGACAAAGGACTATATCAAGCGGCTCATTGGACTGCCGGGTGATTCTATTCAGGTCGTTGATGGCATATTACATATTAATGGCACGGCTGTGCAGCGCGAACATGTTGACGATTATTTGATCGACAACGGGTTTGGTAACGTTCGCCGAATTCCTCGCTATATGGAAACCCTGCCGAACGGCGTTCGCCACCCCATTCTGGAGGCCTATGGTGATGATGGCAGTGCCGATAACACGCCCGTTTTCAATGTCCCCGAGGGTCATTACTTTGCCATGGGTGATAACCGGGATAGCTCCAAGGACAGCCGTTTTTCAGACGTAGGGTTTATTCCGCGCATGAATTTAATTGGTAGGGCCGAATTTCTGTGGATCTCAATTGATGGAAACGGATGGGAGTTCTGGAAATGGCCGGTGACGGCTCGTTTCAGCAGATTCTTTAGTTCTATCGACTGACGGTTCTAAATTGATGAACAAAAACCTTGAACAGTTTGAAGGCGCCATTGGTTATAGTTTTACCAATAGGCAGTTGCTCGAGCAGGCGCTGACCCACCCAAGCACGGCCAAGACAGCGGCCGAAAGGATCACGACCAATCAACGTATGGAATTTTTAGGCGACCGGGTTTTGGGCCTTGCTGTTGCTGCAATGCTTGTCGAAACCTACCCCAATGAAGATGAGGGCGATCTGGCCCGCCGACATACGGCCCTGGTACGCCGGGAAACACTTGCCCGTATCGCAGGCGAAATTGGCCTTGCACCTTATGTCAGGCTTGCCGCTTCGGAAGAAGAAGGGGGCGGACGTGACAATCCAGCGTTGCTTGCCGATACATGTGAGGCAGTTATAGCGGCAATATATCAAGATGGCGGGGCAGAATGCGCCGATTTATTCATTCGCCGTCTGTGGACGCCGTTAATGGCTGAGGATTTGTTACCACCCAAAGACGCTAAAACGGAATTGCAGGAATTCGTACAATCCAAGGGTCTGGAATTACCCATATACAAAGAAGTGGGACGGGAAGGCCCGGCCCATGATGTAATCTTCACGATGGCGGTTACCGCTGCCGGCAGCGACCCGATTACGGCAAAAGGGCAGTCAAAACGTATTGCAGAACAGGCCGTAGCCGAGAAATTGTTGATTTTACTTAAGGAAAATAATTGATGACGGACACCCCGGCCACGCGCTGTGGTTTTATTGCCATTCTTGGTGCACCTAACGTCGGCAAGTCTACCTTGATGAACAGGTTGGTCGGGGTCAAGGTATCGATCGTTTCACCCAAGGTGCAGACGACGAGGACCCGGGTGCTGGGCATTTGCATCGAAGATTCATCCCAGGTAATTTTTATCGACACCCCCGGTATATTTGCTCCGAAACGCCGTCTTGATCGGGCCATGGTTGCCTCGGCCTGGGGTGGAGCGTCTGACGCTGACCGGATTCTGTTGTTGATTGATGCATCTCGCCGCATTGACCATGATACCCAGGCGATTATTGATAATTTGAAAAAACAGGACCGAAAGGCGTGGCTGGCCATCAACAAGGTCGATCTGGTCAAAAAACACGCATTGCTCGAACTAACATCGGGCCTTGCCGAGACGGGGCTGTTCGATCACACATTCATGATTTCGGCCAAAACCGGTGATGGGATCGACGACCTATTGAACCAGTTGGCGAAGAGCGTCCCGGAAGGACCGTGGCTGTATCCCGAAGATCAGATTTCGGATATGCCATCCAGGTTGCTGGCGGCAGAAATCACACGAGAGCAGATTTACCGTCAATTACACCAGGAGTTGCCCTATGCGGCAACCGTAGAGATTGAAGATTGGCAGGAACATGATGACGGTTCCGTTACGATCAACCAGGTGGTCTATATCGAAAAGCAAAGCCAGAAAGGTATTGTTCTCGGCAAGGGCGGTGCGCGCATAAAATCTATCGGCGAATCGGCCCGAAAAGAGCTCGAGGAGATATTCGAACGGCGGGTTCACTTGTTTCTGTTTGTGAAAGTCAGGGAAAAATGGGGCGATGACCCCGAAAGATACCGGGATTGGGGCCTGGATTTCAACGCCTGAAATTTATACCTTTTTATTATTTCCAAGCGGATGTGTTTGATCGGTTGCCACCTCATCAATGCGGGCGTGACCGCGGCTACGGCGATCCTTACCATATTCATTTCGCCACTTTTCAGTCTTGCGGACGGCCTCCGCCCAGGCTTCCGGCTCTTCTTCAGGATCAATAACGTCAGTATCCCGATATGGCCATGTCAGCTTGTGAACTTCTTTTTCTTCTAATGTGATTTCACCACTGTTTAATTTATCAAATGACAAAGATATTATCTGCTGCACGAAATAACGCGTCACCTTACGAATAGCGGTCTGATCCTGAATAAATTTCCTGTCGTACATGATTTCGCGCAAACGCGTATAATTATCTTCGACGAACTTGAATATAAGTTCTATCAGCTCTTTTTTTTCAATATAGGTCGGAAGGTCATCCATGACATCCTTGAGCACCGTGTAAATTATGTTTGCGTTCGCTTCTGTGCGCCTGTCTTCTTCAAGGGCACGGGCGATACCGCCAAAATATTCGGCACGCTTTGGCTCAAGATTGCCAAGGGCTTTTTCAATAATTTTCTTGTGGATCATATTCCTGCTCTATAATTGGACAGCAGATTCGTCTTTTGAACCTTTCCAAGTATTACATACAGGCGGATTAATTTCTACTCATGGACTGGACAGACCAAGGCATCGTTTTATCGGCCCGTAAGCATGGCGAATCATCCGCTATCGTTACGCTATTGACGTCGGCCTATGGCGTTCATGCCGGGCTGGTAAGGGGGGGTAACGGAAAGCGAAAACGTGGCGACCTACAACCGGGCAATAAGGTCCAGGCCCACTGGCGCGCACGTCTGGCAGAACATCTGGGCAATTACACCTGCGAGCTATCTCATGCTCATGCCGCGACCTTGTTGGGAGATGCCAATAAATTGGCCTGCCTTTCTGCAGCATTGGCGGTAACCGAACAGTCGTTGCCCGAACGCCAACCTCATCCGGCTATATTTGAAGGCCTGTCAGTGCTGCTGGAATCCTTGAAAGGCGATATCTGGCCATCGGTTTATGTGAAGTGGGAAGTCGGGCTACTTGGCGAACTGGGTTTCGGACTCGATCTGAGAAGTTGTGCGTCAACTGGAAGCACGAAAAACCTTGTCTACGTATCGCCAAAATCGGGACGTGCCGTTTCAAGGGGGGCAGGTGAGCCCTACCTGAAATCCATGCTTGCGCTGCCGGCGTTCCTGATGACCAGTGGCGTTGCCGGAGAAACCCGTGAAATTACCGATGGGCTGGCCCTAACCGGATATTTCCTGGAACGCCATGTTTTCGCCCTTGCGGGGAAGAAGCAGCCTGCGGCTCGCCGCCGGCTTGTCGAACGCTTAAGCCGCCAGGTGAATAAGTAGGTATGGCGTGGTGTTTGGGGGGCCAATAAAGCGGTTTTATTGATTTTTCCACAACTTAACGATCTACAACAGATTGACCAATCCGACATTTCAGATACTATATATTGTGTTTATTATTCTATGTCCGGTTCATTCATGAGCAAAAAATCACCACTTCCGAAGTCAGGAGGGGAAATTCGTGACACCCGCTTGGCCGATGCGCTGAGCGAGCGTTACCTGAGCTACGCCCTGTCGACAATCATGTCGCGGTCGCTCCCAGATGTGCGCGATGGGCTTAAGCCTGTGCACCGGCGCCTGCTTTACGCCATGCTTCAACTAAAGCTGGATCCGAAAACCGGCTATAAGAAATGCGCCCGTGTCGTCGGCGATGTCATCGGCAAGTACCACCCCCACGGCGACGTCGCCGTTTATGACACCCTGGTCCGACTGGCACAGGATTTTGCCGTCCGATATCCGTTGATCGATGGGCAGGGGAATTTTGGTAATATCGACGGCGATAATGCCGCCGCCATGCGCTACACAGAATCGCGCCTGACACCGTTCGCCATGACACTGCTGGAAGGCATCAACGAAGATACCGTCAATTTCAGGGAAACCTATGATGGAGAGGATTCCGAACCGGTGGTGCTGCCCGCTAGGGTGCCTAATTTACTAGCCAACGGGTCTGCGGGCATTGCCGTCGGCATGGCGACCAGCATACCGCCGCACAATATCGGCGAACTTTGTGCGGCCTTGGCTCATTTAATCAAATTTCCCAAGGCGACCATCGGCAAGCTGGTGGAAATGATCCCGGGACCGGATTTTCCTACGGGCGGTGAACTGGTCGAACCGAAAGGCGCCATTGTCGAAGCTTACAAGACAGGGCGGGGCGGATTCCGCCTCAGGGCCCGATGGCAGGTCGAGAAATTGAGCCACGGCCAGTATCAGGTGGTTGTCACCGAAATTCCGTATCAGGTTCAAAAATCCCGACTGATCGAAAAGATCGCCGAACTGATGAACGTGAGAAAACTACCCATGTTAGCCGATATCCGTGATGAATCAGCAGAAGAACTGCGGATTGTCTTGGAACCCAAAAACCGTACGGTCGAGGCCGAAATGTTGATGGAACACCTGTTTAGGCAAACCGACATGGAAACCCGTTTCGGCCTTAACATGAATATTCTTGATGGTACCGGCGTGCCGCGTGTGATGAATTTGCGCGAGGTGTTGCAGGCCTTTCTTGATCATCGCCATGAAGTTCTTGTTCGTCGTTCCAAATTCAGTCTGGAAAAAATAGAACACAGGCTTGAAATTCTGAGTGGATACCTGATCGCTTTCCTTAATCTCGACAAAGTAATCAAAATCATCCGTAACGAGGACGAGCCAAAGCCAAAGTTGATTAAAGCCTTTAAGCTTTCCGAGGTGCAGGCTGAATCGATCCTTAATATGCGCTTGCGCCAGTTACGCAAGCTTGAAGAAATGGAAATCAAGAAGGAAAGCACGGTTCTGAAGGCTGAGAAAAAAGAGCTGCGGGCACTTCTCAAGGACAAAAATAAACGCTGGAAAACGATCGCCGCTGAACTATCTGAGATAAATAAGGAATTTGGCGCCAAGTCAATCCTTGGCAAGCGCCGGACAATTATCGGCAAACCGCCTTCTGCAATTATAGTTCCCTTGGAAGCAATGATCGAACGCGAACCTGTTACCGTTATATGTTCGGAAAAAGGTTGGATCAGGGCCATGCGCGGTCATGTGGAAAGCGCTGGCGACATGAAGTACAAGGAAGGCGATTCCGCCAGATTCGTCGTTACCGCTCAAACCACAGACAAACTTGTCGTGTTTGCGACAAACGGGCGCTTTTACACAATCGGATGTGACAAGTTGCCGGGAGCGCGCGGCCATGGCGAGCCTCTGCGTTTGATGATTGACCTCGGCAACGAACATGAACCTGTCGCCATGTTTATCCATCAGCCAGACCGCAGGCTACTGGTTGCTTCAGACGGTGGTCGCGGTTTTATCGTCGCTGAAAATGACGTCATCGCCCAAACCAAGAATGGCAAACAGGTTCTGAACCTAAGTGCGGGTGAGGAGGCGGTCGTAGCCTCTATTGTCGGCGAAAACGATGACCATGTGGCCGCCGTTGGCAAGAACCGCAAGCTCCTGGTATTTCCCCTGAATGAATTACCGGAAATGTCCCGGGGGCGTGGCAATATCTTGCAGCGTCACGCCAAGGGGGGGCTTGTTGATGCCCGCACCTTCAAGCTTGCGGATGGACTTTCGTGGCAAAGTGGGGAGAGAACCCGCACCGAGCCGGAAATAAAGAAATGGGTGGGCAAGCGATCACAAGCCGGGCTGAAAGTGCCACGCGGCTTTCCGACGTCCGGAAAATTCACCACCTTTTAGCCGAATATCACCGTTGGCAGCCATGTCGCGATCGACGGATACATGGCCAGAAGCAATAATCCCAATATCTGAATAACGACGAACGGCGCGACACCACGATATATATGCATGGTTGTGACTTCCGGTGGCGCGACACCCCGCAAATAGAATAACGCGAAACCAAACGGTGGCGTCAGGAATGACGTTTGTAAATTCATCGCCATCATCACACCCAACCACACCGGGTTGATATCCATTTTAAGCAGCACCGGAGCGACGATCGGTACGACGACAAAGGTAATTTCGATAAAATCCAGGAAGAAGCCGAGCACAAACATGACCGTCATGACGGCGAATATGGCCCCCCACTTGCCGCCCGGAATATCGCTTAGAATATGGTGGACGAAGTCATCGCCGCCGAAGCCCCTGAATACCAGTGAAAAGACGGATGCTCCGATCAGGATAACAAATACCATGGCCGAAATTTGCATGGTCGAACGCATGACATCTACCAGCACAGGAGTCTCAGAGCCATCAACGTAGGTTGTGTAAACTCTGTAAAGGCTGGTTAGCAAGCTGATGCAGAGCAGGGCGGAACATATTCCGGCCGCAATAATGGCAATCATATCGGTGGCTGGAATTTCATTTCGCGAAACCCTTAAGTCCATGCTGTTGGCTATCATCAACATGACGATCAGTGCCAGGAACCCAATCAATATGGACTTTCCGCGTTTTTCATCGAGCCGCAGTCCGGCCAGCATTAGCGACCCTATGGCTCCGACGGCTGCCGCCTCTGTCGGCGTCGCAACTCCGGCAAGGATTGAGCCAAGAACAGATACGATCAGCACTATGGGCGGAATTAAGGCATGGGCGATGCGCCAACCGATACCATCAACGTTAATTTCATCTTCCGGAATCGCCGGTGAGGTTTCCGGCTTTAACCACGCCATCAAAATTTGATAGCCAATATACATGGCGACAAGGGACAAGCCCGGTAGCAGGGCTCCAGCAAATAAATCACCAACAGATACCGGGTCCGGTGACCAATTGCCAATTTCCCGCTGGGCATCGATGTACGCGTTAGAAATCTGGTCACCAAGCAGCACCAATACGATTGATGGCGGAATGATTTGACCCAGCGTACCCGATGCACAAATAGTGCCACAAGATAATGACGGCGAATAGCCGCGCTTAAGCATGGTCGGCAAGCTCAAAAGCCCCATCGTCACCACCGTAGCACCGACGATTCCGGTCGAGGCGGCCAACAAAGCCCCGACAATTGTCACCGATATACCCAACCCCCCGCGTAATTTTCCGAATAACATACCCATGCTTTCGAGCAGTTCCTCGGCGACTCGAGATCGTTCCAGCATCACTCCCATGAAAACAAACAATGGAACGGCGACAAGAATTTCGTTGGTCATGGCATTACCGAAAAGCCGCGAAGGTAATGCTCCAAAAAAAGAAAAATCGAATATGCCGAAAAACCAACCAATACCCGCAAAAAACAAACCCGTTCCGGCCAATGTAAAAGCGACAGGATAGCCAACCAGCAAAACGCAGCAGACAACAACGAACATCAGAACGCACAGGATTTCATTAAGTCCCATGTTTTAAATATGCCCCTTGTTGTTTTGTGAGTTTTCGAGAGGATCACCGGCAAGAAACAGATAAGATCTTGCCGCCATGGATAACCCCTGCAAAATCATCAGGCCCGTAAAAACCCAAATGATCGACTTCAATAGGAAAACGGCTTGGATGCCACTGGTTTCTCTTGATCCCTCAAGGGCCGACCATGAATTCACGATATACTGATATGATGACCAGGAAATAAGAATACAGACAGGTAGCAGCAGGAACAAAGAACCAAAAAGATCTACAAATGCTTTGGTGCGGGGAGTTGCCTCTCGATAAAAAATATCAACCCGGACATGACCTTCATGAAGCAGGGTGTAGCTGGCACCGACCATGAAAAGAATGCCATGCAAATAGATGACGGATTCCTGCATCATGATTGACCCGATACCAAAAATGTAACGCATAACCACAATAGTGAATTGAATCAGCACCATGGCGATAGCTGCCCATGCGACAAAACGGCCAATTCGTTCGTTGACCATATCCAGAACAGAAACTGTTTTTTTAAGAAACCCCAAAGCGAGCCATCCGAATAATCAAGTAAAAAAAAAGACCCCCACCCGAAAGGGTGCGGGTCTTTTTAGAATAGCAAGAAAAACAATCCTAGTACTTGAACGGCAGTAATCTTGAATTCCAGTATGCCTGGTCAGAAATTTTTGACCATGAAAGGGCCTGGGTGCGGAAAGAAAGGTAGCTTTCCAATATCTTTTTACCAAGAGCATCTACTTCGCCGACTTCGCGAACCACGATACCCGAAGCCTCACCAATGGCGTTCATCACCGGATCTGGCATCTGGCGTAATTGTACGTCGTGTTTATTAATCAGTGTATTCAGGGCATCACTGTTTTTGGCATTGTATTCAGAATACATGCGATTGTTTTCGGCATGGCAGCAAGCCTGAACAAGGGCCTTTTCATCAGCTGCAAAGCCATCCCAAACACCCTTGTTGATTCCGCAAGCCAACGTCGAGCCAGGTTCATGGAAGCCAGGCCAGTAATAATATTTGGTGACTTTGTAAAAACCAAAGGCAAGATCATTCCACGGCCCTACCCATTCGGTCGCATCGATAGCCCCCGATTGCAGGGCTGGGAAGATTTCGCCACCCGGCAGGGTTACGGCGGCGGCACCTATCCGGCGCAGCACTTCGCCGCCCAGTCCGGGCATGCGGATCTTCAGGCCCTTGTAATCTTCAAGGCTGTTGACCTCTTTATTGAACCAGCCACCCATCTGGACGCCAGTATTGCCAGCGGCAAAACATTTCAGGTTAAACCCGCCTGAAAGTTCATCCCACAATTCCTGACCACCTCCATAGTTGAGCCAGGCGTCAATTTCATTGGCAGTGAAACCGTAGGGAACGGCTGTGAAAAAGTTGAAAGCCTTATGCTTGCCCTGCCAGTAATATTCGGCGCCGTGATACATATCAGCGGTGCCGCTGGAAACGGCATCGAAACTTTCAAATGGCGGCACCAGTTCTCCAGCCGCATACAATTTAACAGATAGTTTCCCCCCCGAAGCTGCGGTAATTGAATCGGCAAGCCTTTGAGCGCCGGTTCCAAGGCCCGGGAAATTCTTGGGCCATGTGGTCACCATTTTTAATT
The DNA here is from genome assembly GCA_013204045.1 of Rhodospirillaceae bacterium. Classification (GTDB taxonomy): domain Bacteria; phylum Pseudomonadota; class Alphaproteobacteria; order Rhodospirillales; family JABHCV01; genus JABMOQ01. The sequence goes on along the minus strand of JABMOQ010000118.1, from coordinate 14,496 downwards.
CGCGCATGCCCTGCGCGATAGCGGGTGTGGCGAGTGATGCGACAGCAGCACCGGAAATTCCGGTGGCGGCGCTCTTTAGGAATTGACGACGTTTCATCGATATTCTCCCTGATAGAACTGATGTATTATTATTTTTGTGACTTCTTCATTATGGCTAAAGTTAATCACAAGATATTAAGTGTATATTTCCTTTTGCCTTAGGGCAACTCTCGCCAACCATCCGGTGTAAAAACCTGTAAGGGCCGAAATCCGGACTTATAATCCATTTTTACGCAATTCTCGATCCAGAAACCGAGATACACATAATCAAGACCTTCTGATTTAGCCCTCTCAATCAGCCACAAGATTATATAGGTACCTATGCTGAGCCGAGGGTCGACACCGACATCATAGTAGCTGTAAACGGCTGAAAGCCCCCCAGACATTCGATCTACAAGGCAACAGGCTATCAACGTTCCATCTGCGCGGCGAAATTCCACCAATTTTGTTTCAACTTCTGTTTCCTCGACTAACGCCTGATAGTCCCCGTATTCCATTTTTGCCATATCACCATCGCCATGCCGGGATGCTTGATAGCTCGAAAATATTGCGTACTGCTCCTCATTTGCAATGGCAGGTGTGATTTCGGCGGTGATTTCGTTGTTGCGTTTTTGTACCCGACGTTGTGATCGGGAAGGGGCAAAACCATTGACACAAACCCTGACCGATCTACACGCGTCACATTCCGGGCAGGTCGGAGCATAGGTTATTGTGTGGGACCGCCTGAACCCGGCAAGGGTAAGTGAATAATGAAGGCTTTCGGCATTGCGACCGATCAGTTCCGTCACTACACGAGTCTCCACCCTGTCGGGAAAATATGGGCAGGGTAGGGGCGCCGTTGAAAAAAAGAAATTTGCACCCGGCAGGGGTTTGTGTCGCATTAATTCCCCCTCCTATTACTGCGGTTCCACAGGGACAACTTCAATTGGCGAGATATCAATTGGCGTGATCTCGACCGGCGTTATCTCAACTTGCGTATCCGGAATGATTCCCTGATCAACCTGGACTTCCGGAACGGGTTCGGGTTGTGGCTCGGGTATGGGTTGTGGTTCAGGCTCAGGCTCTACGACCGGCTCTGGTTCCGGCTCCGGCTCTGGTTCTAGTTCCGGCAGAGGTGGAATCAGCAATTCCTGTGAGGCGCCTTCACCTTGCCCCCCATCCGTTTCAGGCAATAATTCAGGCGTAATCTCAATCGGTGTAATTTCCATTACTGCCTCGGGGATATTGGCTGGCATTTCTTCCAGAACCTCTGGCGCATGCGTTGGCTCAGGTGCAGGTGATTCGGGCTCAGGAGCAGGATTATTTTCTGTGGCATCACCGACAGGCTCAAAAACCGTTTCTCCATCTGGAGAGCCTGTGGAATCTGGCGCCGTGTTTTCTGCCTTATTCGCCGGGTCCTCATCAGGTTTTGGTGTGACGCTTGTTCCTCGTAGCAAGATGATCGACAAGCGTCTGTTGCGTGCATTATTCGGATCTTCCGGCAACAGCGGATCTGTGGCGGCAAGCCCGACAACACGCTGAATCCGTTCTTCAGGCACACTCAATTTTTCAAGTTCGTGGCGCGCATTATTTGCGCGGTCGGCCGACAACTCCCAGTTACCGTAAGCCCGCTTGCTGGCGAACTTCACAGCATCCGTATGCCCGGAAATGGACAATAGCTGTGGCAGATCCAGAATTGCCTTGGTGACCAGTTCCAGCAGTTTTCTGGTATGTGGATGCATAACCGCGCTACCACTCGGAAACATTGCCAGACCATCCTGATCGACAAGTTGTATGCGCAGCCCTTCAGGGGTGTTGTCGACCATCAGGCTTTTTGCCAACTCCTGAAGAGCTGGAATTTCCTGAATCGCATCTTCAATTTTCTTCTCGGCTTCCTGGAATTGCTCTTCTTCAATTACTTTTTGTTTTTGAAATTCCTCGGTTTCTTGATCCGTTGTCGCACCAGAATCGCCTTCTACGTCCGTTGTCGTCGAACCAGATTTGGGTGGGGGTAGCTCGACCGTGACGCTGGGAACGGAGGCTTCTTTTTCCATCACCCCTTCTTCGCCGATCGTTTTGCCGCTGAGCACGTCGCCGGCACCACTCGTTGTTGCCGATATTGAGGCCGGTGCAAAATAATCAGAGATACCTTCAAGTTGATCCTGGGTTACAGAGTTGAGCAACCAAAGCAAAAGGAAAAAAGCCATCATCGCCGTAACAAAATCGGCATAAGCGACTTTCCAGGCACCACCTCCATGGCCCCCTACGGTTTTTTTTATCTTTTTAAGAATAATTGGCTGGTTGACGTCTGCCATCAGTCAGACTCAGCTTGTGGTCGGCAGTTCGCCGATCATTTCTTCGACCTGGATAAAGGTCGGACGCATTTTTCCTGCCAGTGTTTTGCGGGCAAATTCAATCGACACCTGTGGCGCATATCCTTGCATATGCGCGATGATGCCCGCCTTGACACAGCTAAGGTAATGAGAATCTGATTCAAAGCTTTGACCGATCGACTGAGCAATAGGAGCCACAAAACCGTATGATGCGAGAATGCCAAAAAAGGTTCCAACCAGGGCGCCGCCAATCAGGTGACCGAGAACTTCCGGCGGCTCGGTAATTGAACCCATGGTATGAATAACACCAAGAACGGCGGCAACAATACCCAGAGCAGGCAAGGCGTCTGCGAGCCCTTGCATGGCGGCTGAAACGGCATGATCCTCATCATGGTGTAGTTCCAGTTCGGTATCTATAATTTCGGCAACTTCGTGGGCATTTGAAGTGCCAAGCGTCAACATTCGAAGATAATCGCAGAGAAACTCCATCGCGTGATGATCCTGGCAGAATGTAGGGAAATTCTGGAACAGGGAGCTTTCTTCCGGGGTTTCGATATGCGCTTCAAGGGCCAGGTCTCCTTTGCTTTTCGCAAGTTTGAATACGGCGTAAAGAACGCCGAGGAGCTCCATATAATCCTCGGGTTTATATTTTGGGCCTTTGAAAAAGGTAGCGAAAGCGCCACCCATGCGTTTCATCAGACTTGCATTGCCAGCAGTAAACGCGCCGAGCCCCGCGCCAAGAATGATCACGAATTCAAAAGGTTGCCAAAGCACATTCAGGTGCCCGCCGACCCCCAAATAACCGCCGATGACGCTGCCGATAACAAGGATATAACCGATGATGGCAAACATTTAAATAAAGATCCCCCGGAGGATTTATTTTTAATTCTCATTAATAGTGATCGGATATACTCGCCTTTTCCGACCGAAGGTTCTAATTATTTAGTCCATGCTGAATTCTACTCTCAATGCTGACGACAATAGAGCATCCGATCTGGCGTTGCCGAACAATTTTCGCCCGTTTAGGACACAAAATCAATATAAACAATAGATTAGGGCAGCCTTGAGCCCTTTAACAGGATAAAATTGTTGAGCATAGATTCCAATATTTTTAGAAACGTCCTTGGCAGATTCGCCACTGGTGTCACCGTCGTCACCGGTTATTTCGATGGGGGTCTGCCGGTTGGCGTTACTGTTAATGCTTTTTCTTCCCTATCACTGGATCCGCCATTGGTCCTTTTTTGTCTGGACCGATCAACAGGCAGCCTGGACGCCTTTGTCAACGGCAATGGCTTCGCCCTGAATATGCTGGGAAAAAACCAGCAACATCTGTCCGATATCTTCGCCAGCCGCAAGGAGGACAGGTTTTCTGGCATTGACTACGAAACATGGAATAGCGGCGCCCCCATCCTTTCCGGGTGTCTTGCAAATCTCGAATGTAGCCTGGAGGCCGTGCATGAAGGCGGAGATCACCTGATTATCGTCGGGCGAGTCGAAAAACTGATGCAGGCTGATGAAGGCCGACCCTTGCTTTACTATCAGGGGCGTTATGCCCATATCGACAAGCTGGACTAGAAAAAGATGATGATTGACAGCGATCCATCGCGCCCAAAGCAGGAAAACAAATTAGGGGACGAATCCAAACGTTCCATCTTCGGCTCGCCGACAACCACGGTGATTGCCTGTCAGATAATATCCGGTGCCCTTGTCTTCGTCATCTTCGGTAACGTTCTGGGTAATATCGGTTGGAAACCCACCTTGATGTCACTGCTGGTACTACAGGGCATTCTGGCGGCCGTGGCCGGTTTGTTTTTAGGTCTTTCCAGATGGTGGGCGCCGGTACAGGTGTTGATACCAGCGACTGCGGCATGGGCACTCAGGACTGAGGTGCCGGCCTGGGTCTGGTTATTGCTTTTTGTCGCTACGCTTCTCGTTTATTGGAACAGTGCCCGGGGTGGAGTGCCGCTGTATCTATCCAACCGAACCACTTGGCGGGCATTAAGCGGGCTTTTACCCAAACAGAAGGGCATAAAATTTATAGACCTTGGGGGCGGTTTGGGCGGGACGACCCTTTATCTTGCCCGGACAAACCCTGATGTTGAATTTTATGCCGTTGAAACGGCGCCAATTCCATATGCTGTGTTGTGGTTTAGAGGTAAGTTGTCCGGCTTGAAGAACTTGCATGTTGGGTTTGGAGATTTCTGGCATTTGAATTTTGCGGGCTATGATGTGCTCTATGCGTTTCTCTCACCAGTGCCGATGCCTAAACTTTATGATAAGGCCCGGGCCGAGATGAAAACGGGTGCGGTCCTGGTCAGCAATTCCTTCGACGTGCCAGGCCATGAAGCAGATGAAATTATTGAGCTCGATGACAAGCGGAGCACCAGACTTCACATTTGGAGGGTGTCGGGAAGGGGATGAGGTCGTTAGCCGGAATTGTTGTCCATTGACATGCCACCTAGTTGACGAGTCCGGAACCCTGAATTTTCCAAACCAGCAATAATCTGGGCGACGTGTCGGGCATCCAGAGTTTCGATGACGACATCGACGTCTGCAAGTTTCACCGGAATATCCTGAAACAGCCGCTGGTGATAGACCTCGACGATATTGCCGCCACATTCGCCGATCAATCCCGTCACCTTGGCCAGAACGCCAGGAGCATCGGTGATGCCGATACGTAATCTGACCAGGCGCCCCTCGCGCACCAGTCCACGCATCAGGATGGAAGATAGCAAACGCGAATCGATATTGCCGCCGGAAACGACAAGCCCGACCCTGCGGCCCTTGAACCGCTCTTTGTTGCCGAGTAGCGCCGCCAAAGTAGCCGCGCCAGCACCCTCGACGATCAATCGTTGGGTTTCGATGTATGTTTGCACAGCGTTTTCAAGCTCAGATTCTTCAACCAGCAGAACATCTGAAATAAGCTTTTCGATTATCGGACGGGTCAATTCCCCTGGCACCTTGACGGCGATACCTTCGGCAATTGTCTGCCCACCTGATGTGTCAGCTTGTCCATTAATGGCGCATTTCATTGACGGATATGCAGACGCCTCGACACCAATTATTTCAATATCAGGCTTAAGAGCTTTAGCGGCGATCGCTGACCCCGCCATCAATCCACCACCGCCAATCGGTAGCAACAGACAGTCCAGATCTGGATGATCCGTCAACATCTCAAGGCCGACGGTTCCTTGGCCGGCTATAATTTTTTCATCGTCATAGGGATGGATAAAAATTTTGTTATTGGTGTCGGCAAATACCTGAGCATTTTCACGCGCCTCTTTTAGGCCTTCCCCTTCCAAGACGACGTCGGCCCCCATGCTTTCTGTACGTCCGACCTTGGTGAAGGGTGTGCCAACTGGCATATAAATCGTTGCCGGTATGCCAAGGTTCTGGGCGTGAAATGCAACGCCCTGAGCGTGATTGCCGGCAGACGCCGCCACAACTCCGGCCTTCTTTTCGCCGTCACTCAGACTCAGTAATTTTACCAGGGCACCCCGTGGTTTGAAGGATGATGTATACTGAAGGTTCTCAAGTTTAAGTACCACATGAGCGCCGCTTATCACGGAAAGTGGCTCGGATCGAAATGACGGTGTGCGCAACACACGTCCTTCGATTAGATCGGCAGCTGCACGAATATCGTCAATAGTTACGGTCATTTTTTCTGACGTCCCCTAGTGTTATTCAGCAATGATATTAAAAATCAATTGTATTATCTATCGTTCTCAATACCCGACAGTATTTGATCTCTATCCGCATCCAGATCCGGGGCCGGGTTGCGTGTTGGGGGGTCATCAAAAGAAGATAGTTTGATCGGGTTACCTGCCATTTTCATATATCCGGCAACCGCATCTGTAGCGCCGACAATCATGTTACGGGCCGCCACTTGAGGATCGTCCAGGACCTGAGCCACATTGTTTATCGGGCCGGACGGTATTCCGGCTTCCCCTAATACCCGCAGCCAATGGGCAACGGGTTGGGTGACCAGAGCTATTTCCAACTCGTCTTTCAAAGCCGCATGATGTTCGCTACGGCCGACATTGGTTTTAAAAAGCTTATTTTCATAAATATCGGAACGGCTCAGCGCAAGGCACAGTTTTTTAAAAATGACATCGTTTCCGGCGGCGATAATCAGGTGTCCGTCGGCCGCCTTGAAGGCATCGAATGGGGAAATGGACGGATGACGGGCGCCGATTGGGCCTGGCACTTCACCGGAAGCGGCATAGCGGGCGATGGCGTTTTCCAGGATTGCTACCTGACAGTCGAACATGGCGACGTCAATCTTCATGCCTTCACCATTCTTTTCACGATTCAGCAAGGCGGCGTTGATGCCAATGGCCGTAAACAGGCCGGCGGTGATGTCGCCGATCGACGATCCGACGCGGGTAGGCGGCGTCCCTTCATGTCCGGTCAGACTCATGATTCCACCCATCGCCTGGACAACCAAGTCATAGGCCGGGCGATCCGAATACGGCCCGGTATGCCCGAAACCGGACGCAGCTGCATAGATTAATCGCGGGTAACGCTGGTGCAATTCCGCCCAACCAAGGCCAAGTTTTTCCATTGTGCCGGGCCGGAAGTTTTCAACCAGCACATCTGCATTTTTCAGCAATTTTTCCAGAATCGCCCTGTCATCGTCATTTTTCAAATTCAGGGCGATACTTTCCTTGCCGCGGTTAAGCGACATGAAATAGGCTGACTTGTCGTCAATAAATGGCCCAAAATGACGCGCGTCATCGCCACCTTCCGGGTTTTCCACCTTAATTACGCGCGCCCCCATATCTGCTAAAACCATGGTACAATAGGGACCGGCGAGTACCCGGGTCAGGTCAATAATAGTGATTCCGTTGAGTGGCCCTTCGACAGGCATCGCGTACCTCAATTAACGTTAACATTAAATTGCCACATGGTTGCCGACCGCATTGATGGGGCAGGCGTTCTAGCGTTACGATCCTGCTCGCCCTAAGAAATAGGCTTCACTTCTACAAAATGTTTTGTATTTTTGACGCCTTCGGTATCACGAATGATTCCTAGAACCTGTTCACGTTCCCCAGATGACCGGGCACGGCCGATAATATAGACGGTGTTTTTCACGGAGCGCCAACGATAATTGACGGAAGTAACGCCGCGGGTTCCGATCAGCTTGCCTTTTATTTTTGCTTCAATCCAGTAATCGTTGACTGTCTGCTCAATACCGCTTTTTTCTGCTTCCCCCTTGGCTGATGCTAATTCACGGCGTTTGTTAAGCTCATCGGTCGGAACAATTCGAATTTCATTGTAAAGAACCTTGATGCGTTCATCTTCGCGAGTCAGGGCCAGAACATTGTCCAGGCTAGCCCGTCCATCCAGCGTGCCGGTCAGCATTACACGCTGTTCCCAGACATCTATGCCAACATCAAGAAGCAGGTTTTTATCCTTCAGCGCCAAACGTTTGTGAATTCCGCTGGCGATTTTCAGATCGCTGATCTGATCTTCGGTAATACGGTCTTCAAAGGCGGCTTGCGCAGTTTCCTGAATTACCGTTGGCGTACATCCACCAAGCGAAAGTCCAGATACCAATATGGCCGCCGATATCATAATAAAATATGTTGGCCTCATGTTGCTCCCTTTCACATCATCATGCCCTGATTGATGATGAACCTGACCGGTGCGTTGATCAAGGGACTCCTTTATTCGGATTGACTTGCAGCAAGATATTCACAATCAATATGGTGTAAAATGGTAAACAGAGTCGGAAATGAACATACAGCACAAAGAAGCAGGGTTTCTCAGCCTTGGCCCCAAGGGGTTTCACCGCATCGCCTATACCCAGTGGGGAAACGGCGACAGTAAACGCGTTGTTGTCTGTGTTCACGGATTGACCCGTAACGGTCGTGATTTCGACGACTTGGCCGAAGACCTTACATCTGATTTCCGTGTTGCATGTCCAGATCTTCCCGGGCGGGGGCACAGCCACTGGCTAAGCGATCCACAAGACTACGTAATGCCGGTCTACATGGCAGATATGGCGGCACTGATCGCGCACCTCGGTGTTGAGCAGGTTGATTGGATTGGAACGTCGCTCGGCGGGTTGATCGGGATGATGTTGGCCGCCCAGCCAAATTCTCCAATACGCTCACTGGTTATCAATGATGTCGGGCCGGTTATCCCCAGAAAGGCGATTAAACGCATCGCTTCCTATGCTGGGCACAAGGAACCTTTCAGTGATTTTGCCTCGCTGAAAACGCACCTTATGAATGTTGGCGCGACTTTCGGGCCGATGACAGATGAACAATGGGACAGGCTGTGCAGGCATAGCGCCAGGCAAAATGATGATGGCTCCTGGCGCATGCACTACGATCCGGCCATAAGCATTCCGTTCCGCAAACTTCGCTTCAAACGATTTAATCTGTGGCCCGTATGGGAGGCCATTACCTGTCCGGTGCTGATTTTGCGCGGCGAACTGTCAGACGTATTGCCTCGTGATATAGCGGAAAAAATGCTGACCCGTGGCCCGTCGGCCGATCTGGTCGAAATTCCCGGCGTCGGCCACGCACCTGCCTTGATGGACAAAATACAGATCAAGACCGTCGGAAACTGGCTGAGGGCGCAACGCCCATAGGTGAAAAAGGCTTGTTTTGAGCCCCAAATTCAACAAATTAGAGGAATTATTTAATTTTTTGTTCTTTGATGATCATATCGTCACTATATTATCGCGTATAACACAATGTAATATAAGAAAAACAATCAGATATTACCCGGAGAGAACAGTATGAATCAGGCTGTTACAACGACTGAGACTCATGAACTTGATGCCCATGCAGGTGGGGAACTCGAAAACTTTGTCACTTTTATCATCAAGGAACAGATGTTCGGTATTCCCGTTCTCCAGGTTCAGGATATTCTGACTCCAGATAAAATTGCCTCCATTCCGCTTGCGCCGCCAGAAGTCAAAGGCTCGATCAATCTTCGCGGGCGTATCGTGACGGTTATTGACGTCCGTGTTCGCCTTGGTTTGTCAGAACGCGACGACGGCGGAGAAAGTATGGGGGTCACCATTGAAAACCAGCATGATCTGTACACGCTGCTGGTCGATAAGGTTGGTGACGTTGTCGGGCTCAAGAGCGATCTATACGAAGGCAACCCCAGCACCCTCGACCCGCTTTGGCGTGAATTTGCCACTGGCGTATACCGCCTCGAAGAAAGGTTGATGGTTGTTCTCGATGTTGAGCGTCTGCTCGCCTTGGGGAAAGATAACTAATCCGGCCTGACTAGCTTTTCAATAGCCGTGCTGCCTCCGGAGCCAGATAGGTGAGGATGCCGTCGGCTCCTGCGCGTTTGAAGGCGATCAGGCTTTCCAGCACGACCTTGTCATTATCCAGCCAGCCATTGCCGGCAGCCGCCTTCAGCATGGCGTATTCGCCGCTGACCTGATAGGCAAAGGTTGGCATTCCGAAGGCGTCTTTGACGCGCCGGATAATATCCAGATATGGCATCCCCGGTTTGACCATCACCAAGTCGGCGCCCTCGGCAATATCCATCGCCACTTCACGTAAGGCTTCATCGGAATTGGCAGGATTCATTTGATAGGTTTTTTTGTCCCCCTTAAGTGCGCCGCCGGAACCGACCGCATCACGGAACGGCCCATAGAAGGCGGATGCATATTTGGCGGCATAGGACATGATGCGTACATGTTCATAGCCGCCCTCATCCAGTGCCTTGCGAATTGCGGCCACACGCCCGTCCATCATGTCACTGGGAGCCACGATGTCACAGCCAGCGGCTGCCTGCACCAGTGACTGCTTGCAAAGCACCTCCAGGGTCTCGTCATTGAGGATAATACCGTCGCGGACCAAGCCGTCGTGGCCGTCGCTGTTGTAGGGGTCAAGAGCCACGTCGCAAACGATGCCAATGTCCGAGTGAGCCTTCTTGACGGCAGAGACAGCTCGGCAGACGAGGTTGTCGGGATTAAGGGCCTCTTTTGCATCGGGCGTTTTTAACGAGGGGTCGGTATATGGAAACACCGCAACGGCAGGGATCCCCAAATCTGCAGCATCCCCCACGGCTTCAACCAGAAGATCTATTGACAGTCTTGAGACGCCGGGCATTGAGGAGATTTCTTCGCGCGTATTATTGCCTTCAATGACGAAAACCGGCCAGATCAGATCATCGGCAGATAATTTGTTCTCGGCGACCATGCGCCGCGAAAAATCGTCACCACGATTGCGGCGCATACGGGTAGATGGGAAGGAGCCAATAGTACGGGGTGGTTTGTTTGTCACATCATCAATCCTGAAATAAGTATTTGGCGATAGCATATCGACAATCGAAACCAAATCTAGCCAAAATCAACTGGGTGGCCCTGCATACGGTTGGCACGGGTGGTTTTGGCATGGTATTCAGGGTGCTCTGGCATAGGAACAGGCGGCATAACGGATGAGCGACAAGGAAGTACGGCTTGGCCGGGTCTATTTCGAGTTTTATCCTCCGGTTAAAGGGATGATACGCGTTATTGCCATCGACGAGGCAACGGGTACGGAAATAACCCTGGCGGGGGATGCGTCACAAAGCGAGAATACGCTTATGGAACTTGCCAAAAAGAAACTCATATATGTCCTTTCAAAGAAACAGGGCAAGTGAAGCAACGTTCATTTTGCCTTCTTGTGGCCTGTCTTGCGGCCAAGGCCGATTTTCTTGGCGAAGGCTGATCGAACCCGGGCGTACTCTGGCGCCACCATGGGGTAGTCGTCAGGCAACCCCCATTTATTCCTGTATTCATCCGGCGTTATGCCATAGCTGGACTTGAGGTGGCGTTTCAGCATCTTTAGTTTGCGACCGTCTTCAAGGCAGATAATCCAGTCGGGCAGAACAGATTTTGCTACTGGAACGGCGGGCTTCAGGCTTTGCAGCTTCCGGCTGGCCATGTCAATTTTGGTCAGCGTCGAAAAAACAGCGGTTATGGCGTCCTTTATTCCATGACCATTAATGTGATTTCCCCTGAGATAAGCCGTTACGATACTAACTGTTAATTTAGTTAAATCAGTGTGAGGATGGGGGGCTTTTGTAGGCGTCCGCAATTTTTTTCTTTTCTTTACAAAGACTTACGTTTATTTTCCTATGTCTTCATGAGAAGACAAATACGTTTAATAATTGTATATCATGAATTTACTCTCCTATAGATAGATAAATTTACTGGATTTCAAATAATTTTCCGACAGCTTGTGGCGTGTTGGCATGCAAGCCCGACATATGGTATCTAAGTCGGCTCTGGGAATTTACCGTCGTATCTATTTAGTTCGAAAGACACTGCCAATGAGCAAGGAAACCATTGCGATTGCCTGTGATCATGGCGGCTATCAACTAAAAAAAGAGTTGATGGAAGAGCTCGCTGATCTGGGCCACAAAATATTGGATCTTGGCACCGATAGCGATGAGTCTGTGGATTACCCGGACTACGGATACGCCGTTGCCAAGGCCCTCATGGAGGGCAAGGCGACAAAAGGGGTGTTGATTTGTGGTAGTGGCATCGGTATTTCAATTGCTGCCAACCGATATCCAGAAATCCGGGCGGCGCTGGTTCATGATGCCCTTGGAGCAAAACTATCCCGTCAGCATAACCATGCAAATGTTATTGTCTTTGGCGGGCGAATGATCGGCCCGGACCTGGCTCGTGATTGTTTACGCATTTTTCTTGAAACCGAAACCGAGGGCGGCCGTCATGAGCGGCGCGTCGAGAAACTAACCAACCCGCAATAAGCGGAATACTAGGGGGAACGCCAATGTCAGGCGCTGACTACAAATATCCGACACCATACCATAAGAATTTTTTCACCCAGTCACTGGCCGACAGAGACCCGGAATTGCTTGACTCGATCAAGCATGAACTGATCCGTGAACAGGATCAAATTGAACTGATAGCGTCTGAAAACATCGTTTCCCGTGCGGTTATGCAAGCCCAGGGCTCTGTGATGACAAACAAATACGCAGAAGGCTATCCCGGACGGCGATATTACGGCGGTTGTGAATACGTCGATGTCGCCGAGTCCCTGGCTATTGAACGCGCTAAAAAATTATTCGGCTGCAACTTTGTCAATGTCCAGCCCCATTCCGGAGCTCAGGCCAACGGAGCCGTAATGATGGCGCTGTTACAACCGGGGGACACCATCATGGGAATGTCGTTGGCCGCTGGTGGGCATTTAACTCATGGTGCACCGCCAGCGCAGTCAGGAAAATGGTTCAACGCCCTTCAATATGGCGTTCGTAAGAAAGACGCCCAGGTCGACTTTGATGAAGTCGAAAAACTGGCAAAAGAAAATAAACCGAAGTTGATCATTGTTGGCGGCTCGGCCTACCCACGCACACTGGATTTCAAACGGTTCCGTTCTATTGCCGACGAAGTCGGGGCACTGATGATGGTTGATATGGCGCATTTCGCCGGTCTGGTTGCGACCGGTTGCCATCCCACACCAATCGGTATCGCAGATGTTGTTACCACGACCACCCACAAGACCCTGCGTGGGCCGCGCGGCGGAATGGTGCTGACCAATAACGAAGACATCGCCAAGAAAATTAATTCCGCCGTATTCCCGGGTTTGCAGGGTGGTCCGTTGATGCATGTCATCGCTGCCAAGGCGGTCGCCTTCGGCGAAGCATTGCAACCGGAATTCAAGGCCTATGCTGAAACCGTGGTTGAAAATGCCAAGACCTTGGCATCTGTTTTGATGGATCGCGGACTCGACATTGTGTCGGGCGGCACCGATACCCACCTGATGCTGGTTGATCTACGGCCCAAAGGGCTGACAGGTCGTGACGCCGAAGCCAGCCTTGACCGAGCCCGCATGACCTGCAACAAGAACGGCATCCCGTTCGACCCGGAAAAACCGATGGTTACATCGGGCGTTCGCCTCGGCACCCCGGCAGGCACTACACGCGGTTTAGGTCCAAAAGAATTTACTATAGTTGGCAACCTGATTGGTGATGTCCTTGATGGACTTGCTGCCAACCCGGACGACAACTCTGCTGCGGAAAAAGCAGCCGCTGATCAGGTGCTGAAAATGTGCCGGAATTTCCCGATTTACGGGGATATTTAAGGAAGGAGCAATCCCATGCGCTGCCCTTTTTGTGGTAATGACGATACACAAGTCAAGGACTCGCGTCCGACCGAAGACAACGCAACCATCCGCAGACGGCGTTACTGTCCTGCCTGCGGATCGCGTTTTACAACTTTTGAGCGGGTCCAACTGCGCGAGTTGACTGTCGTCAAGAAAAACGGTGATAAAACACCCTTTGATCGCGACAAGGTGATGCGTTCCCTGAATATAGCCTTACGTAAACGTCCGGTTGATGAGGACCGCATTGAACGCATTGTCAACGGCATTCAACGCCGCCTTGAAACACTTGGTGAAAACGAAATCCCGACCAAGGTTATTGGCGAACTCATCATGGACAATCTTGCGGATCTTGATCCCGTCGCCTATGTACGCTTTGCTTCCGTTTACCGAAATTTCCGTGAGGCCAAGGATTTTGAGGAATTTATTGGCGAACTCGGCGGCGAAGAAGACAAGTCCTGAGGCAAGCCTCTTTAGATAATAGAGGCATAAGCTTGAATCGATATGAAAGCCGAAAAAACCGATAGCATTGATTTCGGGCATATGCACGCCGCGCTGACTCTTGCCCGGCGAGGGTTAGGGCGTGTTGCACCCAACCCGGCGGTTGGGTGTGTGATCGTCGATGTGGAGGGCCGGATCGCAGGGCGGGGCTGGACGCAGCCTGGTGGCCGCCCGCATGCGGAAACGGAGGCCATTACAAGGGCCGGTGCTCGTTGCCAGGGGGCGACCGCTTATATCAGCCTGGAACCTTGCAATCACAAAGGTAAAACCCCCCCTTGTTCCAAAGCGATGATAAAGGCCGGAATTGCCCGCGCTGTTATCGCCTGCGAGGATCCGGATAGCCGTGTATCCGGTCAAGGGATCAAGGCGCTTAAGGAAGCTGGTTTGGACGTTACTGTAGGTGTCCTAGAGGCCAAGGCAAAGGTACTCAATGCTGGATTCTTTTCCCGAGTTAGGCGGGGAAGGCCTATTTTTACCTATAAGACGGCAACCACCCTTGACGGGCGTATTGCCACCCAAACAGGTGACAGCCAGTGGATCACGGGCGAGCAGGCCCG
>JABMOQ010000117.1 GCA_013204045.1 Rhodospirillaceae bacterium | reverse complement strand
CGGGAGAGGCCGTTGGCCGGTTGGCGTAATTTTAATATGTGCAGAAGTTTCTGGAACCTTTCCCGGTCTTCGGCCAGATCGATGGCGTCCGGGCTGGTGCCGAGAATGGGAATGCCAGCGGCTTCCAGCGCATGGGATAATTTAAGCGGCGTCTGCCCCCCCAGTTGCACGATAACGCCGACCAGCTCGCCGTTGGTTTGCTCGACACGGATCAGCTCGATTACGTCTTCGGCGGTCAGCGGTTCGAAATAGAGCCGATCCGAGGTGTCGTAATCGGTCGATACTGTTTCCGGGTTGCAGTTGACCATGATCGATTCGTACCCGGCCTCCTTGACCGAATAGGCGGCGTGAACGCAGCAGTAATCGAACTCGATGCCCTGGCCGATGCGGTTCGGACCGCCCCCCAGGATGATGATTTTTTTGGCCGACGTTGGCTCGGCCTCGCACTCGGGTGGATTGACGCCGTCGCCTTCGTAGGTCGAATACATATAAGGGGTCTTGGCCGGAAACTCGGCGGCGCAGGTATCGACCCGTTTGTAAACCGGGCGCACGTTCAGGGTATGGCGCAGCCGCAACACATCTTCGGCGCGGCCGACGGTCAGTTCTGCCAGCCGTTCATCGGAAAAGCCCATTTTCTTCAAGCCCAGCAAGCCCGGTGCGTCGCCCGGCAAGCCATGGCTGCGGATGTCGGCTTCGGTTTTGACGATGGCCTCGATCTGCTCCAGGAACCATGGATCGTAATGAGAGGCGGCGTGAATTTCGTCGACGGAAAGCCCATGGCGGAAGGCCTGGGCGATGATCAGCAAGCGGTCCGGGCTCTGGATGGTCAGCGCCTTTTTAACCGCTTCCTTGTCGCCACTTATCGCGCCTTCGATGTCTATTTCATTAAGGCCGGTCAGCCCGGTTTCCATGGAGCGCAGGCCCTTTTGCAGGGATTCGGCGAAGCTGCGGCCGATGGACATGGCCTCGCCGACGGACTTCATGGCCGTCGACAGCAGCGCCTCGGTGCCGGGGAATTTCTCGAAGGTGAAGCGCGGAATCTTGGTCACCACGTAATCAATGGTCGGCTCGAAGCTGGCCGGGGTGATCCCGGTAATGTCGTTCATCAATTCGTCCAGATGGTAGCCGACGGCCAGCTTGGCGGCGATTTTGGCGATGGGAAAACCGGTGGCTTTCGAGGCCAGCGCCGACGAGCGCGACACCCGGGGGTTCATCTCGATAACGATCAGCCGCCCGGTTTTCGGATCAACGGCGAACTGAACGTTGGAGCCCCCCGTATCGACGCCGATCTCGCGCAGGCACGCGATCGAGGCGTTGCGCATGATCTGGTATTCCTTGTCGGTCAGGGTCAGCGCCGGGGCGACGGTGATGGAATCGCCGGTGTGCACGCCCATGGGATCGACGTTTTCGATGGAACAGATGATGATGCAGTTATCGGCGTTATCGCGGACCACTTCCATCTCGTATTCTTTCCAGCCGAGGACCGATTCCTCGACCAGTACCTCGGTGGTCGGCGAGGCGGCGAGGCCGCCGGCGACAATGCTTTCATATTCGGCGGTGTTATAGGCGACGCCGCCGCCGATCCCGCCGAGGGTAAACGAGGGCCGGATAATCAGCGGCAGGCCGATCTCGGTCATGGCGGCGCGGGCCTCGTCCATATTTTTGACGACCTGGCTGATCGGGCAATCCAGGCCAATTTTCCGCATGGCATCGCGGAACTGCTGGCGGTCTTCGGCCTTGGCGATGACGTCGGGTTTGGCGCCGATCAACTCGACCCCGTATTTATCCAGGATGCCGGCGGCGGCCAGATCCATGGCGGCGTTCAACGCCGTTTGCCCGCCCATGGTCGGCAAAATCGCGTCGGGCTTTTCCTTGGCGATAATTTTTTCCAGAATCTCCGTGGTGATCGGCTCGATATAGGTGGCGTCGGCCATGGCCGGGTCGGTCATAATCGTCGCCGGATTGGAATTAACCAAAACCACCCGGTAACCTTCCTCACGCAACGCCTTACAAGCCTGTGCCCCGGAATAATCAAACTCGCAAGCCTGGCCAATAACGATAGGCCCGGCGCCGATGATCATGATGGATTTAAGGTCTGTTCTTTTGGGCATTAGGCGAGACCTAACAATGTTCTAATCACGTCTAACGCAGCTGTCGCAAGGATAACAACAAGTTCTCGATCATATTTTTCGATAATACGATTCAACGGTGCAATAAGTAGCGCTGTGCCAATCTGAAGGTTAATTGTTGTATCATCAAGAAGTTTCCGACCACCCTCTAAGGCTTTGAGGAGGGCATCTTTTTCATGGCCTAACTCATTGTCGAGATGGTGGTCATTTCTGAATTCTTGAATTACTTCTTCGAGTGTTTTTACGCTGTCTTTATATCCTTGGCTGTTATGGTCTAGGGG
>JABMOQ010000116.1 GCA_013204045.1 Rhodospirillaceae bacterium | reverse complement strand
TGGTGCGGTCGAAAAGACTCGAACTTTCACTCCGGTTAAGGAACAGCGACCTCAACGCTGCGCGTCTACCAATTCCGCCACGACCGCTAAATCCTTGCTTATATTAATTAAAGGGCTTGCCTTTTCCTGATGCGGGGAATAGCAAATCCTTGGGCCGCAGGCAAGCACCACCGTCACGAAAGCAGCACGTTTTATAAGTTTATTGGATTTTATATCTATGCAATGGCTGATTTCCAACGATCCGGTCGATTATGACGCCGCCATGGCCTTTATGGAGGCCCGGGTCGGCGCCATCCGTTCCGGGCTGGCCGACGAGGCCATCTGGCTGCTTGAGCACCCCGCCCTATATACCGCCGGCACCAGCGCCAGCCCGGAAGACCTGCTGCAGCCGGACCGCTTCCCGGTCCACCGAACCGGTCGCGGCGGCCAGTACACCTATCACGGTCCGGGCCAGCGGGTTGCCTATGTGATGATCGACCTGAGCCGGCGCGGCAGCGACATTCGCGCCTATGTACGCGACCTGGAACGCTGGATCATTGCCACCCTGGCCCGTTTCGGGGTCAAGGCTGAGCGCCGCGAGGGCCGGGTCGGGATCTGGGTCGATCGGGGCGGCGGGACGGAGGACAAGATCGCCGCCATCGGCGTCAGGGTGCGCCGATGGGTCAGTTTTCACGGCATCGCCATTAATGTGGATCCCGATCTTGGTCATTATGGCGGCATCGTCCCCTGCGGCATCAGCGGCCATGGGGTGACGTCCCTGGCCGCCCTCGGCGCCACCGTCCCTATGGGCGCAGTCGATGACGCCATGAAGGAAACCTTCGAGCAGGTTTTCGGCATCCCCACCGGCCCCCCCGAAGAGGCTGACTACGCCGTCGGCAATTTATGAAAGCCGGGTGTTTCCGGCGCCTCGCAGGGAATTGGGGAAATTTTTGTGACATCGGCCAGCGGCGGGCCTGAGCGGCAGGCGGTGAGCATATCGTCCACATCCGCCGCCGGGCCGGAAAACAAGGCCTCGACACTGCCATCGCGCATGTTGCGAACCCATCCGGCGAGGCCCCTGGACAGGGCCTGTTCCGACGTCCAGGCGCGATAGAAGACCCCTTGCACCCGGCCCTCGATACGCACATGCACTGTTTTATCACTCATGCTCATGCTGCCGGCAGATGATGAAAACCGAGCCATACCGGTTCGTCACCCCGCACCACACATTCCCTGACGGTTTCAACCCCTTTCGGGACCAAACCATCGGTGAACACTTGCAACATGGCCATGACGGCGGTGACGTCACCGGCGAACAGAATTTCAATCTGATTGTTTGCCAACCTTTCCCGGGACCAGCCATGGACACTCAGGCGTTCAGACTGATCGCCGAGCCATTGATGAACATGCGGTCTGTCGTAATCACCTTCGAGGGAGATGCGAACGACCATTTCATGGCTGCCGAAAGACATTCAGGTAACCGTTACTCGAATTCGATGATCGGTTGATCGACGGCAAGACTGTCGCCGGGTGTCGCGTGAACAGTTTTGACCACGGCATCGCGCTCAGCCTTCAGTACATTTTCCATCTTCATGGCCTCGATGACCGCCAACTCGTCGCCACCACTTACCATCTGGCCTTCCTTGACAGCGAGGGACATCAGCAATCCCGGCATGGGCGACAGCAAGAATCGCGAAGTATCTGCCACAACCTTTTCCGGCATCAACTCATAGAGGCTCGCCGTCATCTCATTCAGGACCAGGACATCAACCCCAAGACCGGCATGGGAAAGGCTGTAGGCAGGGCCATTGCGTTCGACCTGCATGATAATCCTGTGGCCGTTTATCTGTGCGTCAAACAGCGGTTGGCCGAGTTGCCAATCGGTTCGGACATGAAACTCCTGGGGGTCCGACGCGCCCTCTATGGAAACATCATAGCCGGCGGCTACGGGCACCACGCGGGCCTTGAAGCTTTTGCCTTGCAGAAGAACCCGCCAGTCATTGAGGACTACTCTTTCATGCCCCGAGCATTGGCCGCTGATCGACGCCGCCCGCTCCTGATAAGCGCGATGCAGGCAAGCGGCGACGGCAACCAACATATTCGGATCGTCGTGGAGCACATCTGCGGCATCGAAGATATCGCCATATTCATCGGCTATAAAATTGGTTGTCAGCTTACCCTTAACAAAACGCGGATGGGCCATTACCGCCGCCAGGAAGCCAATGTTGTTGGAAACGCCTCGAATATAAAAGGCATCCAGGGCTTGGCGCATATGCGTGATCGCCTCATCCCGGTCCTTGCCATAGCTGATCAGCTTGGCGATCATCGGGTCATAATGGATGGAAATTTCTCCGCCTTCGTAAACGCCGGTATCGACACGCACATGCGGGTTTTCAGGTGGCGCCACATAGCGGGACAGACGGCCGACGGACGGCAGGAAACCGCGGAACGGATCTTCCGCGTATATACGCGATTCGATGGCCCATCCGGTCAGCTTTATATCTTCCTGTGACAAGGGAAATTTTTCACCGTCGGCGATGCGGATCATCCATTCGACCAGATCAAGACCGGTTATCATTTCGGTCACCGGGTGCTCGACCTGTAGCCGGGTGTTCATTTCAAGGAAATAGAAGTTTCGCTTGGCATCGACAATAAATTCGACTGTTCCGGCGGAAACGTATTTGACGGCCCTGGCCAACACCACGGCCTGTTCGCCCATGGCGCGCCGGGTTTTTTCGTCAATAAAGGGGCTCGGCGCTTCTTCGATAACTTTCTGGTGGCGTCTTTGTATGGAACATTCCCGTTCCCCCAGATAAACCGTATTGCCATGCCCGTCGGCAAGAATCTGAATTTCAATATGGCGCGGCTGTTCAATGTATTTTTCGACGAACACCCGGTCATCCCCAAAACTGGATTTGGCCTCGCGTTTCGCCGCCTCAAACCCTTCGCGGACTTCCTTTTCATTCCTGGCGATGCGCATCCCCTTGCCACCTCCCCCGGCAGATGCTTTCAACATCACCGGAAAGCCAACCCGCTTGGATACGGCTAGCGCCTGACGGGTATCCTTCAGGGCCTCGGTGTGGCCGGGAATGGTATTGACACCTGCTTTTTCCGCCAGCTTTTTCGATTCAATTTTGTCGCCCATCTTGTTGATGGCAAGGGTACCTGGGCCAATAAAGGCAATGCCCTTGGCCTTCAATTTTCTGGCGAAAGAAGCGTTTTCAGACAGAAACCCATAACCAGGATGAACGGCCTGGGCTTTGCTCTTCTGGATGGCGTCGATGATTTTATCTATAACCAGATAGCTTTCAGAAGACGGAGCGCCGCCGATACAGATTGCCTCGTCGGCCATGACCACATGCCGGGCATCGCGATCTGCTTCTGAATAGACGGCAACTGTCTTGATGCCCATCTGTTTGGCCGTCCGGATAATACGGCAAGCTATTTCGCCCCGGTTTGCGATAAGAATTTTCTTGAACATCTTTTTTTATTTTCCTGAGCAATGGAGCCTAAAATCATGAATTCTTGCGAATATAATCGGTTATAGCCATGGACTAGGCAAGTGCCAGCAAAGCGCCCCGATGGAACCATGAGCCGAGATACAATGGCTTATGCAATTAATACTTTCATTGTAAAAAACAGATAATTACATGAAATTGATGATTGATTTACCAATCATCGCCTATTAGTTTAACCACATTATATATGGGGGTATATAACTTCAGTGACCAGCCAACTTAAGCTTGGAAGCAAGATTGCCCTGCTTGTCAGCGGCTTGTTGATCGTCGTCATGCTGGCCAGTGCGGCTCTGTTTGTCGAGGCCCAATCCAGTATCTTCCGGACAAACGCCCAAAAAGGTGCCGTCGAAGCGCTTGAAATCGTCGAAACCCTGCATGTGCAGGCGATGCTCAACCGCACAGGCACAAGTGACAAAAACGTCAGTATCGCAATTCTGGATGCCACCATGGAACGGGTCGGCATGAACTCGAACCGCATGTCCCTGTGGCTGGTACAGGGACCGAAGGCCCTGGCCTTTCAGGCAAAAAAAGACGCTCATCAGGAACGTGCCCGTGACGAGGTAGATCGTAGGGCGATCGAAACCGCACGTATCGCAGAAGCAATGAGCGCGGACAATATCTACCGCTACACCAGGCCGGTCATTCTTGGACAGGGATCGGCGACGAACATAAAATGTTATAGCTGTCACAAAGAACTGATGGACATCATAGATGGTGAAGTCATCGGCGCGTATTCTGTGGCGCTGGACCTGTCCCAGGAATTCTTCGAGCTTTCACGCGCGGCGAATAGAATCTACGGATTGGCAATCCTTGTTTCCGTAATAATTGCTGCGTTTATTGCCTACTTGCTGAATAGATTGGCCGGGGCACCCCTGGCCAAGATGACCGGCATGATGCGTCAGATAGCCGCTGGAGAAACAGAAGTTGATATTCCTATCCTGAAGCGCGGCGATGAAGTCGGTGAAATTTCCCGTGCCCTGCATATTTTCCGCGAAAACATTATCGGCCTCAGATCTGCGGAAAAGGGACAGGCCACCTCTGAATCATTCCTTCGCACCGTACTTGACAACATGGTCGATGGGTTGATTGTCATCGATCGCAGGGGAATTGTACAAAGCTACAATCCGTCCGCCAAAGAAATTTTCGGCTTTGATAAAAATGAAGTCATCGGTAACAACGTTTCCATGTTAATGCCCGAGCCGGATAAATCCCGACACGATGGTTATCTGGAAAGATACCAAAAGGAAGGCACCCCCCATATTATGGGTACCGGCCGAGATGTCATCGGCAAGCGCAAGGACGGATCATGTTTCCCCATGTGGCTGGGAGTCAGTGAAATACATATTGATAGCGATGTATTTTACATCGGCGTCATCCAGGATGACACGGAACGCAAACGCACGGAAAACGCCTTGTTGCAAGCCCGTGATAAAGCGGAAAGTGCCAACAGGGCAAAATCAGAATTCCTGGCCAACATGAGCCACGAGCTCAGAACCCCACTGAATGCGATCATCGGTTTTTCGGAAACAATGGCGACCGGCGTGCTGGGCAAGTTAGAAAACAAGACTTACGAAGAGTACACCAGACATATCCACGATTCAGGCAAACATTTACTTGGTTTAATCAGCAATGTGCTGGACCTATCAAAAATCGAAGCCGGGAAAATGGATATGCATCCGGAAACCGTCGATCTGAAGCATTTTGTCAACGATGCGGTTAGCGCCATCAAAGCGGGAATTGAGAAAAACAACAATATTTTAGAACTGGATTGCCCAGATGACATCGGAACCATGGTCACGGATATAACGGCGCTAAGGCAAATTCTTTTCAATCTTCTGGGTAATGCCGGGAAATTCACCAATGATGGCCGGATATCGCTTGCCCTTAAGCGCCGTAAAACAAGCAAAGGTGATTACATTATATTAACGGTAACGGATACCGGGATCGGGCTGTCGGGACAACAGTTAAAAGGCTTATTCCGTGCCTTCATGCAGGGAGATTCATCCATCACCAAGCGTTTCGGCGGAACCGGCCTTGGCCTTTCAATCAGCCGTGGCATGTGCGAAATGATGGGCGGAGACATTTCCGTCGATAGCACCCCCGGCGAAGGCTCTACATTCACAGTCGTCCTGCCCTCGATAATGCCGAAACCCGCTATCTAGAGTGGAATATTGCCGTGTTTCTTCCACGGATTTTCCAGTTTCTTGCCCTTTAGCATCCTGAGCGAGCGACACAATCGTAGGCGAGTGTTATGGGGCATGATGACATCGTCGATAAAACCCCGATGTCCTACGATGAAGGGATTGGCAAACCGCTGACGATATTCCTCTGTCCGTTCGGCAATTTTTCCGGGGTTGCCGATGTCATCACGAAAAATAATCTCGACCGCCCCTTTCGGCCCCATGACCGCGATTTCGGCGCTTGGCCATGCCAAATTAACATCGCCACGAAGATGTTTTGAACTCATCACGTCATAAGCGCCGCCATAAGCCTTTCGCGTGATCACGGTCACCTTGGGCACCGTCGCCTCGGCAAAGGCATAGAGCAGCTTTGCCCCGTGCTTGATAATGCCGCCATGCTCCTGGGTTGTGCCGGGCAGGAACCCGGGCACATCCACAAAGGTAATAATCGGAATATTGAAACAGTCGCAGAACCGAACGAAGCGTGCCGCTTTCTTCGATGAATCAATATCCAGACAGCCGGCCAGAACCATCGGCTGGTTGGCGACGATTCCAACGGTCGAGCCTTCCATGCGCCCGAAGCCGATAACGATATTTGCGGCATATTCCGGTTGCAGTTCAAAAAAATCACCCTCATCAACGATTTTTTCAATCAGCTCTATTATGTCATAGGGTTTGTTGGTGTTGTCCGGGACAAGGGTATCGAGGGACAGCTCTACCCTGTCAGGACTGTCCGGTGTCGGCCGGACAGGGGGGGCTTCGCGGTTGCTGGAAGGAAGAAAATCAAAAAACCGCCTAAGCATCAGCAATGCTTCGGCATCATTGTCAAATGCCTTGTCGGCGACACCCGATTTCTGTGTGTGGGTTAGTGCGCCACCCAGTTCTTCGTGGCTGACTTCTTCATGGGTGACCGTCTTGACCACATCGGGGCCGGTAACAAACATGTAAGACTTGTTTTTGACCATAAAAATAAAGTCGGTAATGGCTGGCGAATAGACGGCACCACCGGCGCACGGACCCATAATCATTGAAATCTGCGGGATAACGCCGCTGGCCAGCACATTGCGTTGAAAGACCTCGGCATAACCGGCCAGGGAAGAAACCCCTTCCTGGATGCGCGCCCCACCGGAATCATTCAAACCGATGACCGGGGCGCCGACCTGCATCGCCTTATCCATGATCTTGGCAATTTTGCCGGCGTGTGATTCAGATAACGAGCCGCCGAACACGGTAAAATCCTGACTGAAGACAAAAACCAGACGGCCGTTAATGGTGCCATGTCCGGTTACCACGCCATCACCCGGGATCGACTGTTTGTCCATGCCGAAGTCGGTGCAGCGGTGTTCGACGAACATATCCCATTCCTCGAAGGATTCAGGGTCGAGCAGAAGGTCGAGGCGCTCGCGTGCCGTCAGCTTGCCTTTTTCATGCTGCTTCTCGATACGGTGCTTGCCGCCGCCAAGGTGCGCTTTCTGCCTTTTTTCTTCTAGCTGACGAATGATGTCGTGCATGTCTGGCCCCCGGCCCGGCTGGTCACATCTGCCGTTTTATTTCACCCTTTGCAGATAGCATGACAGGCCTGTTTTGGGCCAGCGAAATGCATCCGAAAAGCTTATTTCCCAATCATATACAGAAATGATCCGGCCTGTTCGATTCTCTGTCGATGGCGGCGCTGGTCGTCTTCGGCCTCTTTATCAAGGCCCCAATGTTCACTTTGGTAGGCTTCGTCAAGCAGAGCTACATGGCAGGCTTGCCCGGGATCGATATGATCTGCAAAGACAGCAAGTGCCACGACCAACGATCCGCAATCGGCCGTCAACGCTGCGACGGCGGAAAGTTCCATATTGCCCAGTTTGCTGACGGCTTCATGGAGAGCCTTGATGGCGCCTTTCGGCTGGGTAACCGGTAGTATCCCTCGCGTCACCACCAGTTCTGCCCCAAAAGCATCGAAAGCCCAATCCAGCAGCGGTTGCCAGCATTCATGCTGGCGGCGGTCCAGGTCTTCCGGTGTGCCGGCCCGGTAGCATAGAAGATCCGTTTCGGCATATTTCAGAAGCTGCTGTTCAACGGCCGTGCGTTCTGTGGAAATTTTATCGATCGCCGTATTGACCATGCCGTTCAAGGGCATGGATGGCGGAATAATGGTGTCACCCTGATTCTGCCATTCTGCAGCGACGCTTTGAGCAAGTACCGATGTCGGTATGCTGAGCGGGTTGCCCATGGGGGTGCGCACTGGGCGGCCATCCAGTTCAACGGTATATCCGTTGTCCAGGGTGGCAACATCAGCGGATTGATAGAAACGCTTTCTGGCATCCATGGTTCTAGTTGCCGAAAAGTCCGCCCAGGGACTTCTTGAGGCCTTCTCCGAGTTTGTTCAGGCCTTCATCCACGGCGTTCGTTGTCGGTGCCGGCGGTGGGCTGGCCGTCGTCGTCTTTGCAGCAGGTTTGCCGCCAAGGGCCGACACGCAGGGATCATCGGAACCGCTTGCTCCCTGCTGATTGCTGCCTAAAAGCCCTTGTAGGCCGGACGCCAGGCCGCCGACCGTTCCTGTCACCAGGCCCTCGACCACCTTGCCCACATTGGGAGCAAAGGACGGGTTCGCAAAGCTACCGCCGATACTGATAGGGATCGCCAGACTGGCAAGGCTGGTGCTCTTGGCATTGGGAATGACTGTCATTTTTATACGCTCTTCCCTGAGATCAAGATTACCTTCCCCGGAAACGGTGATGCCGTTGGTATCCAGGACCAGCACCCGGCTGGTGGCGATGCCCAGCTTGATGTCGAAGCGGCTGACGATGCAGTTGATCTTGTTGGCATCCGCATTTGCGGCCCATGGAAGGGCATCCAGAAACCCGGTGGCCATTGTTTCTATAGCTGAGCTGTTGATTCGTCCATCGCGGCCGACAACAGCCGTCGAGCCGTTCAGTCCGGCCATGATTTCCCGGACCGATGCGCCGCGCCCCTGGATATTGATGTCCATATTCAGATTGCTCGACAATAGGTCCTCTTCGCCCATATCCAGCAATACCTTGCCAAAATTAACACCCCTGCCCTGCAGTTTGATGGACAG
Source organism: Rhodospirillaceae bacterium (assembly GCA_013204045.1). Classification (GTDB taxonomy): domain Bacteria; phylum Pseudomonadota; class Alphaproteobacteria; order Rhodospirillales; family JABHCV01; genus JABMOQ01. Next base: position 28,390 of record JABMOQ010000116.1, on the reverse strand, counting down.
ACCGGGCTTTGCCTTGCGGGCATCCAGTTTGATCGTTCCGCTGATCGAGCCGCCACCCACCGATACCTTCAAGGGGGAAATGGATAGATTCCCCTTGTCCAGATCCAGTCCCAGATCAATATCCGTTGTGGTGATGCCATCAGACACAAGCTTGCCGATTTTTATCTTAAGTTTGATATCCGCCCCCTTAAGGGCATCAAACGGCAGCGGGTCGGCAGGGAAAACCCGGCCATCGCCCGCGCCGTCCGGGGCAGCTTTGGCCGCATCCCCCGCCTGCAACTCATCCAGATTAAATTGTGTTGAGGACAGGTTGGCATCTATACGCGGCCTGTTTGCGACGGCGATGCTAATGTCTCCTTTTAAATCCGAGGAGCCGGTCTTTATATCGAGCCCTTCGAGCCTGTAACCGCCCTTGCTATCCTTCAGCATCCCCGAAACCTTTAACGGCGGCAGATTCAGGCCGGAGATGCCGGCTATGCGCGCCGTCGCCGCCGCATCGTCGATATTGACGGAAAGGTTCAAATTCAATCCCTTTCCTTCCAGGGGACTAGCGATGACACCGTCGATGTTCGCCTTGAGGCCAGGACCGTTGAAGGCAATACCGACGGGCCATGGCGCGCCGCCGTCGAGCAATCCCTTGATGGAACCAAGCCTGCCTTCGGCCCCGAAGGATTCCCCATTCAAGGTTCCTGCCATTTTCATATTCATGGGGCTATCGATACCATCAGCAGATGATACAAGCCGGTCCAGCGAAAATGCCGTCGTCTGGCCGGTTTGTCCGTCGCGGTAGACAACATTTATGTTCCGCATTTCGACCAGATTGACCACCGGCAGGCCGGCCGCGCCTGTTCGAGGTTCTTCGCCTGCGGCTTTTTCACCGCTCATCCCATCCAGTTCCCAGTTTCCCCGGCCTTTTTTATCTGTTTCCAGGAGAGCATCCAGTCCGTCGAGGATTAACCTGTTGACCCTGACATCCCCACCCAGCAGCGGCCACAGTTCGACCTTTGCCGAAAAACGCCCAATCTTCAGCATTTCGGGACGCGATCCCCAAGCAGCGTTGGAGAAGCTGACACCTTCGACCGTGATCGATGGAGAGCTCGATATATCAAGTTGAAGATCGCCGGCGATCACCAGATCACGGCCCGTCGCCGCCTTGACTTCATCAGCAATCAGTCCGCGGTATTCGTTAAAGTCCTTGGACTTGAGTACGACAACACCGGCGACACCGACAGCGACGATCAGAACGGCAAAGCCACCTAAAAATTTGATAAAACGGCCCATTCTCTTCACCTTATAATATTCATTCTGATAAACGTTCTACGGCTTCCGGTAACTGGCTGAAGTCGTCTATAACAATATGGGCACCAGCATCCATCAATTCCTGGGACTCATGATAGCCCCATGCAACACCAAGTGCCATGGTGCCGGCATTAATGGCCATTTCCATGTCGTAGGTCGTATCACCAATCATCACCGTCGAGGCAGCATCCACGCCTGTTTCGGCCATGGCATTTAAAAGCATCTCCGGGTGAGGTTTGCCTTGGGCCAAATCGGCCGTCTGTAACGTCTGGAAGCGTATTGTCAGGCGGTGGGTATCCAGTGTCGATATCAGCCCTTTATAGGATTTTCCCGTGGCGACACCAAGTATCCAGCCGGTATCTTCCAGAACCCTTAGGGCATCAAGTCCACCTTGAAACAGTGGCTCGTGAACGTCTCCCCTTTGGCGGAGTACCGTAAAGGCCTCTCGGTAACCTTCGCGGACCTGCCATACCTTGTTTTTGTCCAGTTCTGGAAAAAGACTGGCGATGGCGACTTCCAGCGGCAGGCCAACCATCCGGCGGATGGCTTCCGGCTCCGGCTCTGGGATATTATGGGCAGCACAAGCCGCCTGCATGGACGATACAATCGAGGCCTGTGAATCAACCAAGGTGCCGTCGCAGTCAAAAACGGCAAGGCGCAATTTCGAAAGCGTGTCATCCAATTGGAACACTCCATCTGACCGAAGGCGAAGGGACATGATTTATCATCCCCAGGGAGACAAACCAAGGACACAAATCAAGGCCAGCGGAATATTATTGCTGTTCGGACAGGCACCGGGTAATGGCGACGCGCTTTTCAAGCTCGGCGATATACCCCAGCAGTTCTTCACCACTCAGGCTGACGCCTTTAGATTTGAAAATGGCACTGCCGCCGCGTTTATGAATATCCTTCATGGATTGAAGTTGTTTTTCCCACTTGGCGATATAAGGAACCCAGTCACCATCATGCTTGCGTTGCACATATGATGTGATGCTCTCATGCGTCAACTTGTTCCAGTGGGCACTCTGAGGGAAATTTTCGCAGTTGCCCGTTTCGGCTGCGGCGGGTAAAGCAGCAATAATGAGCAGAACAAGGGCAGTCAGCCATGAGCGAAAATTGATAATCAGGATATCGCGCATTCTTTTTTTATCGCCTTGCTGCTATCTGTTCAGGTGAATTTGTTGGTGAACCGTCGTTTAGGAATCCGGCTTGGTTTCCTTTAACGCCTCTTCCGTCGCATGGCGGGAAAGGCATTTTGTCACGTCGACACGCACAACAAGATCGTCGATATATTGTTGCAACATATCTCCAGAAAGGGTGACCTCCCTCGACTTGAAAACGGCGCTGCCACCTTTGGCAAAAATTTCCTTCATGGTATTTAACTGGGCGCCCCATTTTTCTATATACGGGGACCAATCACCATTATGCTTACGGGAAACATAGGAAATGACTTTTTTGTGGTCGGTATTTCCCCACCATTTTGAATCCGGGAAAGCCGCGCATCCGCCTGCCGCATATGACGGGGAGACAGAAAAAAGGGTCACCATAAGCGCCGCAAAAGACAAGGTCGTTTTACCGATGATCTTCATGAGTCCTGATCCTTTATCACTCTACTCATATTGCTCAAAACCCTCATCTCTCGATCATCCCCGACTTTCAATCGCACCAAACTACGTTTTAAGCCTGACACCCACCTGACATATCAACAAATCGTCTGAGCGTCGCGTTGCATGATAATGTACAAATTTAATAAAATTTTATGCAAATGTATGTGATCTGGATCACACGAACGGCAAAAAAACGTGTTCGCAAAATACCCTGTATGAGGAAAATATTTGATTAACGCCGCCCGTTTGATTAACGCCGCCCGGAAAGGCCTCGGAGATGCTGATTATTGTGCGTTGCCACCGGCCGCCGTATCCAGATCGTTTAACGCACGGGCTTCCCTGGTTTCCGCGTCGTAACGGGCCAGGCACTCGGTGACCTCGATCCTGGCTGCAATGTCCTCAATGTAGCGTTGAAGCGCTTCACCCTTCAGGGTCAGAGCCTTTTTCTTGAACACGGCGACGCCGTCTCGGGCATAGACTGACTTCATTGTATGGAGCTGCTTGTTCCACTTCACCAGGTAGGGAGCCCAGTCATTCCCATGTTTAGCAGAAACATAGGAAACAATTTTTTCATGGCTGATATTACTCCAACCCTCGGAAACTGGGAACGCAGCACAACCTCCCATTGCATAAGATTGAGTACTTGATGCCGCTATAATTGCTAATCCCATGGCAGCAATTATGATGATTCGGCAGTTCTTCATGCGTCTTTCCCTACAAGAAATCTCGGCTAATCTCTAATATGCGAAGCGATGTATATCTACTGAAGCTGACCGGTTTATTACAACGCAGCCCTTACCTTGGCCAGACAATTTCTTCTAGTGATTGAATATTATCTCGATAGATTCTCAAGCTATTGATTCCTAAGGTTGATATAGGAATTTCAAATAATTTTAATAGTCCACAGTGTGAATACCGGAATATTCCATAGCTGGAAACACGCCTATTCGGGGAGAATCTATAAACCAAATGTGACAATGAATGATTAACGGCTAGACAGTCCAGAAGACGACTTCAGGGTAAAACCGCCGATTATCTAAGAATTGTTCTCAACAACAGGAAAGCGCATGATAAAGGTGGCGCCGCCGCCTTGAGTATCAATAATTTCGATTTCTGCATGATGGTTCTCGACCGTCCGCTTGACGATGGAAAGTCCTAACCCGGCACCACCACCGCGGCGATCGGCGCGCAGGAAACGCTCAAAAATTACCTCTCTCTGGTCTGGATCAATTCCCCTGCCTCTGTCGATGACACTGATTGTTGGCTCACTGGTGTTCATGATATGAAAAGTAATAACGGTACCCCTAGCCGAATACCGGATGGCATTTTCGGCAAGGTTGCGTACGGCCTGTTCAAGAGACTCCATATTCCCATTGATGATAACAGGAATTTCCGATCCGGTGACCTCGATGGAACGCCCCTCTTTGATAGCGATTGGCGCCATTAAGGCGGCGATATTACGGCACACTTCACATAAATCTACCGCCATGAACATGTCCGGGGTATAGGTCTCCAGCCGGGTCATCGCCAGCAGCTGGGCAATCATGCGCGTCATTGCATCTACATCCATGCGTAACGACAGCACTTCCTTGGTTTCTTCAATGTTGTCCAGGTGGGTGCGCAGAACAGCCAGCGGCGTACGAAGTTCATGCGCCACGTCGGCGGCGAAATGACGATGTCTTTCCTCGCTTTCGCGAAGCGCCTGTTCGACCCGCTTGTGGGCCGTGATGTCCGTGCCCGTTCCCCGAAAACCAGTAAATTCACCTGAGTCGTCGAACACCGGGACGCCACTGGCCTTGAGATCTACCCAGGTGCCATCGCTGGATATATAAATGTATTCAAAATCGCGAAATGGCCTGTGGTTGTTCAGGTCGTCACGATGCTTATCCCACTTTTCCTTATCCAGGATTATTTGTTCCTTGCCGGCCAGCTCAAAACGTGTTTTTCCCAAAATTGATTCCACTTCTGCCCCCAGCACGTCCCTGCACCTGTCTGAAAGGTAAGAAATTTTGTGTTCTGCATCAGATTCCCAGAACCAGTCGGATGCGGATTCGGCTATGTTGCGGAAACGCTGTTCGCTTTCCCTTAACGCCGCTTCCATGTGTTTGCGTTCGGTAATGTCAAGCATGGTACCTATCAGGCCGGTCATATTCCCCGCATCGTCGGTAAGGACGGCCTTATGATAGATCACGTCATGATGGCCCCCGTTAGAATCAATTACCGGAGACTCGTATGTATAGGTACCACCAGGGCCTTTCCTGATAAGCATTTTGTCTGCATTGTCTGAAATGGTGGCGATGGGTTCCGGATCAAGATCAAACACCGTCATGGTGTCGAGTTTTGTCCTGTCTATCCCAAAGAAGTTTTCAAATGCGGTATTTCCATCATGATAAAAACCGTTCAGTTTCTTATGGAATACGGGGACAGGAATGGTATCTATCAGTGTTTTCAAAAGGCCATAGCTCGAACGCAGCTCTGTTTCCGCTTTCAAGCGTTCGGTCACATCACTCACTGTTCCTGACATTCTGACGACTTTGCCATCTTTCAGATAAATTTTGTTCTGTTCATAAACGATACGGACATCCCCATCAGGGGTAATGACTTTATACTCAATGGTATAAGGGGTTTTTTCCCGTAACGATCTGGCAACGGTTTCCGATACGATAAGCCTGTCATCGGGATGAACAAGCTTTTGGAATGACTCGTATTTCCCACCAAACAAATTTTTATCAATCCCGAATATTTTATAGACTTCATCAGTCCAGGTCAGTCTGTCCTTCGTGACATCCCATTCCCAAGCTCCCAAATCGCCAACCTTCCGGTTGCTGTTTTTTGATCCGTGATAAGTACTATCGCCGTCTGTCTCCGCCCATTGGGCCAACGAATGATCTTCGGCGGTTGCCTCACGCAAGCGTCGCCACGCATGCCAGGAAAACGTCAAGGACGCCCACAGCAGTATGTAGGGAGCAAGTGTGCTGGCCGAATATTCATCAACAGCAGACATGAGAAAGACAGACATGAATGCTGCCAGAATCGCCGCGGCGACCACCGTTCCACTGATACCATTTAAGGGAGATGTGGCTGTTTCAGTTATGGTGGATCGGGGGTCCAGACTGTCGTCTTTCATAAATTCATCCGGCCATACTCAGGCGTAATACATATTATGTTTTAAGTGTCTTCGGAAAGCAGATACCCGACCCCGCGTAGTGTATGCACGGTGATTGATGCCTTGGCTTTCAACAAACGTTTCCTAAGCCGGGAAATGTGAACCTCTACCGAGTTGGAGGTTACCTCTTCACCAAACCCATACAACTTGTCTTCCAGTACGTCCTTCGGGACGACCCGGCCATTTCGCCGCATCAATTGTTCAAGCACACCCATTTCCCGTCTCGATACAGAAATCGGTTTGTCGTCTACCAACACCTCGCGGGCGGTCGTGTCGAAGGAAACATTGCCCGCGATCAGCAATAGGCCCAAAGCACCCCCAGGCCTGCGCAGAAGGGCCCGAATGCGCGCTATTAACTCTTCAAGGGCGAAAGGCTTTAAAAGATAATCGTCGGCCCCGCCGTCAAGCCCCCTGACTCGTTCATCGATCCCGTCACGGGCCGTCAGGATCAGAACCGGTGTAGAAGATCCCTTTTTGCGTAGATTAGACAGTAATTCCAGTCCATCGCCATCCGGTAACCCCAAATCAAGGACGACTGCGTCATAAGATACGGTTTCCAGCGCTGCGGCAGCATCGGATAGGGTATCGAACCAGTCGACGGTGAAAGACTCTTTTTCGAGTCCTTTCTTGGTTGTCTCCGCCAGTCGCTGGTTATCTTCAACGAGAAGTAAGCGCATGGATATTGCCCTGGTTGTCCGACCCCAAAAGTCGATTATTTATCATAAAGTATTATGGCTGCGTGGAAAATAGCCACTTTAAGGCTTCAAAACTAGGATTCAGGTTCAAGGTCGATAAATGGGTCGGCTTCCAATTTTTCATCAAAACCCAAAAAACGCCAGGTCGCGCGCATGTGTTCCGATAACGGGGCGACAACCTCCAGTGTCCCTTGCCGGGGATGGGGAACACGGATGGCCCGGGCATGCAGATGTAGTTTACGGCTTAAGCCGGGCCCCTGAAGGAAAGCGTCACTGGCCCCATATTTACCGTCGCCAAGGATAGGCGTGCCTAAATATGACATATGGACCCTTAATTGATGGGTGCGCCCCGTCTGGGGCTCCAGAACCATCCATGAAGCCTTACGGCTGGCACGTTCGACCGTCCGGAACAGGGTGACCGCCCGTTTGCCTCCATCCGCATCAGGCACCACGCGCTCTCCCTTGTGGCCCGGCAGTTTAGATATGGAAAGATTGATTTTTCCAGCTGCCGGTTCGGTGACGCCGACGATCACGGCCCAGTAAACCTTGCGCGCCGTTTTGCTCCTAAATGTTTCAGCCAGACTCGCCGTTGATGTCGCCGTTCGGCCAAGCAGCAGAACCCCCGACGTATCCTTATCCAGCCTGTGCACCAGCCTCGGGCGTTCCTTGGCGTCAAACCTTAGAACATCCAGCATATCGTCGATGTTGCGGCCGATCCCGGTTCCACCCTGCACGGCCAGGCCGGGCGGTTTGTTTATGGCGATAACATCGTCATCCATGTAAAGGACAGATTGACGGAGGGCCTCGGCATCTTCATCAGATACCGCAGGTTTATTACGTTCCACCGTTGGCCGGTCGCTCGCCGTCTCCACATTGTCCAGATTCAGTGGCGGTATCCGCACCATCTGACCGGGGACAAGGCGCGCATTGGCCTTGACCCGCTTGCCATCGACGCGAACCTGTCCGCTTCTGAGCAGTTTCTGAAGCCGGCCATGAGTCAGGCCCGGATGGTGGCGCTTGAACCAGCGGTCAAGGCGCACATCCGCCTCATCGTGCGTAACTTTTGTGGTGGTGACCGTCGTCATGCTAAAATTTGTCTGAAGACCATCATCCCGGCGAACAGTCCGGCGATCGACAGCGCCACCGACAGCACAATATAAATGCCCGCCGACATCATTTGCCCCCGTTCGATGAGATAGAATACGTCCAGTGAAAAGGTCGAAAACGTGGTAAAGGCGCCAATAACACCGATGACTATGAAACTCCGCATTTCCTGTGATGGAGACCAGACAAGGCCCATCACCTCGATCAACGAGCCCAGCGCGAATGAGCCGATAACGTTGACGGCCAGTGTGGCATAGGGGAACCCGGCATGCAGAAAATGGCCGATACCGCTCATCATCAAATAGCGGCCGACTGCCCCGAAAGCGCCGCCCATGGCGACGGAAATTAATATCTTGGCACTCATGTGCTTTCGCCCTTCTGCGCTCTTAACTTATCCCAATAGGCTAAGCGTTTGGTGATCTCGCGCTCGAATCCCCTGTCCTTGGGATTATAGAACCGCTGCCGGGCCATGCCTTCCGGAAAATAATCTTGCCCTGAAAACCCGTCTTCTGAATCATGATCGTAGGCATATCCGTCGCCATAACCCAGTTCCTTCATCATATTCGTCGGCGCGTTCAAGATATGTTTGGGCGGCATTAACGAGCCAGTTTCCTTGGCCACGGCGCGAACCGCCTTCTCCGCCTTGTAGGCGGCGTTGGATTTTGGTGCCGTGGCAAGATAGATGATGCACTGGACCAGGGCCAGTTCACCCTCTGGTGTGCCCAGGCGTTCATAAGCCTGCCATGACGCCAATGCTTGCACCAGGGCCTGGGGGTCGGCAAGCCCGATGTCTTCAACCGAGAACCGGACCAGGCGGCGGGCGACGTAATTCGGGTCTTCACCGCCGGCGATCATACGTGCGAACCAGTAAAGGGCGGCATCCGTGTCCGACCCGCGCAGGGATTTGTGCAGGGCGCTCATCAGGTTAAAATGACCATCCTGAGACTTGTCATATAGTGGCATGCGACGCTGTACGGCTTCGGCCAGCCCGGCCGTATCAAGGACAGCAGCGGGCGGTAATGCGAAGAGTGTCTCAACCATATTGAGCAGATACCGACCGTCGCCATCGGCCATGGCGCGCAAGGACGCCCGGGCATCGGAATCCAGGGGCAATTTCTTGCCATCTTCCGCTTCCGCCCGTTTCAACAGTTCTTCGAGTGCGGCATCGTCAAGCCGGTTCAGAACCAGCACCTGGCTGCGTGACAGCAGGGCGGCATTCAGCTCGAACGACGGGTTTTCCGTCGTCGCACCAACCAGAATCACCGTGCCATCCTCAACATAGGGCAAAAAACCATCCTGCTGGGCACGATTGAAACGATGGACCTCATCAATGAACAGCAAGGTCCCCTGTCCGGCGCCGCGGCGCCCACGGGCTGCTTCGAATATCTTGCGCAAATCTGCAACGCCGGAAAACACCGCCGACAGAGGTTCGAAGTGAAGATCCGTGTGCTCGGCCAACAAGCGGGCTATGGTGGTTTTTCCAGTTCCCGGTGGCCCCCACAGGATCATCGAGGTCATGGCTCCGGAGGTTTTCAGTCGCCCTATGGGTGAATCTGGACCAAGAAGGTGATCCTGACCGACAACTTCGTCCAGGGTGCGCGGCCTGAGGCGGTCAGCCAGCGGACGCGGCGCCTGTGCTTCAAAAAGGGTGCTCATCTGTCGATCACCAGTTTCAGAACCTTTCCGCCGCGCTTGATGCTGATCGACCAACGGGCACTGTTTTTAGTTAACAAATTCTGCAAACTGGAAACGCTATTAATGTTGACTGAATTGATTGATACCAGCCTGTCGCCGGGACGGAAACCCATGCGGGCAGCAAATGACCGACGATTCAGGTCCAGTATATAGACGCCGGGTTCAAATGACCCCAGGCCCAATTCATCAGCCAGAGCCGGAGACATGTTTGCAACCGTCGATCCGGTTAACGGGTGTTCGCCGGTCAGTTCTCTCAGATTGCGCGGCGGTGTTTCCGGTGGGGGGCTCAGCTTCAGATGAAGCGTTTCATCCCTGCCCTTGCGGAGCACCAAAAGTTTTGCCGATGTTCCGACGGATAAGGTTGCTATCCTGTACGTCAGTGCGTTTGGATCATCGACAGTATGTCCAGCAACACTCAATATCACGTCACCGGGCCGCAAACCCGCATCGAAAGCCGGGCCGCCCTTGTACACTTCCTTGACCAGCACGCCCTTTGGTCGCTTCATGCCAAGGGTCGCGGCGATATCGGCGCTGACCCCCTGCCCCCATGCCCCCAACCATGGGCGTACGAGCCGTCCGCCCACGGCCTTGCCGGCGATCACCGTCCTGACCATGTTAGAGGGAATGGCAAAACCGATCCCTTGAGAACCGCCACTTTTGGAAAAAATTGCCGTATTGATGCCGACCAGCCGGCCATCCATACCGATCAGTGCGCCACCGGAATTGCCAGGATTGATCGCCGCATCGGTCTGAATGAACGAAGCATAATTGGTATCGCCTATCTGGGTACGCGCCAGGGCAGAAACGATACCACTGGTTACCGTTTGACCGACACCAAACGGATTTCCAATGGCCAGCACCAGGTCACCGACTTCAAGTTCATCGGAATCATGAAATTCCAAAAAGGGCAGCGACTCATTGTTGGTATCTACCTTTAACACGGCCAGATCCGTCGGCTCGTCGGTACGAACGATAATTGCATTGAATTCACGGCGATCCGATAGAACCACGGTAATTTCATCGGCGCCCTCGATCACGTGGTTGTTGGTTATAATCATGCCATCGGCATCGATGATAACCCCGGAACCGAGAGAATTCTGTACCCTCTCGCGGGAGATGGAAGGACCCAAACCGTTACCGAAAAATCGGCTGAAAAAAGGGTCATTGAACAAAGGGGATATCTGGCGGCTGCGAACCACCTTGCGGGCATATATGTTCACAACTGCCGGGGCCACCTTCCTGACCAATGGCGCATAGGACAGGCGCACCTGGAGCGCAGATTCAGGTACGGTTTTCTGGACCTCGGCAGCCTCGGCGGAACCCCAGATTGCCGCAGCAGCCAGCAGAACAGCGCACAATTTAGCCATAGTCATCAACATTTGTCCCGTTCAGTGCCCGATATTCAGTCTAGCATCCATAAAAAAGCCATATCATTCTACATTTTCGATGGATAGCCGGACCACAGAATCTGTGCTAATCAGGGCCTTGATATTACATTGGAAAAGGCAAAAATGGGCATTTATCCGGTCATACTTTCAGGGGGTTCCGGAACTCGGCTATGGCCGCTTTCAAGGAAACACTATCCTAAGCAACTGCTGCCGCTGGTGTCTAAAAATGCCATGTTGCAGGAAACGATCAACAGGGTTTCAAGCCTTGATTATGAGCCTCCCCTGGTCATTTGTAACGATGAACATCGCTTTATCGTGGCCGAACAACTACGCCAAATCGAGGCGAAGACCCTTGATATCATTCTCGAACCGGTTGGGCGTAACACGGCGCCAGCAGCAGCAGTCGCTGCATTGTTGTTGCGGGAAAAAGATCCTGAATCGGTAATCCTGCTGCTGCCATCGGATCATGTGGTGCTGTTGCAAGATGCCTTTCATGCTTCCATCAATAAGGCGCTGATTGCAGCAAATTCCGGCCGCCTGGTCACCTTCGGCATCAAACCAACATCGGCGGAAACCGGATATGGTTATATACATATGGGCAAACCCATCGCTCATGCAGATGGATGCCATGAAGTTGGTAGCTTCATTGAAAAACCGGATTCAAAAAATGCCGAAAAATATATGAAAGACGGCGGGTATTTATGGAACAGCGGCATGTTCCTGTTCCAGGCCGATGCCTACATTGAGGAACTAGAGCGCCTGCAACCAGGTATGGTCGCTGCCTGCAAGGCGGCGCTTGAAGGCAGCGTGCGGGATCTGGACTTCCTGCGTCTTGATACAACCGCCTTTTCTGAATGCCCGTCAAAATCCATCGACTATGCGGTCATGGAACACACCCCAAATGCCGCCGTTGTTCCCGCCGACATCGGCTGGAGCGATGTCGGCTCATGGGCGTCGTTGTGGAATATTTCCCAAAAGGACGATAGCGGCAATGTGGTTATTGGCGATGTATTACAACAAGATACATCAGGAAGCTATCTGCGTTCCGACGGCGCTGTTCTTGCCACGATTGGTATCACAGACACCATTATCGTGGTCACTGGCGATGCTGTTCTGGTCGCCCCCAAAGACAGGGCCCAGGACATTCGCGAACTTGTCGATAAACTTGAATCCGAAAGCCGTAACGAACACCTGACCCATCTACGGGTTCATCGGCCGTGGGGCTGGTATCAAGGTCTGGACCGGGGAGAATCCTTTCAGGTCAAACGGCTCTGCGTTAACCCCGGTGCGCGGTTGTCCCTGCAACGCCACGCCAAGCGCGCCGAACACTGGGTTGTCGTATCGGGTACAGCCAGTATCCACCACGACGGCGAGGACATGACTTTAGGTGCAAACCAGTCCACATATATCCCTATTGGTACCGCCCACCGCCTTGAAAACAAGACGGATGAGCCGCTTTACCTGATCGAGGTACAGTCCGGCGACTATCTTGAAGAAGACGATATTGAGCGCCTGGAAGACGATTACGCCCGTTCTTAAATATGCTATATCAGACGAACAGTTTATTAGGAGATTCCCTTGTCCACGACCGTATCCGTTGAAATCGCGCCCGGTGAATTGATAGACAAGATCACCATTCTTGCAATCAAGCTTGAACGCATCAAAGACGCGGCCAAACTCAAGAATATCCGCATCGAGCACGACACCCTGACCGAGGCCCGCGATGCGGCGATTCCCGCGTCCGGCGAGTTGACCAGCCTGACCGAAGAATTAAAACGCATCAATGAAGAATTGTGGAAAATCGAAGACGATATCCGCGATTGTGAACGGGCCAAGGATTTTGGTGACACGTTTGTCGCCCTGGCGCGAGCCGTCTATGTCACCAACGACAAGAGGTCAAACGTTAAGCGCGCCATCAACGAGCTTCTCGGCTCCCACCTCATCGAGGAAAAATCATACGCGGCCTACTGACATGGCACGCCTTTTCCACATACAGGATTCCCTGCAACGTTTTTTCAGATTCTTGAGTCCCCGGCCCACACCTCCCCAGGGAGTGCTTCTTGTGTCGGCCGGCGGGCTCGGCGATACGGTGCTGTTTTCTCTGGTTCTGCCCCACTTTATGGAAATGGCCCATGCCGGTGAGCAAGTAACCGTGCTGCTCCGGAGCGATGCCGCCAAGATGGCCTTCCTGCTGCCGTCCACCGTTACACTGAAGGCTGTCGATTTTTCGCGATTCAGGAAATCCCTGTCCTATCGACGCAAGGTATGTGGTGATCTGTACCGGAAAAATTACCGGCTGGTTATATCGACCGACCACTTACGCCATCCGGATCTGGATGAAGCCCTGATCGCGGCGGCGGCGGCGGCGGAAACGGCGGCTATGGAACCGCGCAGTTGGCCCAAGCATGATGCGGCCCTGAAGCTGTGCAGGACACTATATAGCCGCCTGTTCGATAGCGGCCCCGACCGTACCGACAAAGTTCTGCGCTGGACTCACTTCGCCAATTGGCTGAGCGGCGAGCAACGCCCGGCCCCGAAAGTGCATATTGCCAATATTTCGAAAGCCCCGCCGTCCACCGATATTTACATCCAGCCGTTTTCCGCCGTTAAAGGCAAGCAACCCTCACCCGGCTTTTTCCGTGACGTTATTACGGCCCTGCCTGAAGGCACGACGGTCGCCATCACCGGTTCCCCCGGTGACATGGACAGGTGTCCTGATTACCGGGAGTTGTTGACCCTTCCCGGTGTCAGTTTCGATTCCTCGGGCTTCGTCGATCTGGCCCCGAAGTTGAAAGCCGCCAGGCTGGTGATCAGTGTGGATACGGCGCTGATGCATCTGGCTGCGGCCACCGGCGCACCCACTTTATGTCTGGCCAGTGCCGCCTATGTCGGTGAAATCGTCCCCTATACGCCCGAAGTTGCACCTGAAAACGTGCGCTTTATCTATAAGTCCATGGACTGTGAAGGTTGTCTGGGGGCCTGCATCCATCCACCTGAAAACGGTATGTATCGTTGCGTCGCCGGAATTGATAAAGACGCAACCATCAAGGCTGTTCTGGATATGCTGGACAATTAAAAAGGCCGCCCGAAGGCGACCTTTTTAAAACTCATAACCTGAAAGGCTGTTCTATGCTTCTGCAGCCGCCTCGGCGATAGCCTCGGCCTCGACACGGGCCAGATCGGCAGCGCCCTTGGCATCTGCGTCACGATCAACAAGCTCGATCACCGCCATTGGCGCACAATCACCATAACGGTTGCCGGCCTTAAGGACACGGGTGTATCCACCCGGACGTTCCTTGTAGCGTTCAGCAAGACCGCTAAACAACTTGGCTACCGCAGCATCGTCACGCATATAAGATGAAGCCTGACGACGGGCGTGCAGATCGCCGCGTTTACCCAGCGTGATCATCTTGTCGGCAATGCCGCGCAGCTCCTTGGCCTTGGGCAGAGTCGTCGTGATCTGTTCGTGAGTCAGCAACGACACCACCATGTTGGCAAACATTGCCTTGCGGTGCGAACTGGTGCGGTTCAATTTACGTCCACTCATGCGATGGCGCATGTCGGTATCTCCTTAAGTTTCAGCCCCGTTTCAGAACGGGTCTTCTAGCTTCTTGGCCATTTCCTCGATATTTTCCGGCGGCCAGGTGGCAATTTCCATACCCAGATGCAAACCCATCTGTGACAGCACTTCCTTGATCTCGTTCAGGGACTTGCGGCCAAAATTTGGCGTCCGCAACATATCGGCCTCGGTCTTTTGAACAAGGTCACCAATGTAAATGATGTTGTCATTCTTCAGGCAGTTGGCCGAGCGGACAGAAAGCTCAAGTTCATCGACCTTGCGCAGTAGGTTCCTGTTGAACGGAAGCACATCCTGAAGTTCTTCTTCCTGAGCTGCCTTCGGTTCCTCGAAGTTGATGAACAACTGCAACTGGTCCTGAAGGATACGGGCTGCAAGAGCAACAGAATCATCAGGTGTTACGGCACCGTTCGTCGTTACGTCAATCAACAGCTTGTCGTGATCGGTGATCTGGCCGACGCGGGTGTTATCAACCTTGTAGCTGACCTTGCGAACGGGCGAAAATACGGCATCGATGGGTATAAGCCCGATCGGGGAATCCTCGGCCCGGTGCTGGGCAGCAGCAACGTAGCCCTTGCCGTGTTCGACGGTCATTTCCATCGACAGGTTGGCACCCTTATCCAAGTGACAAATGATCAGGTTTGGATCCATGATATCGATGTCAGGGCCGGTTTCAATATCGCCTGCCTTAACCTCTCCTGGACCCTTAGCCTTCAGCGAAATACGCTTCGGGCCTTCGCAATTCATGCGAAGTCCCATGGACTTGATGTTGAGAACGATGTCGGTGACGTCTTCACGGACACCAGGAATCGACGAAAATTCGTGCAGAACACCATCAATCTGAACGGAGGTTACTGCCGCTCCCTGTAGGGAGGACAACAGTACCCTTCTCAGCGCATTGCCAAGAGTCAGACCAAATCCGCGTTCAAGCGGCTCGGCGACAATGGTCGCTCGGCGGGCCGTATCGGCACCCGGGACCACGTCAAGTTTCGTCGGTTTAATCAGTTCCAGCCAATTCTTTTGAATCACGGAAAAAACCTCATGCTTGGCGCATTAATGAAAGGCCCTGACGGTCAGGGCCGATGACAATTTTTCCGGTCCACCGCGGCCCGGAAATTAAAGGGACAAATCCCAGTTGTTCCGCCTCAAACCCGGCGGCGCTTCCGCGGACGGCAGCCATTGTGTGGTATTGGCGTTACATCGCGGATAGCAGTAATAGTGAAACCAACGGCCTGCAAAGCACGCAGAGCCGATTCCCGTCCGGAACCCGGACCTTTAACCTCGACCTCGAGGGTCTTCATGCCATGTTCCATCGCCTTGCGACCGGCATCTTCACCTGCCATTTGGGCGGCATATGGGGTCGATTTACGCGATCCCTTGAAGCCCTGGTTGCCAGCCGACGACCAGGCGATAGCATTGCCCTGGGCATCGGAGATAGTGATCATGGTATTGTTGAACGTCGAATTTACGTGCGCTACACCAGACGCGATGTTCTTGCGTTCGCGTTTGCGCGGTCGTTGTGTCGTTGGCTTTGCCATAATTATTCCTAAACCTTACTTAACGACTTTTTTCTTGCCGGCGATGGCCTTTGCCGGGCCCTTGCGGGTCCTGGCGTTTGTATGGGTACGCTGCCCGCGTACCGGCAATCCGCGACGGTGCCTGAGCCCCCGGTAACAACCCAGATCCATCAGTCGTTTGATGTTCATGGCTACTTCCCGACGCAGGTCACCTTCAACATTGTAGTCGTTGTCGATGGTCTCGCGGATACCGGAAAGTTCGGATTCCGTAAGTTCACTAACACGCCTTTCAAAGGGAACACCCACCTTCTCACAGATCTTCACGGCCTTGGTCCGGCCGATTCCATGAATATAGGTTAATGCGATCACGACCCGTTTCCCGGTCGGTATATTTACGCCAGCGATGCGAGCCAATGCTGGTACTCCTTACACGTTGGTTTTAAACGATAAAGACCGTTGCCGGGAATCCGAAGAGGCGCGATTATAGGCCCTCATTTTCCTAAGTCAACACGCAGTCTTCAGCCAATTTCATCCTTAATTTGTGTCGTCACTTCGTCGATGGCTGCCATGCCGTCGACGCTCTTTAATGTGCCTTTATCCCTATAATAGGTAATTATAGGGGCAGTTTGTTCGTGATAAGCCTCGAGTCGCGAACGTACGGTCTCTGCGTTGTCATCAGAACGGCGTTTGAAGTCGGTACCGCCGCACTTGTCGCAGATCCCCTCTTCTTTCGGTTTCTGGAAAGAATCATGATAGCCAGCCCCGCAGCCTGCGCAGGTGTAGCGCCCGGTGATACGTTCGACCATGGCATCATCGTCAACCTTCATCTCGATGACGTGATCCAGTTTCATGCCCTTGTCCGAAAACATGGTGTCCAGGGCTTCGGCCTGCGGTGTGGTGCGCGGAAAGCCATCCAGAATAAAGCCGCCTTTGCAGTCGTCATGATCGATTCTCGACGAGATCATGTTGATGATCAGATCGTCGGAAACAAGGCCGCCAGATTCCATGATTTCCTTGGCCTGCTTGCCAAGATCGCTACCAGAAGCCACTTCGACACGCAGCATATCGCCGGTCGACAGCTGGATAATTCCGTAGGCGTCTTCAAGGCGTTTCGCCTGGGTGCCTTTACCGGCGCCTGGTGGGCCTAACAACATTAATTTCATTACTTCCGCCCCTTCAATCGGGACTTCTTGACCAGTCCTTCGTACTGGTGTGCCAGCAGATGCGATTGAATCTGGGCGACCGTATCCATGGTGACGGTAACGACGATCAGAAGGCTGGTGCCGCCGAAATAGAACGGCACAGAGTATTTGGAAATCAAAATTTCTGGTAACAGGCAAACAGCAGACAAATAGGCGGCGCCAACGACTGTCAGGCGAGTCAAAACACGGTCGAGATATTCCGATGTGTTCTTTCCTGGACGGATTCCTGGGATGAAGCCGCCATATTTTTTCAGATTATCGGCAGTATCTTCCGGATTAAAGACCACGGCCGTATAGAAAAATGCGAAAAATACGATCAACGAGATGTAGATAATCAGATAGACCGGCTGGCCGCGGCCAAGATAGGCCGCCGCCGTGGTCAGCCATTCCGGTCCCTGGCCAGCAGAAAACCCGATAATGGTGATCGGCATCAGCAACATAGAGCTTGCAAAAATAGGCGGGATGACGCCAGCGGTATTAAGTTTCAGCGGCAAATGCGAACTTTCGCCTCCGGACATCTTGTTACCCTGCTGACGCTTCGGATACTGCACGATGATGCGCCGCTGAGCACGCTCCATGAAAATGATGAAGAAGATAACGCCAACAGACATCACCAGAAGGATGATGATCAGCAGCGTCGAAATCGCGCCGGTACGGCCAAGTTCCAGGGTTCCGGCCAGCGCACTCGGCAGGTTGGCGACGATGCCGGCGTAAATAATCAGTGAGATGCCGTTACCGACGCCGCGCGCGGTGATCTGTTCACCAAGCCACATCAGGAACAAAGTACCGCCGACAAGTGTTATCACCGTGGTAAAGCGAAAGAAGAGTCCACCTTCCAGCACAGCGTTGCCGGAACTGGAATTCATTCCTTCGAGTCCGACGGCAATCCCATATGCCTGCAGGGCGCAAATAACGACGGTGCCGTAACGGGTATACTGGTTGATCGCCTTGCGGCCAGACTCGCCCTCTTTCTTCAAGGCTCCCAACTTCGGCGATACTGACGTCATCAACTGCATGATAATAGAAGCTGAAATATACGGCATGATGTTTAGCGCGAAGATAGTCATCCGGCCCAGCGCGCCGCCTGAGAACATATCGAACATGCCAAGGATACCGCCTGACTGGCTCGAAAAAATGTCGTTCAGGACAACCGGATCAATGCCCGGAAGCGGAATATAGGTACCAAGCCGATATACAATCAACGCACCTAGCGTAAACCAGATGCGTTTCTTGAGTTCCGTTGCTTTAGAAAAAGCCCCAAAGTTCATATTTGCGGCAAGTTGCTCGGCTGCAGATGACATACGTCGATTACCGCCCTATTCGCCTGATTCTTCTTTGGGTTCTGCTTTAGGCTCTTTCTTGGCTTTTTCAGCCGGAGCCACACTGACCTTTTTATCCTTTTCGGCCCTTCTCGTCCTTTTGGCGCGGCGCGCCTCGAGTTGTTCTTCGTTCAACGCTGGCAGAGTGATGGCGACTTTGCCACCGGCCTTTTCTATTGCTGCTATGGCTGCCATCGAAGCACGTGCAACTTCAAGGTCGACCTTGGTCTTGATTTCACCCTTGGCCAGAAGCTTGACGCCGTTCTTGGATCGACCAACGATGCCGGCAGCCAGAAGTGTCGCCCCATCAATGGTTTTCTTGGGATCCAGTTTTTTGGCATCAACCGCTTCCTGAATACGGCCCAGGTTAACCACGGAAAATTCCTTGGAGAACATGTTCTTAAAACCGCGTTTCGGTAGCCGGCGATAGAGCGGCATTTGGCCACCCTCGAAACCAAGCAGCGAAACGCCACTACGCGACTTCTGGCCCTTATGTCCCCGACCTGCAGTCTTGCCAGTGCCGGAACCTATACCGCGACCAACCCGCTTACGCAGTTTGTGGGCGCCCGCATTATCACGAAGCTCATTGAGTCTCATCTTCTTGTATCCTTCAGGCCTTAATCAGTCGCTTCGACACTTACCAGGTGCTTGACCTTTTCGATCATGCCCCTGACGGAAGGTGTGTCTTCCAGTACACGGGTTTTATGCATTTTATTCAGCCCAAGTCCCTTAAGGCACTCGCGCTGGTAATTTTGGCGGCCAATCGGGCTACCGGTCTGGGTCACCGAGACGGTGCCTTTTTTCATTTCAGCCATGGGGCTACTCCTTCGCCGCTGCCGGAGTGGACGGGCCACCACGACGTGAAACGATTTCGCTAACCTTCTTGCCGCGCCTGGCCGCGACACTGCGCGGTGACGTGCTGTTGGAAAGCGCATTGAAGGTAGCTTTAATCATGTTGTGCGGGTTAGAGGTGCCAATCGACTTGGTCACGACATCATGCACACCCATGGCTTCAAAGATCGCACGCATGGGGCCACCGGCAATGATTCCCGTACCGGCAGGTGCACTGCGAAGAACAACATGGCCCGCACCGAAACGGCCTTCGACATCATGATGCAGGGTGCGGCCGTCACGCATGGGCACGTGAATCATTTCACGTTTGGCCTGCTCGGTCGCCTTGCGGATTGCTTCCGGTACTTCACGTGCCTTACCGGTGCCAAATCCGACCCGGCCCGAACCGTCACCGGCAACGACCAGAGCTGCAAACGAGAAACGACGACCACCCTTGACCACCTTGGCGACGCGGTTGATATGAACCAGCTTGTCGATCAGGTCGTCTTCGGACGCGCGCTTTTCATCACGTCCACGTCCACGGCCACCGGGGCGGCGATCGCCTCTTTCCTTAGCGGGGCCCTTGGCAGGGGTATTTTCATTAGGTACTTGTGCCATTAATTACGCTCCTAGAATGACAGGCCGACTTCGCGGGCTGCCTCGGCCAGGGCCTTGACCCTGCCATGATATTTATATCCGCCACGGTCAAAGACCACGTCCTTGATGCCGGCCTTGATAGCGCGTTCGGCGACAAGCTTGCCAACCACACCTGCCGCTAATATGTCGGCGCCTGTTTTGGCCTTGCTGCGCAGGTCCTTTTCCGCGGTAGACGCAGCAGCTACGGTTACGCCCTTAACATCATCAATAACCTGGGCATAGATGTGCTTTCCCGAACGAAAAACTGACAACCGCGGGCGGGCCTTAACAGCACGCTTAAGGTGGCTGCGAACGCGGCCCTTGCGGCTTTCAAAAAGTTTTTTTGAATTTGCCATGGCTTACTTCTTCTTACCTTCCTTGCGCTGGATGTGTTCGTCGTCATATTTGACGCCCTTACCCTTGTAGGGCTCCGGCGGCCGATAGGCACGAATTTCCGCCGCCGTCTGGCCGACTTTCTGCTTGTCTGCCCCTTCAACGGTGATGTGGTTCTGGTCCGAACACGTGATTTTCACGCCTTCCGGAATCGCATGTTTAACTTCGTGGCTGAAACCAAGCTGCATAATCAGATTCGATCCTTGCACCTGGGCCCGGTAACCAACACCGTTGACTTCCAGATTACGCTTGAAGCCATCGGAGACACCAACAACAAGGTTGTTGACGACGCTACGCGCGGTTCCCCACATTTTACGGGCACGCATTGAGTTGCCACGCGGTTTCACCATGATCAGGTTGCCGTCCCGAATGAGATCGACGTCGTCCGTCAAAGTTGCCGACAGTTCGCCAAGCTTACCTTTGGCGGTGACCAGCCTACCGGCGACGGCGACTTCAACGCCTTCCGGAACCTCTACGGGATTTTTGCCTATACGCGACATGGATGCGCTTCCTAACCTTAAATCCTAGAATATCTGGCAGAGCACTTCGCCGCCGACATTGGCGTCTCGTGCTTCTGCATCAGACATGACGCCGCGTGGCGTCGATAAAATTGAAATACCCAACCCGTTATAGACCCGGTTTAAATCCTTGATGTTTGAATAAACACGGCGGCCTGGGGTTGAAACCCTGTTGATCTCGCGAATCACGGGGTCACCCTCGTGATATTTGAGCTCAATGGTGATTTCATTGATGCCGGGGCGTATTTCAGCTTGTGAGTACCCACGAATAAAGCCTTCACGCTTCAAAACTTCCAGCACGTTTGAACGCAGCTTAGACGCAGGTGCGACAACCGTACTTTTATGAGCACGTTGACCATTGCGGATACGGGTTAGCATATCGCCCAAGGGATCGGTCATAGACATGTTCTAACCTTCTCCTACCAACTCGACTTGACCATGCCGGGAATTTGCCCGGCGGAGGCCAAATCACGCAACGCGATGCGTGACAGTTTAAATTTACGGTAATTACCACGCGGACGACCGGAAAGGGCGCAGCGCAGACGTTGT
Organism: Rhodospirillaceae bacterium; assembly: GCA_013204045.1. Lineage (GTDB taxonomy): Bacteria > Pseudomonadota > Alphaproteobacteria > Rhodospirillales > JABHCV01 > JABMOQ01. The sequence continues at coordinate 6,894 of JABMOQ010000116.1, read as the reverse complement.
CTGACCGGCGAAGAATTACGCGGCAACTCGGCAAGCTTAAGGCGTGCCTCGAAGTGCTCTTCAAGCGATAGCAAAGGATCCTTTGCCATAGCCTTCAGCGTGGCCCGCTTGGCTGCAAACTTTTTAGCCAACCGTTCCCGCTTTAAATTTCTTTCAACAGCGCTTTTCTTTGCCATTCTACTTGCCTTCCTTTGGCTGCTCACCCTTGAACGGAAGATCAAAACCCTTCAACAGGGCCTTTGCCTCTTCGTCGTTCTTGGCTGTGGTGCAGATCACGATGTCCATGCCGCGGATGCGGTCGACCTTGTCGTAATCAATCTCGGGGAAAATAATCTGTTCCTTGATACCCAGCGCGTAGTTACCGTTGCCATCAAAGCTTTTTGCCGACAACCCGCGGAAGTCGCGAACGCGCGGCAACGCGACGGTAACCAGGCGATCAAGAAATTCATACATTTGATGGCGGCGCAGGGTTACCTTGCAGCCAACAGTCATGCCGTCGCGCAGCTTAAAGGTGGCAATCGATTTCTTGGCTACAGTGACAACCGGTTTCTGGCCGGTGATTTTAGCCATATCTTCGACAGCGCCTTTGATCAACTTTTTGTCCTGCGAAGCTTCGCCGACGCCCATGTTGACAACGATCTTGTCAAGCTTAGGAACCTGCATCGCGCTTTCATAGCCGAACTGTTCAACCAAAGCTGGACGAACTATTTCATTATAGTGCTCTTGTAAACGTGCCATTTTCCGTACGCCTGATTATTTGTCTACGACTTCGCCGGAGCGCTTTGCATAGCGAACCCTGCGACCGTCTTTTAAAGTCTTGATGCCGATCCGAGTCGGCTTATCATCCTTGGGATCGACAATTCCTAAGTTGGAAATATCGATTGAGGCTTCTTTTTCAACAATACCGCCTGCATTTGCCTGTGTCGGGCGCGTGTGACGCTTGATCATGTTGACACCCTGCACAATTGCCCGATTATCCTTTGGCAGCATGTGCAAAACCTCGCCGGACTTACCCTTGTCCTTACCGGTCCTGACGACAACCTTGTCGCCTTTCTTAATTTTTAATTTCAAAGCCATCTCAAATCACCTAATCACAGCACTTCGGGAGCCAGCGAAATAATCTTCATGTATTTCTTGGCACGAAGTTCGCGGGTTACCGGTCCGAATATACGGGTGCCGATGGGTTCGCCCTGCTTGTTAATCAGCACGGCGGCATTCTTGTCGAAGCGAATAGCCGTTCCATCAGAACGTTGGATATCCTTTGATGTGCGCACGACGACAGCCTGCACAACATCGCCCTTCTTGACGCGGCCACGGGGAATCGCTTCCTTGATGGAGACGACGATAACGTCACCAACCGAGGCATATCTGCGTTTTGACCCACCCAGCACCTTGATGCACTGGACCCGGCGAGCGCCGGAGTTGTCGGCCACTTCCAAGTTAGTTTCTACTTGGATCATTTGTCTTTTCCTCTTCCGTTCACCTTAGTGATGCATGCTTTACGCATCATCGGTGACGATTTCCCACGTTTTACGCTTCGAGATCGGCTTGCATTCACGAATCTTGACCAGATCGCCTATCTTGATCGCATTGGTTTCATCATGTGCCGCATACTTCTTCGAGCGACGGATAAACTTTTTATAGAGCGGGTGCATAAAACGACGCTCGACCTTGACCGTTACGGTCTTGTCCATTTTGTCGCTAACTACGACCCCTTGCATTACTCGCCTCGGCATCTTCCGTTACCTCACTCTTTAAGACGCAGCCTTGGACGAAACACGTTCGCCAAGGATGGTTTTGATACGCGCGATGCCCCGGGTGACTTTGCGGCAACGCGCTGTGTTCTCAAGCTGGCCGCTGGCTGCCTGGAAACGCAAATTAAAGGATTCCTTGCGTAAGCTGATCAGCTGGTCTTTCAACTCATCAACACTTTTCCCACGCAGATCCCCGGCTTTCATGGCTTCACTCATGGCCCTACTCTCCTTCGCCCAGACGCGTCACAAAGCGCGTCTGAATCGGCAATTTGGCTGCGGCCAGTTCGAAGGCACGCTTGGCGACATGCATTGGCACGCCGTCGACTTCGAACATGATCCGGCCAGGCTTGACACGGCAGGCCCAGTATTCCGGCGATCCCTTGCCCTTACCCTGACGCACTTCGGCAGGTTTCTGGGAGACAGGAACATCCGGAAAAATGCGGATCCAGACCCGGCCGGCACGTTTCATATGGCGAGTCATGGCTCGGCGGGCGGCTTCGATCTGACGGGCAGTAACCCGGTCAGGCGACATCGCTTTCAGGCCATAGGCGCCGAAGTTGAGTAGCGTTCCACCCTTGGCATTGCCATGGATACGGCCTTTGTGGGCCTTACGGTATTTTGTACGTTTGGGGCTGAGCATCGTTCCAGGCTTTCCCTAAATCCTAATATATACTTATCGAGCCGGCTGCTGATCGATGGCGTGCTTCTCAACAGCCATCGGGTCATGAGCCAAAATTTCGCCTTTGTAGATCCACACTTTGACGCCACAGGCGCCATAGGTGGTACGTCCCGTCGCGGTGCCGTAATCAACATTGGCACGCAATGTATGCAAGGGTACGCGGCCTTCATGATACCAGAGGGTGCGCGCAATTTCTGCACCACCAAGGCGGCCGCCACAACTAATGCGGATGCCTTCTGCGCCCATGCGCATGGCCGACTGAACAACCCGTTTCATGGCGCGGCGCACAGAAACACGGCGCTCCATCTGCTGGGCAACATTTTCAGCTACCAGCTTGGCATCAACTTCCGGCTTGCGGATTTCGACGATATTCACATGCACTTCCGAGCCGGTAAATTTCGAGATATCGCGGCGCAGCATTTCGATGTCTGCGCCTTTTTTGCCGATAATAACGCCAGGACGTGCCGTATGAATCGTGATCCGGGCTTTTTTGGCCGGACGTTCAATGATGACCTTGGAAACGCCAGCCTGCGCCAGACGCTTGAACAGGAATTCGCGAATTTTCAAATCCTCGTGCAACAAGTCGCCATAATTACTTTCGGCATACCAACGGGAGTCCCATGTACGGATGATTCCCAGCCGAAGGCCGATTGGATTTACTTTTTGACCCATTTTATGCGGTCTCCTCGCGTTCGCGTACGATGACGCGCAGATTACTGAACGGCTTGATTATACGACCAACACGGCCACGGGCACGGGCACGCCAGCGTTTCATTACCATGGTCTTGCCAACCGTCGCTTCGGCAACAAAAAGGCGATCAACATCAAGGTCATGGTTGTTTTCGGCATTGGCAATCGCCGATTCCAGAACCTTCTTGACGTCACCGGCAATGCGTCGCTTTGAAAACTGCAACTCGGCCAAAGCGGCCTGGCAGTTTTTACCACGAATAGAGGTGGCCACCAGATTAAGCTTCTGCGGGCTGACCCGCATCTGCTTGGAATATGCCATTGCCTCGTTATCAGCATAGGGGCGTGGGGTGGAGCTTTTACCCATAATTAGACCCTCTTCGCCTTTTTGTCTGCCGTGTGCCCGATGTAGGTACGGGTCGGTGAAAACTCACCCATCTTGTGGCCGATCATGTCTTCGGTCACCAGAACGGGTATAAATTTGCGGCCGTTGTATACGCCAAATGTCAGACCGACAAACTGCGGCAGGATTGTGGATCTGCGCGACCAGGTCTTGATAACCTCGTTGCGGCCACCTGCACGCGATGTCTCGGCCTTCTTAAGCAGATAGCCGTCCACAAACGGACCTTTCCAAACGGAGCGAGCCAAAACCTATCTCCTACTTCTTACTGTGACGGCGGCGCATGATCATGCGGTCCGTCTTCTTGTTGCTACGAGTACGTTTACCCTTGGTGGGTTTACCCCACGGCGTCACCGGATGGCGACCGCCAGAGGTACGGCCTTCGCCGCCACCATGCGGGTGATCGATCGGGTTCATGGCAACGCCACGTACCGACGGGCGCTTGCCGAGCCAACGCTTGCGACCGGCCTTGCCAAGTTTGATGTTCTGCTGATCCGGGTTCGAGACCGCACCCACGGTGGCCATGCATTCGCCGCCAACCATGCGCAATTCGCCGGAGCTGAGCCGGACCTGAGCATACCCCTGATCCTTGCCAACCAGTTGCACGTACGTGCCAGCCGAGCGGGCAATCTGGCCGCCCTTACCGGGCTTCATCTCGACGTTATGGATGATGGTGCCGACCGGAATATTCTTCATAGGCATGGCGTTGCCGGGCTTGATATCAGCCTGATTGCCGGCCACGACCTTGTCGCCAACCGCAAGGCGCTGGGGGGCCAGAATGTAGGATTTTTCGCCATCCTCATAGGTAATCAAGGCAATGAATGCTGTGCGGTTGGGATCGTATTCCAGCCGCTCGACCGTGCCGATGACGTCAAACTTGGTACGCTTGAAGTCGATGATCCGGTAACGGCGCTTGTGCCCACCGCCGCGACGGCGCGCCGTGATACGGCCGGTGTTGTTACGCCCACCCTTCTTGCGAAGACCTTCGGTCAGCGCTTTTTCCGGCTTGCCCTTCCACAGTCCATCGCGATTTACGAGAACCAGACCGCGACGTCCGGGAGTAGTGGGTTTGAATTGTTTAAGTGCCATAATCTGACCCTAGATCCCTGTCGTGATATCAATAGACTGGCCTTCGGCCAGGGTTACGATCGCTTTTTTAGTTTCAATGCGTTTGCCGAGGCTGCCACGGAAAGCTTTGACCTTGCCCTGCTGGCGCAGCGTATTCACTGCCGTGACGCTGACCTTGAACAGGTCTTCGACGGCCGCCTTGATTTCCGGCTTGCTGGCATCCAGCGGAACACGGAAGCTGACCTGATTAAATTCAGACAGCAGGGTTGATTTTTCGGTGATAACAGGCGAACGAAGCAGCTCGTAAATACGCTCCTTGCTCGGGGTTACCTTGCCACTGTATTTGCTCAAGCTCATTTCAAGCGCTCCACTAGCTTTTCGACCGCATCCTTGGTCAGCACCAGCGTGTCGCGGCGCAAGATGTCGTAAACATTGGCACCCTGGGTCGGCAATATATCGATGCCGACGATGTTCTGAGCCGCCAGGGCGAAGTTCTCGTCAATCTCGGTGCCATCAATGACCAGGGCCGTACCCCAACCAAGTTTGCTCAGGTTCTTGACAAGTTCAGACGTTTTAGCCTGTTTCATTTTTGCCGCATCAATGACGAACAGCTTGCCTTCGGCCTGCTTCGACGACAGGGCCGACTTCAGGGCCAGCTTGCGGACCTTCTTTTGTAAGGAATGGCTATGGTCGCGAACGTGCGGACCAAACACAACACCGCCGCCACGCATCTGCGGTGCGACACTCGTACCCTGACGGGCACGACCGGAACCCTTCTGAGCCATGGGCTTTGCATTGGTAGCCGCAACTTCGCTGCGACCCTTGACTTTGTGGTTGCCAAAACGCTTCTTGGCCAGCTGCCAATTAACGGTCCGCGCCATGAGGTCGGCACGAACCGGCGCGCCGAACACGGCTTCGTCAAGATCGACTGAACCGATCTTTTTATTTTCCAGGCTGATGACGTCGCACTTCATCACTAATTATTCCTTCGTCTCGGCGTCTGTATCATCCACGGCAGGAGCTTCCTGGGCCGCAGTTTCTTCAGCCGGTGTCTCTTCAGTAGCCGTAGCAGCGGCTTCTTCGGCCGGGATGTCGCCAGCTTCGCCCATAATAGCGGCCGGGAACGGCAGGTCGTCGGCGTGCTTCATCTTGACGGCGTCTGAAACAAGCACATAGCCACCCTTGGAGCCAGGCACCGAACCCTTGACCAGGATCAGGCCGCGCTCGCTATCGGTGGAAACAATCTCCAGGTTCTGGCTGGTGACACTTACATTGCCCATATGACCGGCCATTTTCTTGCCCTTGAATACCTTGCCCGGATCTTGACATTGACCGGTGGAACCATGCGAGCGATGGGAAATTGAAACACCGTGTGAGGCGCGCAAGCCGGAGAAGTTATGACGCTTCATAGCGCCGGCAAATCCTTTACCGATGGATGTGCCGCTAACATCGACAAACTGGCCATCGGTGAAGTGTTCGGCCGACAACTCTTTGCCTACTTCTATCAGGGCATCCGGGGTAACCCGGAATTCTACCAGGCGGCGCTTCGGCTCAACCTTGGCCTTGGCAAAGTGGCCACGCTGGGCCTTCGTCATGTTTTTCACCTTGGCCGTGCCGACACCAAGCTGAACAGCGGTGTAGCCATCCTTTTCCTCGGTGCGCTGGGCAACGACCTGGCAATTGTCGACCTTCAGCACGGTGACGGCAATATGACGTCCGTCATCGGCGAAAACGCGCGACATTCCAAGTTTTTGAGCGATCAGACCGGTACGCATAATCTTTAGTCCCTAAATCCTCTGGTCTTTACAGCTTGATTTCGACGTCAACGCCAGCGGCCAGGTCGAGCTTCATCAGCGCATCGACCGTCTGCATCGTCGGATCAACAATATCGAGAACCCGCTTGTGGGTACGAATTTCAAACTGTTCACGTGACTTCTTGTCAATGAACGGTGAACGCAAAACAGTAAACTTTTCAATACGTGTCGGCAGTGGAATCGGACCACGCACATCAGCACCCGTCCGTTTTGCGGTATTGATGATTTCGCTGGCAGATTGATCAAGCACTCGGTGATCAAACGCTTTCAGACGGATGCGGATATTCTGGTGTTCCATTTTTTCAGACCTAATAATTGGGGCGCCCCCGAAAGAGCGCCCTGATTCCTACCTACTCTACAATCGACGCGACGACGCCGGCACCAACGGTACGGCCACCTTCGCGAATGGCGAAGCGCAGGCCCTCGTCCATGGCGATCGGCGCAATCAGCTCGACTTCCATGGTTACGTTATCGCCCGGCATCACCATCTCG
>JABMOQ010000115.1 GCA_013204045.1 Rhodospirillaceae bacterium | reverse complement strand
TCGATATTATTTCAGGGGCCCGCCCCGGAGTTCCGGTGACAACCCCGATCACCGCGGCGCTGGATGGCTTCCGGATGCTTGGTATTCAGCGTATCGCGGTTCTGACGCCCTACCCCCACGAAGTGAACGCGCCGATTACCGCATGGCTGGAAGAAAATGGCATTTCCGTACTGTCCCTCGATACCTTTGGCATGGATTCCGACGTCGACGTCGCCCGCATCCCGCCCGAGGCCATTATCGCTGCCGCCAGCGCAGCCGATCATGCCGACGCGGACGCCGTATTCCTGTCGTGCACAGCGCTGCGCTCGGTTGAATGCATCGCAGATCTGGAACAACGGCTCGGCAAGCCGGTGCTGACCAGCAATCAGGCAATGCTGTGGCGGGCCTTGCGGCTGGCCGGGTATGACGGGAAAATACCGGGATACGGTGAACTGATGCTGCGCTAGCGCACGATCATTACGTTGACGTCGGCCAGATTGGAAACCTTGCGCGATACGCTGCCCAGGAACATGCCTTTAAGTTCGCCGTGGCCACGGGTTCCGATGACGATCAGATCGGCATCATGGGTTTTTGTATAATCGACAATTTCCGACGCCGGATCGCCAACCGCGACCTTTTTGACAGCATTCATGAGGCCGGAATCCTTGGCGATCTTCTCGGCCTGTTGCAGGGTTTTCTCGCCGACGAAACGCAGCACGTCACTGCGCGGCCCCTGAATATGTTCGACTTCGGCCATGCGCAGCACGCTTTCAGGCAATTGCATGTCGCGGATAATATGCAAAAGGCTTAGCTTGGCCCCGTATTTTGTCGCCAGCTCGACGGCCATTTTCACCGCATTATCCGAAGACGGTGACGCATCGACGGCGACGACAATATGGGTGATCATCAGACTAAACCTCTCAGACGGTCGCTGCGCCGACGCAGCAATTCGATGGTGGCCAGCAACATAACGGAAATGATCACCAGGATGGTCGCCACGGCGAGAATGGTCGGGCTGATCTGTTCGCGGATACCGGCCCACATCTGGCGCGGGATGGTGCGCTGCTCGAAGCCGGACAGGAACAACACCGCCACCACTTCATCAAATGACGTAATAAAGGCAAACAGGCCGCCGGAAATCATGCCCGGCATAATCAGCGGCATGGTCACCTTGAAAAATGTATAGGTATCATTGGCGCCAAGATTGTTGGCGGCCCGGATCAGGCTTTGATCGAAACCGGTCAGGGTCGCCGTCACCGTAATTACCACAAACGGCGTGCCAAGCGCCGCATGGGCCAGAATAATCCCGGCATAGGTTTGTGTCAGGCCGACCTCGGAATAAAAGAAATACATGCCGGCGGCGGAAATAATCAGCGGCACGATCATCGGCGAAATCAGCAATCCCATGATCGCCCCCCGGTAGGGCATTTCGGGGCGGCTGAGCCCTAAGGCGGCGACGGTGCCAAGGGTTGTCGCAATAATTGTCGCGAAGAAGGCGATGATGACACTGTTCTTGGCCGAGTGTATCCACTGCTTGTTATTGATAATGTCTTCATACCAGCGCATGGAAAAAGCATCCGCATCGAAGCTCAGCATACCCGGCGTGAAGGAAAAATAGGGCTCGGCGTTAAACGACAGGGGAATAACCACCAAAATTGGTGCAATCAGGAACAGCAGGATCAACCCGCAGATGACCCTGAAGGTGTAATACCAGGTCGTTTCCAGTGGTCCCGCGTAAATTGGCAGCATGGTTCCCTACCCTAATTTCATGTTGTCGACGCCGACAATCTTCGAATACGCCCAATAAAGGAACAGGACGCCGACCAGCAGAATGCCGCCGAGTGCCGCCGCCAGCCCCCAGTTCAGGGATTTCTGCATGTGGAAGGCAATGAAGTTTGAAATCATCTGCCCGGTACGTCCGCCGACCAGGGCCGGGGTGATGTAATACCCGATGGACAGAATGAACACCAACAACGAGCCGGCACCGATGCCAGGCACTGTTTGCGGCGCATAGACCCTGACGAACGAGGTCACAGGATTGGCGCCAAGGGATAAGGCGGCGCGCATATAGCTGGGCGGAATGGTCTTCATCACCGAATACAGCGGCAATACCATGAACGGCAACAAGATGTGCGTCATGGCAATGACGGTTCCCATCTGGTTGTAGATCATCTGTATTCGCCCTTCTTCACTGATGATCCCGGTCCACACCATCAGGTCGTTGATGACGCCGTTTGTTTGCAACAGCACGATCCACGACGTGGTGCGAACCAGCAAAGAGGTCCAGAACGGCAACAGCACCATAATCATCAAAAGATTCGAATATTTCAGCGGCAGCGTTGCCAGCAGATAGGCGACGGGATAGCCGAGCAGCAGACACATGACCGACACCAGGAGACTGATCCACAGGGTGCGTCCGAAAATCGTAACATAAATCTGACGGTCTTCATCCTGCATGACCATGTTGTTATCAATGTCGAAGCGCATATCCACGGCGGCCAGATACTGGGAAGCGGTAAAGGGTTTGGCCATCCGCTTAATGGTGACCCACAGTTCGCGCTCGCCCCACAGATCATTGGCCGCGATCAGGGCGTCCTTGAAGGGGGCCTTCATGTTCTTGGCCTTGCGGGCGGTGCCCGTCAAGACGCTTCGCACGCCGCTCATTTCAAAGTTCAGGCGCGTCGCCACACGGCCGATTTCCTTGCTTTTACGCGCCTGCACCAGGTCGGCGACCATGGCGGCGAAGGCTTCTTCCCCGGGAATGCCCTGGCCATCCCAATATTCCAGCGCGGCAACCGTCTGCGGCATGTTGTCATGCACCACAGGGTTATCGACGCTTCTGTAAAGCATCAGGATGATGGGGAACATGAAAGTAATGAAAACGAAGGCGCCCAGGGGCAGAACCAGCCCCGCCGCGATCAACTTGCGTCGGCGCATGGTTTTGTTCAGACGATCCTTCAGCAGAGTCCCATCTGCCGCCAAAACCGGGCCTGCATACGCCGCTGCCGTGACTTGATCGCTCACAATAGGGCTCCTAAACAAAACGCAGGTTTATAAAATTCTAAAAAAATAACTTTAAAAAAACGGGCAGGCCGGGGAAAAACGCGTGCCCTTCCCCGGCCCAACCTGCTTGATCTTGGTCGTCTTACTTGGCCAGCCAGGAGTTGAACTTTTCGTTCAATTCGTCTGCATGGTCAGCCCAGAACGCGAAGTCGTTTTGTAACGCGTTTTTGAAGTTGCCCGGAGCGGTCGGCATGTGTGGCTTCATGTCGATGCCTGCGGTGGCGTGTTTGCCGACAAGCGGGGCTGCCGATTTGCGAACCGGACCGTAGGAGATCCAGCTGGCCTGTGCGGCGTTACGCTTGGTGTCGGTCGAAAAGGCGACAAACTTCAGCGCATCGGCCACGTTCGGTGCACCCTTGGGGATGACCCAGAGATCAAGATCCCAAACCTGGGCATCCCAGACGATTGCGAACGGCTTGTTCTCGGTCGCCACGGCGCCGAAAATACGTCCGTTGTAGGCCGTGGTCATCAAGACTTCGCCGTCAGCCAGCATTTGCGGGGGCTGGGCGCCGGCTTCCCACCAAACGGTGCTGCCTTTGATGGTGTCCAACTTGGCGAAGGCGCGTTCAACACCGGCATTGGTGCCAAGCATTTTATAGACATCAGCAGGAGCAACGCCATCCGCCATCAGGGCCATTTCCAGGTTGGATTTGGCGCCCTTACGCAGGCCACGCTTACCGGGGAATTTCTTCAGGTCATAAAAGTCGGCCATGGTGGTCGGCTTGGCGCCTGAGAATTTGGTCGTGTCATAAGCGTAAATGGTCGTCCAAACAATCGAGGCAACGCCACATTCGGTCAGCGTGCCAGGCAGAAAATCCTTCAAGGCGGGGGTGCCATCGTCACCGGCCGGCAGGATCGACTTGTCGATGGGCAGAAGCAGCCCTTCGTCACAGCCGCGAACGGCGTCAGACAATTCGACGTCAACCAGATCCCAGACAACCTTACCGGATTCAACCTGCGCCTTAACTTCGGCCAAACCGCCATTGTAATCTTCAGAGTTGATCGCTTTGCCACCCATGGCAAGCCAGGGCTTGTGATAGGCCTCGACCTGGCTTTTGGTGTAGCCGCCGCCCCACGACACAACCGTCAGGTTGCCCGCTGAGGCTGCACCGGCGAGAAGAATACCCGCCGCGGCAACAGTTGAAAGAAGTAGTGATTTACTCATTTTCTGTTCACTCCCTTGAGTTTTAATATTTGCCGGTTTCCCGGCGGTTTGTTTTGTCGTCTCAATTTTATTATTGCCAATACCTGACATCCCCGGAGACAACGGGGAATTTCTTGAGGCTCCTTTGCTTATGGCCCCTCGTAAACATCCAGTGCGCGGCAATCCTCAACCGTCCAGCCGACCCTGACGTCACTGCCCTTGCTCAACTGTGGGTGGCCGGTGGCGTTCGGCACCTTGACGATGAAATCATCGTGGCCACAGACATTGACCCGGCTGCGGATATGGTCGCCCAGGTAAATCAGTTCCTCGACCTTGCCGTTGAAAACATTCGGATACTTGCCGTCCGGCGGGTTGATCTCGACCCGTTCCGGGCGCAAGGACAGCGACGCCGCCTCGCCGACAGCGCCGGCCTTGACGTTAAATGCCTGAACGGGACCGCCGCCATCGACCTCGACGGTGCAGTTTTTCCCATTCATGGCCGTAACCTTGCCCATCAGCTTGTTGTTCTCGCCGATGAACTGGGCGACGAAGGCGTTGTTGGGTTTTTCGTAAAGCTCGTCGGGCGGCGCCAGTTGCTGAATGACACCGTCATTAAACACGGCGACCCGGTTCGACATGGTCAGCGCTTCCGACTGATCATGGGTCACGTAAACGACAGTGACACCAAGGCTTTCATGAATGTGTTTGATTTCATATTGCATCTGCTCGCGCAGTTGCTTGTCGAGGGCGCCCAGCGGTTCGTCCATGAGCACCAGTTCCGGATCGAACACCAGGGCACGGGCAACGGCGACGCGTTGTTGCTGGCCACCGGAAAGCTGGGCCGGTCGGCGGTGACCGAAATCACCCAGCTGCACCATGTCGAGGGCACGCTTGACCTTGGCCTCGATGTCCGACTTGCCCATTTTGCGAACTTCAAGCGGAAAGGCCAGATTTTCAGCCACCGTCATATGCGGAAAAAGGGCGTAGTTCTGAAAAACCATGCCAATGCCGCGTTTGTGGGGCGCCAGGTTATTAATGGACGTGCCGTCGAGGGTGATTTCGCCGTGAGTTGCCGGCTCAAATCCGGCCAGCATCATCAGACATGTGGTCTTGCCAGAGCCGGACGGCCCCAACATGGTTAAAAATTCGCCGCGTGCGATATCAAGATTCAGGTTTTTGACGACTAAAATTTCACCGTCATAGCTTTTCTGAACCTCGATGAACCGCACCAGCGGATCGTCCGGGTTGGCCATTTTTCCTCCCTGTGGCTGGAATTTTATATTTCTCAGCCTTTTTTATTCCCTTTAATCAAGGGCTTATGAGCGTATCGCTGGCCCCAACCTAAAACAGGCCCCCTGTTGAAAGACCCATTTATCAAATACGCTGAACAGACGTTAGCATGCTTTTCCCAAGAAAATCAAAGCGGGAGATGTTCAGCTGGGATATTTACGAAGAAATCTTTTCTCTTTGCGACAGACCCGCCAAATACTAATGATCATTTTATGAGAATACTCGCCTGCCAGATTGATGTCCCCCAGGTTACCGACGCCAAGGCCCGGAATTCCCATGTCGGACACCTGGACGAGCTAATTTCCGAGCGACTCCACGCTTGCCGCGGTGCCGACCTGGTGGTGCTGCCCGAGCTTTCGACCATCACCTATTCGGAAGCGGCTTTCAAAAATCTGGACGACCTGGCCGAAGGGCTGGACGGGCCATCGGTGCGCACCTTCGCTCAAATCGCCAGACGGCACGCCGTTCATATCTGTTTCGGCATGCCCCGGCGCGACGGTGATCATTTTTATATTTCACAGATCGTCCTCAACCCCGATGGCGACCTTGTCGGCTTTTACGACAAACTGCATATGGCCCAATTCGGGGCATCCGTGGAAAAACCCTATTTCACTCGCGGCGACCACCTGCTGGTGTTCCAGGTGGCGGGCGTCCGGGTCGCCCCTATCATCTGCTACGATCACCGTTTCCCGGAACTGACTCGAACCCTTGCCCTCAAGCACGGCGTTGATGTGATTCTTCATCCGGTCGCCTTTTTCCGAGATTCCACTTTCTACAGCTGGCACCAATGCGCTATCACCCGCGCAATCGAGAACCAGGTTCATTTATTGAGCCTGAACCGGGCCGGCAAGGATTATGGCGCATCCATCCTGGCGCCGCCGTGGATCGACGAAACCGGCCAGCCTCTGGTCATGGGAAATGATGAAACCCTTGAATTGATCGAGATCGATTTATCCCTTACCGAAAACGCCCGAAAACGCTTCCCCTATCGCCTGGACATGCTGGAAGACTATGCCTCCCTACAGGTAACGGGTATTTCCTGACGCCGCTCACTGGAAACGTGTGGTCAAAGGGTTTATGAATAAACCCAATTAAGAATAGAACAGCGTCAGGGAGAAAAAATTGAAACGACGCACTGAACAGTGCACGTTGGCGAACGCGGCGAACGGGACGGCAATGCCATGAGCACCCCCGTATACGCCGCCATTGATCTTGGCACCAACAATTGCCGGCTGCTTGTCGGGCGCATCGGCAAGGGCGATTTTCGCATCGTCGATTCATATTCCCGCATCGTTCGCCTGGGCGAAGGCCTTTCGGAAAGCGGTCGTCTCGGTGAAAGCGCCATCGTGCGAACCATTGGTGCCCTGAAGGTCTGCGCCGATAAAATTGCCGCCAACAATGCCACCCAGGTCCGTGCCATCGCCACCGAGGCTTGCCGTCTGGCCAAAAACTGCAATGACTTCATCGCCAGAGTCCGTGAAACAACGGGCATCGAGCTCGAGATCATTACCCCTGAAGAAGAAGCCCAACTGACCCTGGACGGCTGCGTTGCCCTGCTTGATGAACAGACATCCCATGCCCTGGTTTTTGATATCGGCGGTGGCAGCACCGAACTGATATGGGTCGACAGTTCCGCCATCGGGGCACCGACGGTTCTTGGCATGCTGTCGATTTCCTGCGGTGTCGTGACCCTGTCGGAAAAATACGGCAGCGGCCCGGTATCGCACGATGATTACGAGCAGATTGTCGAGATGATTGACGACAGGCTGCATCCCTTTGATAAAGAGCACGGAATTTCCGAGCACATGGCAGAAGGCTCCGATGCCGGGCCGGTACAAATGCTTGGCACCTCCGGGACCGTGACGACCCTGGGCGGCATCTATCTGAATCTGCCCCGTTACGACCGCTCCAAGGTCGATGGGCTCGACATGAAAACAGAAACCATCACCGCCATCAGCGCCCGACTGGCCGGAATGAATTTCGAGGAACGCGCCCGCAACGGCTGTATCGGGAAAGAACGGGCCGATCTGGTAATCATGGGATGCGCCATCATGGAAGCCGTATGCCGGCGCTGGCCCCTGGAAAAAGTTCGCGCCGCCGACCGCGGCATCCGCGAAGGCCTGCTTTTCGGCATGATGCGCGACAATGGCCTGACCGCAGGGGGGGCAGACAGCAAGGCCCCGTTAACCCCATGACAAAAGCGCCGCGCAAGGGGGGGCCGAAAGGTGGCGCAGGGAAAAGCTCGGGCATGGCCGGCCGCGGCCTGCACACCAAGGTGAAAACGGCCAAGGGGCGGAAGATTTCTTCGACTCTCTGGCTGCAACGCCAACTCAACGATCCCTATGTGGTCGAGGCAAAAAAGCGCGGTTATCCGTCACGGGCCGCCTTCAAGCTGATCGAGCTTGACGAAAAATTCCATTTCCTTAAAGCCGGCCTGACCGTCGTCGATCTTGGCGCCGCCCCCGGCGGATGGACCCGCGTCGCCGTCGAGCGGATCGGCAAATCGGGCAAGGTCATAGCCCTCGACATCAACGAAATGGAACCGGTCCCGGGGGCCACCATTCTGCATCATGATTTTCTTGATGACGATGCGCCCGAGCTGATCAAGGAAGCCCTGGACGGGCCCGCCGATATTGTCATGAGCGACATGGCGGCGCCGGCCATGGGCCACGCCGGGACCGACCATTTGAAAATCATGGCCCTGGCCGAAGCGGCGCTGGATTTCGCCCACCAGGTCCTGGCCCCCGATGGCATCTTCGTCGCCAAGGTTTTGCAGGGCGGCAGCGAGAATCAACTGCTGGCCGCCATGAAAAAAGACTTCAAGGTGGTGCGCCACGCCAAGCCCCCGGCCAGCCGCTCAGATTCATCGGAAATGTATGTTATCGCAACGGGTTACAGAAAACCAAAAGAGGCCTGATCGTTTGCCCGGTGAACAGGCTTGGCAACCCCCACTTCTTGTGTATGATGTCGCGCCAACTCTAGGTGGAGCATGGCATGAACATTAAAGAAGCCCTTACTTTCGACGACGTCCTTCTGGTTCCGGCGGAATCGAACGTGCTGCCCACCGAAGCAAACACCAAAACCCGCCTGACCAAAACCATTGAGCTGGGCATTCCGCTGATCTCGGCGGCCATGGATACGGTCACCGAAAGCGCCCTCGCCATCGCCATGGCCCAACGGGGCGGCATCGGCGTCATTCACAAGAACCTGAAAATCGAACAGCAAGCCGGCGAAGTGCGCCGCGTCAAGAAGTTCGAATCCGGCATGGTCGTTGACCCGTTCACCATCGACCCGCGGGGAACCCTGGCCGATGCGCTGCGCATTAAGGAAACCCATAACATTTCCGGTATCCCGGTGGTCGATAAGGACAACGGGCGTCTGGTTGGCATCCTGACCAACCGTGATGTGCGCTTCGCCGATAATCTTGAACAATCGGTCGGCGAATTGATGACCAAACATTCCGAAGCGACGCCGCTGATTACAGTCAGCGAGGACATTAGCCGGGAAGATGCCAAACGCCTTTTGCACCAGCACCGGATCGAGAAACTGCTGGTTGTCGACTCCGATTTCCGCTGCATCGGCCTGATGACGGTAAAAGACATCGAAAAAGCCCAGCAATTCCCGAACGCCAGCAAGGATGACCTGGGCCGCCTGCGCGTCGCCGCCGCCACCGGTGTCGGCAAGGACGGACTGGCCCGCGCCGAAGCACTGATCGATGCCGGCGTTGATGCGGTTGTCGTCGATACCGCTCACGGTCATTCCAGCGGCGTTATGGCCGCCGTGACGGCGATCAAGAAAATGTCCAACGCGGCGCAAGTGATCGCCGGCAATATCGCTACCCCGGACGCTGCCAAGGCGCTGATTGATGCCGGTGCGGACACCGTGAAAGTCGGCATCGGGCCGGGTACCATCTGCACCACCCGCATGGTCGCCGGTGTCGGCATGCCGCAGCTTTCGGCAATCATGGAAGTGGCCGAGGCATGTCAGAAAAATGGCATTCCCATCATCGCCGACGGCGGCATCAAGTTTTCCGGCGACATCGCCAAGGCCATTGCCGCCGGTGCCGAGTGCGTGATGATCGGATCCCTGTTCGCCGGCACCGATGAAAGCCCCGGCGAGGTGTTTTTGTATCAGGGCCGAACCTACAAGGCTTACCGCGGCATGGGTTCGCTGGGTGCCATGGCGCGCGGCTCCGCCGACCGTTATTTCCAGGAAGACGTCAGCGACAGCCTGAAGCTGGTACCGGAAGGCATCGAGGGGCAGGTTCCCTACAAGGGCCCGGTCGGCAACGTCATTCATCAACTGGTCGGTGGGCTGAAATCGTCCATGGGCTACACCGGCTGCGCCACCATCGCCGACCTGCGCAGCAAAGCCGAATTCCGCCGCATCACCGGCGCCGGCCTGCGTGAAAGCCACGTTCACGACGTCACCATCACCCGTGAAGCGCCCAACTATCGCCAAAGCGATTAGTTGGATTCTTGTAGCCCCTCAGGCGCCGGGCGGGGCAAAAAAGAGAGAGAGTTCATGACCCCCGGAGCCCGATTATCCGCCGCTATCGACATCCTAAATATCGTTGATTCCGACAAAACTGCCGCCGATGCCCTGATCCGGGCCTATTTCCGGTCCCGCCGCTATGCCGGATCGAAAGACCGGCGGGCCGTCACCGACCGGGTGTTTTTCGTGCTCCGCCACCGGGCCCGCCTCGACTGGTGGATCGCCGGGGCGGCGGGTGACATGGCCCCGGACGGTCGCACTCGGGTGCTGGCATCCTTGCTGCTGGACGATCAGGAAACCGCCGCTGGCATCGCCACCCTGTTCAACGGAGAAGGCCATAACCCGGTCCCCCTGTCCCCTGAAGAAACCGCCCTGGCCGAAAATCTGGCGGGCAAGGGCATGGAACATGACGCCATGCCCGAGGCCGTCATCCTGGAAGTTCCGGCCTGGCTGGAAGAGCCTTTGCGGAGCCAGTGGAAAGAACGTTTCACGGGCGAAATGGTCGCCCTCAATGCAACTGCACCGGTAGATGTGCGCGTCAACCTGTCGCGGGTGAGCCGTGACCAGGCCATGAAATCCCTGTCCCGGGAAGACATTGCCACACATGCTACGAACCTGTCCCCGGCCGGGCTTCGCCTCGACGGCCGGGTCCGCCTGGAGCAGACAAAAGCCTTCAAGAAGGGCTTGGTCGAAGTGCAGGACGAGGGCTCACAACTTGTCGCCCAGTTGTGTGACGTAAAACCCGGCATGACCGTCGTCGACTATTGCGCCGGGGCCGGCGGCAAAACTTTGGCGCTGGCCGACAGGATGGGCTTGCAGGACGCGCAAGGCGAAGGCAGCGCCCTCATCGCCTGCGATATTTCTGAAAAAAGACTGGCCCGCATGGACGACCGCCTGAAACGGGCCGGCCTTGAGCGCGCCGTCCATCGCCAATCGCTTTCCGGCGAGGGCTCTGAATGGGTAGGCCTGAACGAAGGGATCGCCGACCGGGTGCTGATCGATGCGCCCTGTTCCGGCACCGGCGCCTGGCGCCGGCATCCGGAAACCCGCTGGCGGCTAAGCCAGAGCAGGCTCGACACCCACATGAGCGAACAGGACGACGTGTTGCAAGCCGCCGCCCGGCTGGTGGCGCCGGGGGGATGGCTGATCTACGCCACCTGCTCGTTCCTTAAATGCGAAAACGAAGACCGCATCGCCGCTTTCCTCGCCAAGCATGAACAGTTCAGCGCCCTCAGGATCGCCGACGTCTGGGCCGCTTCTCTGGGCGGCCCCTGTCCGACGACGGGCACGGCGCTGACCCTCACCCCGGCCACCACCAGCACCGACGGGTTTTACTGCACGGTGCTGGCGCGGCGGGCCGGGTAACCGGGACCTAGTATTTCAGCTTGATCTCGACGCGGCGGTTGGCGGCTTTTTTGACACCGTCAGCGGTTCGCATAGCGTTGAAATCCTCGCCGAATACGGAAGGCTTGACTTGCTTCTTGTCCAGGCCGCCCCACAAGAGGACTTCAATGACGGCTTTGGCGCGGCGTTCAGAAAGTGCGTTGTTATAGGGTGCGTCGCCCGACCTGTCGGCATGACCGCCGACCTGGACCAGCTTCGCCCCGGTTTTCTTGGCCGCCATAAGAGCCTCGCCGATGGTGCGGTTGGAGTCGACGGAAAGCACGGAGCTGTTGTGGCCGAAAAAGACGACGAACGTCATTGGTTCCGGCTTCGGCTTCGGCGCCGCCGCTGCGGCTGGGGCTGGGGCTTCCATACCGGTCAGCTTGGCCATGGCAGCTGAATATTCGGTGCGGCACTTGGCGATGTCCTCCGGCTGGCTATTTTCTTCCTGCTCCTGCAGCCAGCAATCAAACTGGGCCTGAGCCCGCGCCAGGGCGGCAACGTTGGTCGAAGAATTCATGCTGGCCAGGGCGTTGACCAGGGCGGACCGGGCGAAGCCGATATCCTTCCTGGTGTCATCGGGGATTTTCCGTTCGCCAATTTCCTGCGGGCCGACAGCTTCACCGGCGGCGGCAAGGGTTGCCTTGCCTGCGAAATAAGACGCATCCGTCCAGTCGTCTTCCTTGTCCTCGTCTCGGGCAACCTCAAGATATTCCATGTGCAGGGCATCATTAAAGGCATTGCCCGAACTGGGAAGTCCCTCGACCGTGTTCAGGTCATAGCTAAACGCCGCGCAGGCCCCCAGGAACCCGACCAGGGGCAATATCATAAATTTTTTCATATGGTCAAACATGTCTCTTCACCTCCATATTAAACTTCACAAAACTAGAAACTAGTCGTCGTTTTTCTTGTCCTCGCGATCCTCATCATCCTTGCGGTTTTCGTTGTCATCATTGCAAGGCTGGTCGCTGCTGCAATTCTTCTCTTTCTTTTCTTTTTTCTCACCGGCAGCGACACTCTTGCCCCGTCACGGCGAAGACAAAAACCACAAGGGCGAAGGCTGTCATTAATTTTTTCATATGCATCTGCATCTCCTCAGGCGCTTTCAGCGCGGCGGACAACCAACCAGATCGCGTGAATAACGCCCGGAATGAAGAAAAATAAAGACAGCAGAATGTTAAGCCAGAAATGAAGGCCGATGCCGACGGTCAGGAAAGCCGCGACGGGGGGTAAAAAAATGGCCAGCACGATACGTAAAATGTTCATCTGTTAAGTCTCTACTTGTAAAAAAATGGTCGCCCCGTAAGTCATATTTATCTGATAATCCCCGGCCACTTATTCAACCTTATATTTATGACAGCAGCCTTAAATCCGGCTGTTTTATTACGGGTAACAGTCTTGCCAGTATATTTCATTATTTTAACCCGCAATCTTTGAATTTCCCGAAAAAAAATGTCACTCTTTATGCCTATTCCAGACAGTAGGTTGCATCGAACGCTATGGCCATTGAGCGT
>JABMOQ010000114.1 GCA_013204045.1 Rhodospirillaceae bacterium | reverse complement strand
GCCCAGGCCCACACCGATCTGGCCGACAGAAAGCCCACGGGCTCGCCCATTTTCACGGTTTAGGATTCCTATACAGCCCCGGCCAGCCGGATGCTGAGGTCGCCACGCGGTTGCGCAACGACGGCCACCGCCGGGGCGCCGCCCGGCAGGGTGTGGGGAACGATGAGTCGTTCGTAGCCGTGCCACACCGGCACCGCTTCGGGCGCGTCCACCTGGGCGCAGACATGGTGGTATTCCGGCTCGCCCGCCCGCAACACCCGCCGGATGATGGTTGAGGCAAGGTCTGCGTACTGCTCGCTTTCCGGTCCGCTGGCGGTGTCGGCCGGGCCGCCCACCGCCCCGGCCACCCAGGACTGCCCATAAACGCGGGCGCAAAATGACTGGCCGCCGATCCATGAATAAATCAGGCGCCCGTCATTATCGTCCTGTCGGATCATCAGCACCCGCGGCAGATAGGCTGCCAGCACGCCATCGTCGAGCCGGTCGAAGCGCCCGCCGGCGCGCTCCCATTGGGCGAAGGCGTCGGCCAGAAACGGCGATGCGGTGGCGAGGGCGTCGATCGGGTGGCGGTCGATGAGCATTTCGTGCAGGGGCACGACCGAGCGGTTTTCTTGAATCTGCAGGGCGCGTTCGATGGCCGGGCCGGGGCCGGGAAAATATTCGCGGCGCCAGCCGAAATAATAAAAGCACAACCGAACCGAAACGCAGAGGCCGGACAGACGATCAAGCGCCACCATCAGGGCCGCGCCACCCACCTGGTGGGCGTCCCAGCACAGCTCCACCGCATGCGGGCCTTGGGCAAGGCGCGCCATGCCCAGGTGACTAAAAAAATAATGGTCCAGATCGCCGCCGCCATCCTGTCCGGGATGAAAGCCGCCGTCGTCATCTATCCACCAGTGCCCTTGTAAATTTTCCATCGGCCGCCCCCCCGCCTGAATACGATATTAGGCGAGATTGGGACGGCGGTCCCGAAAAAATAGCGATACCCCAGATTCGGCGGGTTTCGGCGCGGCTCTTGCATGGGACCATGGCGAACAACAGAGAGGAAGAAGGCCATGCAAATAGATAAAACAGACGGCGCCGCGGCGGCGGCGCAGGCCGGGACGGGCCAAACGAACAAGGCCCCGGAACAGGCCGGGACCCAGGAAGAGGCCAGCCTGATCGAGCGAATTCGCAAGCTGGGATTCAGCGCCTTCGTCGCCCAGATCGAGGCCGAAAAGCGCGCCGAAATGCGCGCTGAAATTCTGACAAGAATGGGCCTTACGGAAGAAAGCCTGGCAGAAATGCCTGCCGAACAGCGGGCCGCCATCGAAGATGCCGTCGCCGAGGCCATCCGCCTTCGTATGATGGCCCAGTCGGCGGTCGAGGAATCAACAGAAGGCGATAAAACCGTTGCCGGCACGGCCATTCGCTCCGGCAGCGTCTCGGCCCTGATCCCGGTTGACGGCGGCCAGCGCGCGCTTTCCGGCATGGGCTTCGACGTGATGCAGGCCATCGAGGCCCTGGACCGCGACCCCCTGGACAAAAGTGCAGAAAAAGACCGGCACAAAGGGTAGTTTTTGCCTGGTTAGGGTTTAAGCCCTTTATTTTGCCCCTGCCGGGCACTCGCTCCGCTCGTTTGGCTTTTGGGCCTCTGGAAGCCAAAACTAGAATGGGGACAGGAGCCGGGCTTGGCAGAATCAAGCCCCTGTTGCCATACTTGTTTTGGCTTCCAGAGAACCAGCCAAGAGAGCGGAGCGAGCGCCCGGCGCTTGAGGGGGCTTAAACCCTAATGCGCGTGCCCGGCAGGGGCAAAAAAAGATGAACAGCCTCTAGCTGTTCATAGAATCAAAGAAATCATCGTTGGTCTTGGCTTCCTTGAGCTTGGTGCTCAGGAATTCCATGGCATCGACGACGCCCATGGGCATCAGGATGCGGCGCAGCACCCACATTTTCGACAGGGTGCCCGCATCGACCAGCAGTTCTTCTTTGCGAGTGCCCGACTTGGTGATGTCGATGGACGGCCACACGCGCTTGTCGGAAAGCTTGCGGTCGAGAATAATTTCCGAGTTACCAGTGCCCTTGAATTCTTCGAAGATGACTTCGTCCATGCGCGAACCGGTATCGATCAGGGCGGTCGAAATAATGGTCAACGAGCCGCCTTCCTCGATATTACGGGCGGCGCCGAAAAAGCGCTTCGGTTTTTGCAGGGCATTGGCATCGACGCCGCCGGTCAGCACCTTGCCCGATGACGGCACACAGGTGTTGTAGGCGCGCGCCAGCCGGGTGATGGAATCCAGCAGGATAACCACGTCGCGCTTGTGCTCGACCAAACGCTTGGCCTTCGAAATGACCATCTCGGCGACCTGTACGTGGCGGGTCGCCGGCTCGTCGAAGGTCGAGCTGACGACCTCGCCCTTGACCGAGCGCGACATGTCGGTGACTTCTTCCGGGCGCTCGTCGATGAGCAGCACGATCAAATAACATTCCGGGTGGTTGGCGGTAATGGCCTGGGCGATGTTCTGCAACATCACCGTCTTGCCGGTACGCGGCGGCGCCACGATCAGCGCGCGCTGGCCCTTACCGATGGGCGAGATCAGGTCGATGACGCGGCTGGTGCGATCCTTGACCGCCTCGTCCTCTATTTCCATTTTAAGGCGCTCGTCCGGATACAGCGGCGTCAGGTTGTCGAAGTTGATGCGGTGGCGGACGGCGTCCGGGTCTTCAAAATTGATCTCGTTGACTTTCAGCAGGGCGAAATAGCGCTCGCCTTCCTTAGGCGACCGGATCTGGCCTTCCACCGTGTCGCCGGTGCGCAAGCTAAAACGCCGCACCTGGCTCGGTGACACGTAAATATCGTCGGGGCCGGGCAGGTAGTTGGCCTCTGGCGAGCGCAGGAAGCCAAAGCCGTCCTGCAGTACCTCGATAACGCCGTCGCCGAAAATGGCGACATCGTTTTCGGCCAGGCGCTTGAGAATGGCGAACAGCATGTCCTGTTTGCGCAGGGTCGAGGCGTTCTCGATTTCCAGCCCTTCGGCGTATGCAAGAAGGTCGGCGGGGGATTTGGCTTTAAGTTCTTTGAGGTTCATGGGTCATTCTTGGGATTTGTAGAACGGACTTGGAGTGGTGCCGTTGCGGGGGGAGGGGGCGCAAAAAGCGCAGGAAAATGGGGAAAGAGGGTGCGGGCACGGGCCCGTTGGGTGGAGAAAATCGTCGGAAGAAGGTATTATGGTAGCGTTTTCGGCGGATTAGTCAATTTAAAATAAAATCGCCCGGGCCCCTAAAACGGCCTGAGCACCGCCATGATGACAATAGCGACCATCAGCAGCGTCGGGGCTTCGTTGGCATAGCGGAAGAATTTTTGTGGGTGCGCGTTACGGTCCTCGGCGAAGGCCCGGCGCCAGCCGGCCATCATCATATGCAGCGCCAGCAGCCCGGCCACGCACAGCAGCTTGATGTGCAGCCAGCCCTCTGTCCAATCGGTATGGGAGCTTGCCAGCAGAAGCCCGCCGAACAGCAGTGACGACAACATGGCCGGGTTCATGATGGCGCGCAGCAGGCGGCGCTCCATGACCTTGAAGGTCTCTGACATTTGCGAGCCGATGGCGGCGTCCGTGTGATAGACGAACAGCCGCGGCAGGTACAAAAGCCCCGCCATCCACGCGATCACGCTGATGATGTGCAGCGCCTTGATCCAAAGAAAAGTCGTGCCGGAAAACTCGATCATGTCAAAAATCCATTTTCTGGAGGCACGGCGCACAACCGCCCCTGCCCGAGGTTAACTCAATGCCGCCCCTCAAGTCACCGTCTTTAACGGCGGTTAAGGCCTGCTCGGTCAGCCGGGCCAGCCCGGCGATGAAATTTGCGTGGGTGCCGACCGTCGCCACCCGCACATAACCCGGCACCCCGAGCCGCTTTGCCAGGGTGCGGTATTCGATGTCGAGCTCGACCAGGGTTTCCGAATGCTCCGAGACAAAGGCGATGGGCACCACGATCACCGGCACGCCATCGGCGGCGGCGCGCGCCAGCTCGTCCTCCACCGACGGGCCGATCCATTCCAGCGGCCCGACCCGGCTCTGATAACAGATCGCCCAGTCGGGGGCGCCGCCCAATTGGGCGATAATGGCGGCGGCCGTGGTCGCCACGTGCAGGGGGTAGGAATCGCCCCGATCGACGATCTTTTTGGGCAGGCCGTGCGCCGAAAATAAAATCCGCGCCCCGGCGGTTTGTTTTTGCGCCCCGGCGATCAGCTCGGCCTGGGCAGAGGCAAGGCCGGCATCCCCCGGATAGCAGCAGACGGCGGCGGTCGGCACGGCAAGGCCGATGGCGCCGGCGGCGCGCTTCCAGTCGGCCAGGCTGGAGCCGGTGGTGGTGGTCGAGAACTGCGGATAAAGCGGCAGCAGCACGATGCGGTCCGGGGCAAAATCGGCCACGGCCCGCGCCGCCGCAGCGGCCATGGGGTGCCAGTAGCGCATGGCGATAAAGCATTTAAACGTATGGTTTTTGTTGGTCCTCTGGAAGTCTGACTCGAGGGCCCGGGCCTGGCTTTCGGTCTGCTCCAGCAGCGGCGACTTGCCGCCCAGGTGGGCGTAAATTTCTTTGGCCACCGGGGTGCGGCGGTGGGAGATGACCGCGGCCAGCAGCCAGCGCAGGGGCTGGGCCAGCGAAATAATCGCCGCATCGTTGAACAGGTTGAACAGGAATGGCCGCACCGCTTCCGGCCCGTCGGGGCCGCCCAGATTGAACAGGACGACGGCAACTTTCATGGCTTTAAGCGCCGCGCACGATGTCGACCAGCCGGGCGACATTCTGCGGCGGCGTTTCGGGCAGGATGCCGTGGCCCAGGTTGAAAATGAACGGGCCGCCGGAAAGCGCCGCCAAAATGCCCCGCACTTCTGCCTCCATGGCCGGGCCGCCGGCGATCACCGACATGTTGTCGAGATTCCCCTGCACGGTGCACATGGGCTGTAATACTCTGGCAGCCCAGCTTGGCGGCACCGAGTTATCGATGCTGACGCCGTCAACGCCGGTTTCCCGGACAAAGGTTTCGTACATGATGCCGGCGCCGCGCGGAAAGCCGACGACGGGAATATCCGGGTGGGCGGCTTTGATGCGCGCCACGATTTCCGCCGTCGGTTCGATCACCCAGCGGCCAAACTGCGAGGGGCTTAAAACCCCGGCCCAGGTATCGAACAGCTGCAAGGCCTCGGCCCCGTGATCGGCTTGGCGGATTAAATATTCCGCCGTGGCATCGGTGAGCAGGGTAATCAGGTCGGCGAAGCCGTCGCCATCAAACGCCCAGGTGCGCGCCGCCGCGTGATCCTTGGAGCCGCGGCCTTCGACCATGTAGGTGGCCACCGTCCACGGCGCCCCGGCGAAGCCGATCAATGCGGTGGTTTCCGGAATGCTGGACGCCAGGCGGGATACGGTTTCATAAACCGGCGCCAGATGATCGTGCAGCCGGTCCATGCCCAGGCCCTTGAGGTCGTCAGCGCTGCGGATCGGCGTCAGCACCGGGCCTTCGCCTTCGCGAAAGGCAACCTTCTGGCCGAGGGCATCGGGGATGACCAGAATATCGCTGAACAGAATCGCCGCATCGAACCCATAGCGGCGCAGCGGCTGTAACGTCACCTCGACGGCAAGGTCCGGCGTATAGCAAAAATCGAGGAAGTTTTTGACGCCGCTTCGCAATTCGCGGTATTCCGGCAAATAGCGCCCGGCCTGACGCATCAGCCACACCGGCGGCGGCGTAACGGCTTCGCCGGCGAGGGCGCGCAGGTAAGTTTTATTTTTGCCAGCGTTCATAAGACCGAAGGTATCCGAGATGCCTTTTCCTCCATACACTTAATATAGTTATATATAGATATTAGGTAGTAGTGGTAGTTGGGGGGCCTGAAGACGGGGATTATTTTTTATAAACAGATCATCCCATAACCAGGGGACAAGGCAAACGAGAGTCCTGAATATGTGGGCGAAATGTTTACAAGTCCAGAGACCCGCCACGCAGGGTTATCTTTCAGCCGTTATTATGGGGTCCGGGGGGCCTCATCTATTTCGTGGATTAGGAGGAAAACTTGCGGGGTCAAAAAGGTTATGCGGTATATTCCATGGGTGGGGATGAATAGTCGCCTCACTGTATGAACAGACGCATGAATAAACCGGCTGTGGGGACCGAATGGGCCGAATCGTCAAATGCCGGCGTTATCCACAATTCATCCCGGACCGGAAAAGCAGCGAAGACAGAGCACAAGGAACACCTCAGGGGAACACATGGGCAAGCCCTTCCACATTCATCTGGTGTCGGATTCGACCGGTGAAACCATCGGCCTGATCGCCCGGGCATCTCTGGTCCAGTTCGATGATATCGAGCCGTCGGAACATATGTGGCCAATGGTGCGCAGCGAGGCCCAGGTCAACGAGGTGGTCGATAATATCAAGGCAAATCCCGGTTTTGTCATTTTCACCATCGTCGATAACACCATCCGGGAGATGCTGGAAAACGGCTGCCGGGAACTGAAGGTGCCGTGCATTCCGGTGCTTGATCCGGTGGTCAACGCGTTGGGATCTTACCTGGGCGCCGAAATTCATGCCGCCCCGGGCCGCCAGCATGTGATGGACGCCGAATATTTCGGCCGCATCGATGCCCTGCACTTCGTCCTCAGCCACGATGACGGCCAGGCGACACGATCCATCAACGCCGCCGATATCATCATCGTCGGGGTGTCCAGAACCTCGAAGACGCCGACCTGCATCTACCTTGCCAACCGGGGCCTCAAGGCCGCCAACGTGCCGATCGTTCCGGGCTGTGCGCCGCCGCCGGAACTGCTGGCCGCGACCCGGCCGCTGATCGTCGGCCTGACCCACCATCCCAAGCAGCTGGTAGAAATCCGGCGCAATCGCCTGCGTTCCCTGGGACAGGACGAGGAGACGGATTATATCGACATCGAAACGGTCACCGCCGAGGTCCGTGAGGCGAAAAAGCTGTATGCCGGCAACAACTGGCCGGTGATTGATGTGACCCGAAAATCCATCGAAGAGGTGGCGGCCAGCATCTTGCAGCTTTACAACAAAAGGCTGGAAGAACACGCTTAAAAGACGGGCTTAAAAAGAGCAAGCGCATGAGCACCACCACAACCAAGGCAGGCGTCATCGGCTGGCCGGTCAGTCACTCCCTGTCGCCAAGGCTGCACGGCTTCTGGCTCGACCGCTATGGCATCGACGGCACCTATGAAGCCATTGCGGTTGATCCCGCCGCCCTCGGCGATGAACTGGGCCGGCTCGCCGGCCTTGGCTACGCCGGGCTTAACGTCACCGTGCCCCACAAGCAGGCGGCCCTGAAAAGGATGACGACCCTATCGGACACGGCCAGGCGCATCGGCGCGGTCAACACCATCACCTTTGATAAAGATAAAAGCGCCCTGCACGGCGACAACACCGACGGCTACGGCTTTCTGGAAAACCTGTTGGCGGCCGGGTGCGGTTTTGATGCCACGCGCGGCCCGGCGGTGGTCCTCGGCGCGGGCGGCGCGGCGCGGGCCGTTGTTGCGGCGCTCTGCGATGCCGGGGCCGCGGAGGTGCGGCTGGTGAACCGGACCCGGGGCACCGCCGAAAAGCTGGCGGCAGACCTTGGCGGCCCCATATCGGTGATCGACTGGAACGACCGCAGCCCGGCGCTGGCGGATGCGGCGCTGCTGGTCAACGCCACCACCCTCGGCATGACCGGCAAGCCGCCCCTCGATATAAGCCTGGATGCCTTGCCCACGGACGCCACCGTCAATGACATTGTCTATGCGCCGCTTGAAACGCCCTTGCTGGTGGCGGCGCAGCGCCGTGGCAACGGTGCCGTCGATGGCCTCGGCATGTTGCTGCATCAGGCGCGGCCCGCCTTCAAGGCGTTCTTCGGCCGCGACCCCGAGGTCAGCGCCGCCTTGCGCCACCATGTGCTGGCCGGACAGCCGTAATGGTTATCCTCGGCCTGACAGGATCCATCGGCATGGGCAAATCAACCGCCGCCGCCGCCTTTCGGCGGCTCGGCGTGCCGGTCCATGATTCAGACGCCGTCGTTCATGCGCTATCGGCACCGGGCGGCGCCGCGGTCGATTACATCGCCAAGGCATTTCCCGAAACCGTTGACGGCGGCGTCATCGACCGCCGGGTGCTGGCGGCCCGGGTGTTCACCGACAGCCTGTCCCTGCGCCGCCTCGAAAGCATCCTCCACCCCATGGTGCGGGCCGACCGCACCCGCTTCCTCGGCACCCAGGCGCGGCGCGGCAGCCGGCTTGTGGTGCTGGATATTCCGCTGCTTTTTGAAACCGCCAGCGAACACTTATGTGACGGGGTCGCCGTGGTGTCGGCGCCGCCCTTCGTGCAGCGTCGCCGGGTCATGGGCCGCACCGGGATGACCGAAGAACGGTTGCAGGGCATTTTGAAACAACAGGTTCCCGACGCCGAAAAATGCCGACGCGCCGATTTCATTGTGCAGACCGGCCTCGACCGTGGATACGGCTTGCGCCAGGTGGCGGGCATTGTCAAAGTGGTCAGCCGGTGGCGCGGCCGCCATTGGCCGACCCCGGAAAAACCCGACAGGGAAAAACAATATGCGTGAAATCGTCCTCGATACGGAAACCACCGGCCTTAACCCGCTCGGCGGCCACCGGGTTGTTGAAATCGGCTGCCTGGAGCTCAACAACCATATGGCCACCGGGCGCACCTATCAGTGCTACATCAATCCGGAACGCGACATGCCGCCGGAAGCCTTCGCCGTGCATGGTTTGTCGGAAGAATTTTTATCGGAACAACTGCTGTTCGCCGATGTGGCCGATGGCTTTCTGGAATTTATCGGCGACGCCGGGCTGGTCATTCACAACGCCCAGTTTGATATGGGTTTCCTGAACGCCGAACTGGCGCGCCTGAAGCGCCCCGCCCTGCCCATGGAACGGGCCACCGATACGGTGGCCCTGGCCCGCAAAAAATTCCCCGGCGCGCAAGCCAACCTGGATGCCCTGTGCCGGCGCTTCCACATCGACAACTCGGGCCGCGAGCTGCACGGCGCCCTGCTCGACGCCCAGTTGCTGGCCGAGGTTTACCTGGAACTGATCGGCGGCCGCCAGCCCGACCTGGTGCTGGAATCGGGCAATAGGGCGGCCAAGGAAAAGAAGGGCGAAGACGACACCGCGCCGAACGCCCACCCGCCCCGCCCCCACGCCGCGTCTGAACAGGAACTGGCGGCCCACGCCGCCTTCATCGACACCCTCACCGATCCGGTGTGGCGGGGCTAGAATATGGCTCCTGTAGAAATGCTTGTTTTGGCTTTCAGGGAACCCGCCAAGAGGGTAGCGCGACCGCCCGGTGCCTAAGCAGACGAAACCATGACTTATAAATGACGTCCGTTCCGGGGCATATGGCGGGCGCGAAACCAACCAACGGCCCCGGCACAGACGGCGACCCATAATATTGTTTAATGGTTGGAGGGTTGGGCGATACGGCCCGGCAGGCCGGTATCGTACTCGATACCTGCTACGGTCAGGGTGATTGCAAGCGGGAAGCCGGAGCGCGCCAGCCCCTTCCTTTCCAGGGCCATCCATACAGACTTGTTGCCGAACCCGCTGGCGTCGGTTGACGACACCACAAGCCCGCCGATGTGGACATGATCGCCGTGGGGATGGGGCAAGGTCGATAACAGAACCTCCCCGGTCTCCCGGTCGACAGTGGCCGTTTCAGGGTGGCTGGCCAGCTCCTGAAACAGCAACAGGGTGCGCAACTGCAATTTATTCAGTTTCAGCGGATTTTTTTTCGGCGCCATGGTTGTTAAGGCCTTTTATGTCTATGCGCATGCAATGATGCGCCGCCCATTGAACGGCCCCGCCCTACGCGGAAGGATGGTACGCCAGATACCCGCGGTGCATGGCAATGTGGTCGGCAAGATACTTGGCGTCGTGCCAAACGCCCCAGATGAAGGAAGAGCCCCGCCGCGACAGCCATGGCAAGCCCAGGAAATAGATTCCGGGCTCGGCCGAAACACCGCGCTGATGCTTTGGCTTGCCGTCTGCATCGAAGGCATCAACTTTCAACCAGTCGAAATCAACGGCAAAGCCCGTTGCCCAGATGATCGACGTTACGCCGGCCGCCGACAAATTCAATTCAAGAACGGGATCGCTCAGGCAGTGTGGATCGGGCTCCGCCTTGCGGGCCGCCGGTTCCTCCGGAAGATCAATGCCGGTGCGCGCAACATAGGCGTCGGCTTCGTCCAGCACCGACAGGTAATTGGCGTCGCCTTTCGCAATATTGCCGGCGAGGTCCGGCGCGAAGCTTAGCGCCCCGTCCCTGAACGATTCCGTCCGCCCGACGAGGGTCATTCCCTGCCCGCCAAGACGCCGGAAGTCGATGGTATGGCCGCCATAGGCGCCACTCACCGCGATCGTGACATGGGCCATGCCCGCACCGGCAGTCTGGGCATCCCACTTGCCGAGGACACCCAGCCACCAGACGAAGTCACGCCCGCGATAGCTACGCGGAGGGCGGTCATGGGGGCCCACGGAAAGATAAACACGCTTTCCCGCCCGCATCAGCTCGTCCGCGATCTGCACCCCCGAAGACCCGGCGCCGACCACCAGCACCGCACCCTCCGCTAGCTGCGCTGGATTGCGGTAGGCGTTGGAATGGATCTGCATCATTCCAGCATCTTCGGGAACAATGGCCGGGATGACCGGGCGCTGGAAAGGCCCGGTGGCGGCAACCACGTTGGTGGCTTCGATCACGCCATCCGAGGTTTCGACACGAAAGCCGGGCTGGCCGACATTCCTGCGCACTTCCGTTACGGTCACGCCGCAGCGGATGGGGGCATCAATGTGCTTGGCGTAATCGACGAAATAGTCCGCAACCTTTTCCTTGGGGACAAAGGCATCGGGATCGCAATCGGAAAACACCATGCCCGGAAATCGATCATGCCAGGCCGGACCATTGGCAACCAAAGAGTCCCATCTTTCCGAGCGCCAGCGTTCGGCAATTCGGGATCGCTCCAGAACCAGGTGAGGCACGCCGCAGTTGCCCAGGTGCTCGCTCATGGCCAAACCGGCCTGGCCGCCGCCAACAACGAGCGTCTCTACTTTTTCAATGGACATTTCTGGGCAGCCCTAGTTAAACCCGACCGATTTTCTGGCCACATCATTCATCATCTCGGGCCATTGCTCCGGCGTGCTGGGGGCGGCGCCGGGGGTTTTAATGTGGGTGCCGAAGCCGCGGGTGGTAATCTCGGCGCGCCCCGACTTGTTCTCGACGATCACCCCGCCTTCGCTCCACAGGGCCACATGAAAGGCGCCGTCATGCATGGTGCCGGCCCACAGTTTGGTGCCGCGCACGCCAATGGTGGCGAATTCAGTTTCCAGGCGGAAGGAATTTGTCCCGAGCTTGGCAATCTGGCCGCTGACCGCGCTGAGCGCCCCCTCCATCAGCCGCAGGGTCGCCGCCCCGCCGCCACCGAAGGTGTAATCCAGGACCACGAACACGGTGCGTTCACCAAGGGTGAAAATACCGTCGTCGATCATTTTGATTTCAAGGCGCCCCCCTGGCCCGGTTGACAGCACATCGCCGATCAGCACCCTGTCGCCAATCTTTAAGGAGCGCGGCACCGCATCCTGAAGGGCGACGGCCGAACCTTGCAACCGCTGGACGGAGCCGGCAACGGCGTCGCCGGCGGCCCGGGCCGGGCCTATGTGGGTGGCCGCCCAGGCGGCGGCAGGAAGCAACAGAAGGGCGCGGCGTGTGGTGTCCATGACTCCGGCTCCTTGGGGGATCAGTTGACGGGGGCGCCACCTGTATCGGCGGCAGAATTTTGCTCAAGCTGGTTTCTGTACATGGCGACAAAATCGACGGGGTTCAGCATCAGCGGCGGGAAGCCCGCATCGCGCACGGTTTCGCCGACGATGTTGCGGGCGAACGGGAACAGCAGCCGCGGACATTCGATCAGCAGCGTCGGTTGCAGGCTTTCCTGATCGACGTTCAGGGTAAACAGCCCACAGTAGACGAGTTCGATAATGAAGGCCTTTTCCTTGGCCACCGTGCATTCGCTGCGGACATGCAGCTGCACTTCGAACAATCGGTCCTGCACCGGGTGGGCGTTGACGTTGATGTTGATGGAAACATCCGGGGCTTCCGTCTGCATGGTCTGGAAGACGCCGGGCGTCGATGGCGCTTCGAAGGACAGGTCTTTTATATATTGTGCGTTGATGACCAGCGGCGGCGCTTCCGCCGCAGGGGCGGCGTCGGTGGTTGCCTCATTTGTATCGCCGGTCTTTTTGCTCATACCAAGAACCCCTGAAATTCTGATTGTCTATTGCCCTGATGATTTACACGGTAGCGACCGCGAAAACAACTGCCGGGTGCCTGTTTTCAGGGTTTGCCAGCCGGCGGCGGCAAGTCATTGCCCTGGGTGTCCGGTGTGGCGTTCGGGTCTTTTTCACCGTTCCGGACCTCATGAAACTCGCCCTCGATGATGGTCGTATCCATGGCCTCGCCGCGTCCACCGGGGCCGCCCCGCATATGCACATGGCCGCCGGCGATGATGCGCCGGGACAGGACGCCGAGCAGAATTTTACGAAACGGCGGCGCGAACAGCAGCAGCCCGAAGCCGTCGGTAACGAAGCCCGGCGTCAGCAGCAAGGCGCCGGCAACCAGCAGGCACAGCCCGTCGAACAACTCGGCCACCGGCGGGCGGCCAGCCTCCAGGCTTTCCTGCACCCGGCGCAAGGCCGCCAGGCCCTGGCGGCGCAACAGCGCGGTGCCGACAATGGCCGTTAGCACCACCGTGGCCAGGGTCGGCCACAGGCCGATCAGGTCGCCGGCCTGGATGAAGACGGCAATTTCAATGATCGGTACGGCGATCATGGCCACAAGAATAAATAATCCCATTCGCGCTCCTCGGGCAGAACCAGATTGGTCTAGCCCATTTTTGGGGCCGCGGCCAACACCCATGCCCCTGAACCTTGTCTCGCAGCCCTTGCCTCGAAGCCAAAGAGCGCCTATCTAAGGGCGGTAGAGCCACTCTGTGCCAGGGAACGGCGCCGCCCTCCTGAACGGATATATGGACCCGGCGGAGGCAAACGGCTAACCTTGCATAAGGCGTGTTTATCGCTTGTTTAACCCGGGGATGTCAGGCGATCCCCCCTTCAGGGCAGTATTTGACGATTATGAGTGACGGCTTTCAGTTTTTTGACATAATTTTGTTCGCGATGATCGCGGTTTTTCTGGTTTTGCGCCTGCGCAATGTGCTGGGCCGCCGGGGCGGCCACGAAGACAGCGGCGACAACAGTTTTCTAAGCATGTTTGACCGGGCCCAGGACAAAGCCGCCAAGGAACGCGGCGCCGGCGCCAGCAAGGACAAGGAAAACGTCGTCCATTTGGGCAACGCGGCGGTGCCGCCCCTGGATGACGACGAGGAGCTAACGCCGCTGGCCATCTCGCTGATGGCCATTGCCGAGAAAGACCGCGCCTTCAATCCGGATGAATTTGTTTCCGGCGCCCGCATCGCCTTCGAGCTGGTGCTTGGGGCCTATGCTTCCGGCGATGCCGACGCCCTGAGGCCGCTGCTCAGCGATGAGGTGTTCGCCAATTTCGAGCGCTCTATCCGCCAGCGTGAAGAAGCCGGCCAGACCATGGAAGAAACCCTGATCGGCATTCGCAAGGCGGAAATTATCGAAGGCAGCATGGAAGGCACCACCGCCAACGTCACCGTCAAGTTCGTCAGCGACCAGGTCCATGCGCTTTATGATGGGAGCGGCAAGACCGTCGAGGGCAACGCCAACAAGGTCATTAATGTTACGGATTTCTGGACATTTTCACGCGACACCAAATCCCGTGACCCCAACTGGATGTTGTCGGCGACCCGCAGTATGGATTAGGACTGTGAAACCGGGGGGGCTTACATCTATCGCGCTGATGGTTGTCGGCCTTGCCGCCTGTACTGCCGCGTTGCCAACCCTCCCGACCCCTGCCCCGACTCCCGCAAAGCCCGAAGTTACGGCACCCCGACCGGAACCGGTCATGGGGCTGGTGGCCACCACGTTTGACAAGATGCCCGGCTGGCGCGGCGACAGACAGGGACAGGCGGTGCTCGCCTTCGTGCGGTCCTGCGAACGGCTGGCCAGCCTGCCCGACTCCCGGCCCATGGGATCGGGGGCGGCAGGAAAGCTGGCCGGAACGGTCGGCGACTGGCGCGGCCTGTGCGCCTCGGCGGCCTCGCTGCCCAAAGATAATGACGCCCTCGTCAGGGCTTATTTCGAATCCAACTTCCAGCCCTACATGGTTACCGCCGATGGCCACACGCAAGGCCTGTTCACGGGTTATTTCGAAATCGAACTGAACGGCGCGTGGCTGAAGAAAGCCCCCTACACGACGCCGATTTACGAGCGGCCACCGGAACTGGTCGAGGTTAATTTGGGAGAATTCAACCCAGCCCTGGCCGGCCAGCGCCTGGTCGGCAAGACCGTGGGCGGCTCCCTCAAGCCGTTCGACCGCCGCGCCAAAATCGACGGCGGCTCCCTGGCCGGCCGCGGCATCGAGCTGTTGTGGATCGACAGTCCGGTCGATGCTTTTTTCCTGCATGTGCAGGGCTCGGGCCGGGTCCGCATGGACGATGGCTCGCTGGTACGGATCGGTTTCGCCGGGCGCAACGGCCACCCTTATGTATCGATCGGGCGGATTCTGATCGATCGCGGCGAGATGATGGCCGAGCGGGTCTCCATGCAGTCGATCCGGGCCTGGATCAGGGACCACCCGGACGAGGGCGGCCGCCTGATGGCCATGAACCCGTCCTATATTTTCTTCCGCATCATCGACGGGGCGCTGAAATCCGTGCCCCCTGACCGGGGCCCGGTCGGGGCCCAGGGGGCACCCCTGACACCGGGGCGCAGCCTCGCGGTTGATCCGCGCCATGTGCCGTTCGGGGTGCCGGTATGGCTTGATACGGTCGATCCGCTGGAGCCGACCCAGCCCCTGAGCCGGCTCCTCGTCGCCCAGGACACCGGCAGCGCCATTCGCGGCCCGGTGCGCGGCGATCTGTTCTGGGGCTTCGGCGACGACGCGGCGACACGGGCCGGGCTGATGAAACATCCGGGCCGCTATTTCCTGTTGCTGCCCCGCCGCTGAGGCCTCATTCTTCGGACCATGAACGCTCCTGAAAAACCCCCCCTGAAAATCGGCCTGTTCGCCACCTGTCTGGTTGACCTGTTGCGCCCGTCGGTCGGTTTTGCCGCGGCGCGGCTGCTGACCCAGGCCGGGTGTGACGTCCATGTGCCAACGGCACAGACCTGCTGCGGTCAGCCGGCCTATAATTCCGGCGACGCAAAAGACGCCCGCGCCCTCGCCATCAACGTCATCGCGGCTTTTGAAAATTTTGATTATGTGGTGGCGCCGTCGGGCTCGTGCGCCGGCATGATCCGCGAACATTACCCGGCGCTGTTCAAGGACGACGGGCCCCTGAAAGCCCGCGCCGAAAGCCTCGCGGCCAAGACCCATGAGCTGCTTTCGTTTTTGGTCGATGTGATCGGCATGGATAATTTTGACGCCCGCTTCGATGCCCGCGCCACCTATCACGACAGCTGCGCCGCCTTGCGGGAAATGGGGGTCCATGGGCAAGCCCGGGCGCTGATGCAAAACGTTCAGGGGCTGGCCCTTCATGAAATTACCGGGGAACAGGAAAAAGATTCGTGCTGCGGTTTCGGCGGCCTGTTTTCGGTCAAGTATGCGGACATCTCGACCCGCATTGTCGATGCGAAAATAGAAGCCATCGAAAAAACCGGGGCCGATGTTTTGCTGGGCGGCGACCTCGGGTGCCTGATCAACATCGCCGGACGCCTGCAACGGCGGGGCTCTAAAATCTCGACCCGCCATCTGGCCGAAGTGCTGGCCGGAACCCACCTGGAAACCCCGCCCATCGGCGAGAAGGGCTAGGCCCATGCGCTCGACCATCGCCGACTTCACCGCCAACGCCCGCAAAGGGATTGCCGACAAAAATTTACAAGCCGCGCTGTCGCGGCTGTCCGAGGGCTTCCCCATGAAACGCCTGGAGGCGATTTCCCGGCTGCCGGAATTTAAGCAACTGTGCGACGAGGCCAAACAGATTAAGGATCACACCCTGGCCAACCTGGCCGATTACCTGGAGGCCTATGAGGAAAAAGCGACGGCGGCCGGCGCCCATGTTCACTGGGCCAGCGACGGCGCCGATGCCCGCGACATTATTTTAAAAATTTGCCAGGACGCGGGGGCCAAAACCGTGACCAAGGGCAAGTCGATGATTTCCGAAGAGGTCGCCATCAACGAACATCTGTCGGCCAACGGTATCGAGCCTATCGAAACCGATCTCGGTGAATACATTATCCAGCTGCGGGACGAACCGCCGAGCCACATCATCGCGCCGGCCATTCATTTATCAAAAGAACAGGTCGCCGAAACGTTCAGGACCGAGCACACGGAATTTTCGGCCGACCGCATCCTGACCGAACCACGGGCCATGCTTGATGAAGCGCGGACGGTTTTGCGGCGGCGTTTCGTTGCCGCCGACGTCGGCATCACCGGGGCCAACATGTTGATCGCCGAGACCGGGTCGTCGGTGATTGTTACCAACGAAGGCAACGGCGATCTGACGCAAACCTTGCCGAACACCCATATCGTCATCGCCAGCATTGAAAAAGTTGTGCCGACCCTGGAGGCGGCGGCGACCATTTTACGGGTGCTGGCGCGCTCGGCAACGGGGCAGGACATCACCGTCTACACCACATTCTCGACCGGCCCGGCGCGGCCCGATGATCCGGACGGGCCCCAGAACTATCATGTGGTGATCCTTGATAACGGAAGATCGAAAATGCTCGGCGGTGAATTTCACGACATGCTGCGCTGTATCAAGTGCGCGGCGTGCGTCAACCACTGTCCGGTCTACAAGGCGATCGGCGGCCACGCCTATGGCTGGGTCTATTCCGGGCCCATGGGCGCGGTGTTGGTGCCGGGCCTGCGCGGCCTGGCCGAGGCCCATGATTTGCCTGCCGCCTCGACCCTGTGCGGGAAGTGCCAGGACGTCTGCCCCATGGGCATTCCGTTGCCGCGCATGCTGCGCGACTGGCGGACCCGGGATTTTGACCGTGGCCGCCCCACGGCAGCTCGTTTCGGACTCAAAACATGGGCCTGGCTGGCCCGCCATCCGCGCCTTTATCGCCTCGTGACGACAATTGGAACGGGCGTTCTAATGATCTTCGGCGGCGGCCGCTTCCGCTGGCTGCCGCTGGCCGGGGGCTGGACCAAAACCCGTGATCTGGCGGCCCCCGAAGGCGGCTCCTTCGTCGGCTTATGGAAGCGGGGCGAGCGATGAGCGCCCGCACCCAGATTCTGGCGTCGATCCGCAGCCATCTGGCCGGGTGCGCCAGCGCAGCCCCCCCGGCCCACAGGGTCCCGGCCCGGGGCCGCCCGGCCGATGTGGTGGCGACATTCATTGCGGAAGCAGAACGGGCGCAGGCGACGGTGGCCCGACTTTCATCAATCGCCGCGATCCCCCAGGCGGTGGCCGCGTACCTGGCCGACCACAACATTCCGGCCACCATCCGGGCCGCCCCCCATCCCGTGCTGGATACTGTTGCGTGGGCAGAGCAACCGTTGCTGACGGTGACACGGGGCCGCGCCGCAGAGGCCGACCTGAATGGCCTGTCGGTGGCGGTGGCAGGGGTGGCGGAAACTGGAACGCTCGTTCTGTGTTCCGGCCCGGGCAGCCCGACGACCCTTAATTTCCTGCCCGACAACCATCTGGTGGTGGTCCGCAGCGCCGATCTCGTCGGCGCTTACGAAGACGCCCTCGCCCGCATCGGCGAAATCTATGGGCCGGGCACCCTGCCCCGGGCCGTCAACTGGGTGACCGGGCCGTCGCGCACCGCCGATATCGAACAAACCCTGCTCATGGGCGCGCACGGGCCGCGCCGTTTGCATATACTCGTGGTCGATGATGGCTGACAAGAAAACCGGCAACCAAAACGACGATGACGCCCTGTGGCAACATGTTGCCAGCGGCGTGGCGCCGCTCAACAAGCGTCACAAGAATTTGGCATCGGGTAAAGCCGAGCCGCCGCCGCCCGCCGCCCCGGCGGGCAAGGCGGCCCCGAAGAAACGCACCCACCAAACCGCAGCGCCGCCCCTGCCGGCAAAAAAACCGATGACGCCGGACTTGACTCATGACGCGCAGCCGGGCCTGGACAAGGCATCGGTAAAAAAAATGAAACAGGGCAAACTTGCCATCGAGGCGCGCGTGGACCTGCACGGCATGACCCAGGAGCAGGCCCACCGGGCCCTCGATTCCTTTATCGACGGCGCTCAAGGGGCCGGCCGGCGCGCCGTGCTGGTGATCACCGGCAAGGGGTTGAAGACCGATGGCAGCGTCGGCGTGATCCGGCAGATGGTGCCCAAGTGGCTCAACCAGCAACCGAACCGGGGGCGCATCCTGGGCTTTTCCCATGCCGCCCCAAAGGATGGCGGGACCGGTGCGCTGTATGTGATGATCAAGAGGAAACGATGACGCCGTTCGGTGAAAAAGTACGCGCCCTGCGTGAAGCCCGGGGCATTTTAATGAAAAAAATGGCGGCCGACCTGGGCGTTTCCAGCGCCTATCTGTCGGCCCTTGAACACGGTCACCGGGGCCGCCCCGGCCCCGGACTGGTACGCCAGATCAGCGCCTATTTTGAGTTGGGTTGGGACGACGACGAGGGCCTGACGCGTCTGGCGGCGATCTCGCACCCCAAGGTGACGGTCGATACCTCGGGCCTTACGCCTAAGGCGACGGAACTCGCCAACACCCTGGCCGCAAAAATATCCGGCATGGACGAGGACACCCTGGACAGGCTTCTCGATGACATCAACGGCCCCGACAACAAACCGTAAGGCACACCACCGATGATCAAAAATTTTCTGCACGCCCCTAAGCAGGTTCAGGAAAGCTCCCACGGGGGGCAAGGGCCGGTTGATTTATATGAAATCTGGGCGGGCCCTGATTTTAAAAGCAACGTCGACTTTATGGACCGGGTGGTCGTGCCGCCCGGCTCGACCGTCGGCACCCACAAACACGGTAACAATGAAGAAATGTATATCGTCCTCGACGGTCGCGGCACCATGACCGTTGACGGCAAACCCGTCGCCATCAAAAAAGGCGACATGATTCTCAATCCGGCTTTCGGCGAACACGGGCTGGTCAATGATTCCGGTTCGGACATCGATCTGCTGGTGATTCAGATCGCAACGGCATGAAAAAACCGGCCCCCGAGGGGGCCGGCTCATTCACAGATAACAATCTTTTTTGTCTTTGCCTTAGTTGGCGCTGACGGCGCTTTTGATCCCGGCCCGCTGTTTGGTCTGCATGGCCTTGATGTTGGCCAGCATTTTATGGAACTCGGCGTGGTTTATCTTGGTGGTGGTGCCGATCATGTCCTTGATGTTGGCGCGCTGGGCGGCTTGTTTGGCGTGGATCTTTTCGATCATGGCCTGGAACTCGGCCGCGGATTTGGCACCGCGAACGTCACGCATAACGTCGGCGCGCTGTTCGGCCTGCTTGGCGCTGATGGTGTCGAGCATGGCCTGGAACTCGGCCGGGGATTTGGCGCCGCGAACGTCACGCATAACGTCGGCGCGCTGTTTGGCCTGCTTGGCGCGGATGGTGTCGAGCATTGCATTGAACTAGGACGGGGAATTGGCGCCGGAAGCATTGGCGATACCGGTAACGGTGG
>JABMOQ010000113.1 GCA_013204045.1 Rhodospirillaceae bacterium | reverse complement strand
CTGGCCGGCCTTGATGTGGAAATTCATCAGGCCGGCGATTGCCTGTCTCCGCGCACCGCCGAAGAAGCGGTGTTCGAAGGCCTTAAAGTCGGGATGGCCGTATAGCATGACACATCAACAGACATGCGGCGAAGCATTGGTCAAGCTACTGGAACGGCGCGGTGTCGATACGGTGTTTGGTATTCCCGGCGTCCATACCCTGGAGCTTTACCGGGGCCTGGCCAGAAGTTCCATCCGCCATGTGCTGGTGCGCCACGAACAGGGCGCCGGATTCATGGCCGACGGCTACGCCCGCGTTAGTGGCCGCCCCGGTGTGTGCTTCGTTATCACCGGCCCCGGCGTCACCAACATCGCCACCCCCATGGGACAGGCCTATACGGATTCCGTCCCCATGCTGGTGATATCGACGGTGCGGGCGACCACCGACATGGATAAATATTATGGGCGGTTGCACGAGATCAGCGACCAGCGTGCGGTGACGGCGCCGCTCTGTGCTTTTGCGGCAACCGTGCTGTCGCCGGAGGAACTGCCCGGGTTGATCGACCGGGCCTTTGCCGTTTTTGAAAGCGCCCGCCCGCGCCCGGTTCATATCGAAATTCCGCTGGATGTTCTGGTCGCCCCCGTGGGCGGGGACTGGTTGCCTGCCGCGCCGGCCACCCGGCCCCGGCCCTCTGGGGCCGACATTGAGG
Source organism: Rhodospirillaceae bacterium (assembly GCA_013204045.1). GTDB lineage: Bacteria > Pseudomonadota > Alphaproteobacteria > Rhodospirillales > JABHCV01 > JABMOQ01. The sequence goes on along the minus strand of JABMOQ010000113.1, from coordinate 2,595 downwards.
CCGCCGCCAAGGTGCTTGGCCGGGCCAAAATGCCGGTCATCATTGCCGGCGGCGGGGCCTGTGACAGTGGCCCGGACCTGACCCGGGTCGCCGAACTTCTGGGCGCGCCGGTGGTCACCACGGCCGCCGCCAAGGGTGTCATGGCCGACGATCATCCGCTTCATCTGGGATGTACGCTGCCGTGCATGGAAACCCAGGAACTGCTTGGCGAAGCCGACGTGGTATTGGCCATCGGCACCGAATTGGCGGAAACCAATACCTGGTGTGACCGATTGACCCTGCCGGGGGCCATGGTCAGAATCGATATTGATCCGGCGCAGATAGATAATATCTATCCGGCCACCGCAGGGGTTATCGGCGATGCCGCCGCCGCGTTGGAAGCGCTGGCGTCCTTACTGTCGGGGGGTAAACCCAATGATACGGCGGCCATGGAAAAACGGGTGCTGGATATCCGTCACGCCATCCCCAAAAGCGATCCTCCGCTGAAACAAATTCATCGCCGGGTGTTGCAGGCCGTGCAGGCTAATTTGCCTGAAACGGCGGTATTTTTTACGGATATGACCCAGATCGCCTATTCGGGTAACGAGATTTTCAAGGCCCCCCGGCCCCGTTCCTGGTTCCACCCCAACGGGTACGGAACCCTGGGGCAAGCCATGCCGGCGGCGATCGGGGCTAAACTGGCGGCGCCGTCGACACCGATGGTTGCCCTTGTCGGCGATGCCGGGTTTCAGTTTACGGTTCAGGAACTGGCGGTCGCCGCCGAGCTTGGCCTGCATATCACCATTATCCTGTGGAACAACGATGCCCTCGGACAAATTCGCGACGACATGGTGGCCGGCGGCATTGGCAAAGTCGGTGTCGAGCAACTGAACCCGGATTTCGCCCTGCTCTGCCAAGCCTACAGGGCCGGTTACTTACGCCCGGACGGGCTCGATGAATTGGCAAAATGTCTGTTGCGAACCCAGGCCGAACCGGGATTGTGGTTGATCGACGTCAGGCAGGACGTGTTTTCTTAAAAGCCCTGCCGTTCCTTTAACCCGGCAACGAAACGTGCCATGCGCTGGCACCCCTCTATTAAATCGGTTTCCGAAGAGGCCAGGCTGATCCGCACATGACCGACCCCACTGGGGCCGAAGGCTTCGCCTGACAACACGGAAACATTCTCGCTTTCATAGAGGGCCTGAACGAATTCCTGGGATGTCATGCCCAAGGGGCGGATATCGGCCATGACGAACAGGCCGCCTTCGGGCTGGCGGACGCTGACCCCTTCGATGGCCTGAAGGTCAGCGCAGAGCCGGTCGCGGCGCGCCCGATAGGCGGCCTTCATATGCGCCAGCTCGCTATGATTTTTGTTCAAGGCGACGACCGCGGCGTCCTGGATAAAGGGCGGCGAGCCGTAGAGCGTGCTGCTCGACAGGGTATCGATATGTTCGATCAGTTGCGTTGGACCGACTACCCAACCGAGCCGCCATCCGGTCATGGCGTGGGATTTTGACAAGCTGGATATGATGGCGCTGCGCTCTGCCATGGCGGGGAAGGAACACGGGCTGATGTGGGGGGTATCGTATGTGATGTCGGCGTAAACCTCGTCGGATATCATCCACAGGTCATGGCGGCGGCAAATGGCGGCCAGCTCTTCCAAGACTGCATGGCCGAGGACCGCCCCGGTCGGGTTGTGCGGGGTGTTGATCAACAGGGCCCGGCTGTTCGGGCCGATGGCCGCCTCGATCCGGCCGGGGTCTACCTGGAAACCGTCTTCGGGCCTGAGCGCGACGCTGACCAGCCGGGCGCCGCATACCCCGGCGACGCCTTCATAGGTCACGTACATGGGTTCGGGCACGATGACCTCATCGCCGTCGCCCAACACGCACAGCGCGACGGCCATCAGGGCGCTTTGGGCACCGGCAAGAATGGCTACGTTGTCGGCGCTTGCCGATTGGCCGGTGATTCGTTGATGGTTGCGGGCGACGGCGTCGCGTAATTCGGGAATGCCGACAGACGGCGTATAATGATGCCGACCCCGGCGCAGGCTATCGATTGCGGCGTCAACGATCGCCGCCGGGGTGCTGAAATCCGGATCGCCGACCGACAGAACGATGACATCTTCGCCGGTGTCCCGGCGCCGCTGGGCGGCATAATGAATTTCCCAGGCGCGGGCGCCCTCACCGGCAATGCGCTTCACAAGGGGTGCGTATTTCATGATTGGCGCCAACCCTTTGAACTAATGTTGCAATATCTGGCTGAGGAATAGTTTGGTGCGCTCGTGCTTCGGGCTTTCGAAGAAAGTTTTTGGCGGCGCTTCCTCTATGATCTCGCCGAAATCCATAAAAATGACCCGGTCTGCCACGGCCCTGGCGAAACCCATTTCGTGGGTGACGCAGACCATGGTCATGCCATCTTTTGCAAGGCTTGTCATGGTTTCAAGAACCTCGGAAACCATTTCCGGATCAAGGGAAGACGGCAAAAGCAAACACAAATAATCGGCGCATGGCGACCTCCCCTTTGAGTAAAGCTTATTGGTTTTTTCGAGACCGGAAATTTTACGGCCCCGGTATGGGATTGTATATGGGGTTTTTCCCATGTCCGGATAGGGCG
>JABMOQ010000112.1 GCA_013204045.1 Rhodospirillaceae bacterium | reverse complement strand
AGCGCCGCGGTGATCGGGGTTGTCACCGCAACCCCGGGGCGGGCCCCTGAAATAATATCGATGACTTTTTGCGGGCCAATGGCGACGGTGCCCGATGTGCAGCCATAAGCGATGGCGTCAAGGCGGCTTTCGGGCAGGATACCGGCGGCTGCCTCGGCCATATCGTTTTGCATGGCGGCCAGATTTTCCAGGGTCATCGGGTTCTGGTTATGGATTCGGTTTACGTAAACGGCGACCTGGCCCGCCGGTACCATGCGGCTGACATCCCGTTCCAGGGTCAGGTCGGAACTCAGTGCGATCAGGCCGATGACACGGGGGCCGGACGCCGCATCCTCGAGCTGCCAGTCAATAGTAACATTTTTACTCATGGCGCATATTCCTTCAGGGACGCGCCAAGTGTGGCGCGGATTTCGGCAAGGGCATCGCCACCGTAAGGGCGCCTTGGCTGCGCCCCCCACACCGGCGCCGGCCAGGCGCCATCGCTTGTAAAGCGGGCGATCACATGGACGTGCAGTTGTTCGACCACATTGCCCAGGGCGGCGACATTAATGCGGTCAGGTTTGTACAGGTTTTTCAGGGCCCCGGAGGCACGCTGGATTTCATCCATCATGATTTGGCCGTCAGAGGGGCCGAGTTCATGCAGCCCGGTCAGTCCCGGCCTTGCCGGCACCAGTATCAGCCATGGATAGGTGGCGTCATCCATCAGCAGAATTTTAGACAGCGGCCAGTCGACAATTTCAATCGTATCGGCGGCGAGGGCAGGGTGCAGGGCGAACATGCGGTGATCTTGCCATTAACGGAGATTGGCCGGAAAGGAAAAATGCTGGTAAGTTCCGGCCCATGGCGTGGACATCATCGAAAATCAGGGCCGGTATGTGGGTGCAGGTGCAGGTGCGGCTGTGCGACATGAACTGCATTCCCATCGTCGTCCGCCACAAGGGGGACCCGGATTCCGGCGCGGTGCTGTTGAAGCTGGACCGTGGACGTGAGGGGTGTTCGGTGTTGAGCCAAGTGCGCGATGTGGACGGCAACCCGGGCTGGGTGCACGGCGGCGGGGCCGAACTGGTGACGGATGCCGACGGTGAAGCCTATATCGCCCGTCAGCGTGACCGCGACCCGGATCTGTGGGTGATCGAAATAGAAGACCCGCAAGGCCGCTACAAGATTGACGGCGACATCATCTAATCGCACAGCCGATTATAATTGTTCCATACCCGACATTTTCATGTAGACAGGCCCGATATTGGGGTTTACGGAGGATGTCAATACTGGGGGCGTCATGATGGGGCTTTATGAATGATGGACAACGTTAGCATTGATGGGCCGATCCACAAGATCGGTTTTTTCCTGGTTCCAAACTTTTCTTTGATCGCCTTTTCGTCGGCGGTGGAACCACTCAGGCTAGCCAATTACATTGCCAACGCGGCACTGTACGGCTGGACCTGCTATTCCGTCGATGGCGGGCCGGTCACGGCCAGTAACGGAGTCTCGGTGGCGGTCGATGCTGCCTACAGCGATGTCGATGTCCTGCCGACAGTAATTGTCTGTGGCGGTTTCGATATTCACAAACAGTCTCACCCAAGCCTGGTTTCCAAGCTGCGCCGGCTATCATCCCACGGGGCGGCCATCGGCGCCGTTTGTACCGGCAGCAACATCTTGGCGGAAGCCGGCTTGCTGGATGGCTACAAGTGCACCATCCACTGGGAAAACCTGAGCGGGTTTACGGAACGCTTCCCTGATCTTGAGATCACCGACGAACTGTACGAAATTGACCGCAACCGCTTTACCTGCGCCGGTGGAACGGCGGCCCTCGATATGATACTGAATATCATCGCCCAGCAGTGCGGCCACGATACGGCGGCCCTGACCGCCGATTTATTGATTCATCACCGTATCCGCGACGGCCATGAAAGCCAGCGCATGGCCCTGCGCTCGCGCCTTGGGGTCAGCCACCCGAAACTGCTGGCGGTGATTTCCCATATGGAAGAAACCCTGGAAGAGCCGGTCAGTTGCGCCGGGCTGGCGAGAACCGTCAACCTGTCGACCCGGCAACTGGAAAGGCTGTTCCGTAAATACCTGAACAACGCGCCGACCCGCTATTATCTGGAACTGCGCTTGAGCCGGGCGCGGTTCCTGCTGTTGCAGACGTCCATGCCGATTCTCGATGTGGCCCTGGCCTGCGGGTTTGTCTCGGCTTCACATTTCTCGAAATGCTACCGGGAATATTTCGCGCGCACCCCCAGCGAGGAACGTATGGTTCCGGCCTGAACCGCGCTTTAGTCTTTATTTTCTACCGCGTCGCCGCTTGCCGGCGCCTGCGGGCGCACTGCGCGGCGGTAAATCGACGACCTTGGACAGGTTGGGGTAATCCGCCGTTTTGTGCGGGAAGGCCATGGCATCGACGAAATGGCGCTGAAACGCCGGCTCCGTCGCCGTTTCGATCTTTTCGACTTCGGCCACCACGGTTTCAATCTCGGCCCGCGCCGCCATATTGAGCAGCGCGATGCGGGCCCCGGTGCCGGCGGCATTGCCCGCCGATTGCACCTGTTCCAGGGGGCAGTCGGGGATCAGGCCCAGCACCATGGCGTATTTAACGTCGATCTGGTTGCCGAAGGCCCCGGCCAGACGGATCCTGTCGACTGTCTCGACGCCCAGATTATCCATCAACAGGCGGGCCCCGGCGTAGAGCGCCCCCTTGGCCAGCTGGATGGCGCGAACATCGGTCTGGGTGACGACGATGCGCTGTTCGCCGTCATGAAGCACATAGGAAAAGGTGCGTCCGTCGGCGACGATGCGCTGGCTTGCGCTTGCCTTGTCGCCATCGACGACACCATCGGCGGTGATGATCCCACACAGGAACATTTCGGCGATCACTTCGATAATGCCCGAGCCACAAATGCCGGTAATGCCGAAGGATTTTATGGCATCTTCAAAACCGTCCTCGTCGGACCACTTGTCCGAACCGATGACCCGGAACCGGGGCTCCAGGGTGGCGCGGTCGATACGCACCCGTTCGATGGCGCCGGGGGCGGCCCGCTGGCCGCAGGTGATTTGGGCGCCTTCGAAGGCCGGCCCGGTCGGGCTCGAGCACGCCAGCAGGCGGTCGCGGTTGCCAAGCACGATTTCCGCATTGGTTCCCACATCGACGGCCAGGGTGATTTCGTCCGCTTTATGGGGGGCTTCCGACAGGATAACGGCGGCGGCATCGGCGCCCACATGGCCGGCGATGCACGGCAGCACATAAATGCTGGCCCCGGGATTAAGCACCAGGTCGATTTCAGAAGCGGCAATGTTGAGGGACGTTTCGACCGCCAGCGGGAATGGCGACTGGCCCAGGGGGATCGGGTCCAGGCCAAGCACAAGATGATGCATGACCGGATTGCCGACGATGGTTGCGCTAAGAATATCCGTCAGATCAATACCGGCCGTTTTGACAACATCCGCGACCAGTTCATTGAGTGCGGCGCGCACGGCGGTGGTCATTTCCCCGGCTCCGCCTTCGTTCATCATGGCATAGGAAACGCGGCTCATCAGGTCTTCGCCGAAACGGATCTGCGGGTTCATCAGGCCGCCTGCGGCGACCACCTCGCCGCTGGCAAGATTGCACAGATGCCCGGCGATGGTCGTCGAGCCGATATCGAAGGCGATGCCGTATATGGCTTCGTGATAGCCGGGCCAGACGGCGACGATGCGGCCCCCCCCGCGCACGGCGGCGGTGAACGCATTGCCGATGCCTTGAATGTCGACGGCCGGGTCGGTTTCCAACGCTCCTAACTGCCATTGCTGGGCAAGCATCTGCACCGGATCGCCTCCCTCGGCATCCTCGACGTAATACAGATGAATGTCCGGGTCGATGACGATATCGCGGGCTTCCGCCCGCTTGCGCACGACCTGTCGGTGGACTTGGCTTTCCGGCGGTACATCGATAACCACGTCGCCCAGGATCATCGCCTGACAGCCGAGCCTGCGGCCTTGTTTCATACCCTTGGTATGGCCGTAATGATTTTCGGCTTCCCCCATGGCAGATAGATGATCGGTCGCCGAGGTGATGCCGTGTTTGGCGAAATCGCCGACGCCGACGTCAATCTGGCAGCGCCCACAGAGGCCCCGGCCCCCGCAAACGGAATCCAGGTCAACCCCCAGACTGCGCGCCGCCTTCAAGATGGGTGTGCCGGTGGGAAAATGGCCGCGCTTGCCCGACGGCATGAATATCACAAGGGCAGTACCGGATTGGGAGGAATCACCCATGGTGATATCTCCCAATCCGGTACTGCCCGGTTTTAAATATGTCGATCAGATTCACAGAATTGATCAAACCCATATCATGGGCTTGGCCAATTCTGATCTGATTTAGAGGGTCGTTAGCCACGCCTGCGCCTGCGCTGCCGGCCTTCGCCACCGCCTTCGCCACCTTCCGGGGCCGGTTCCCGGTGTTTTGCAATCCAGCGGGCGCAATGGGGGTCATGGCCCATCATCACATCGGCGCCCATGATTGCGGTGGTAACCTCGGCGTGCAGCGGGTTGGTAATCGCCGATGTCAGCCCGGCACCCATGGCCATGGAAATAAAGGCGGCATTCAGGCCGTTGCGGCTGGGCAGGCCGAAACTGACATTGGAAGCCCCGCCGGTGGTGTTGACCTTTAATTCATCATGCAGGCGGCGCAGCAGTTTGAACGATACCGCGCCGGCATCATTCAAGGCCCCGACCGGCATGATCAGTGGATCGACGACCACATCCGAGGCCGGAATACCATAATCGGCGGCGTGGCGGACAATTTTTTTAGCGACCTCGAAACGCACATCCGGGTCTTCGGATATGCCGGTTTCGTCGTTGGATATGGCGACCACGGCGGCGCCGTATTTTTTGATCAGCGGCAACACCGCTTCCAGGCGTTCTTCCTCGCCGGTCACCGAATTTACCAGCGCCTTGCCCTTGTAGACGGCAAGGCCGGCTTCCAGGGCCTCGACGATGGATGAATCGATGGACAGCGGCACATCGGTCAGCGATTGCACCAGTTGAATGGCCTCGGCCAGGATTCTTGGCTCGTCGGCCATGGGAATGCCGGCGTTAACGTCCAGCATATGGGCCCCGGCGGCGACCTGGGCCAAGGCATCGGACTCGACCCTGGAATAATCCCCGGCGGCCATTTCGGCGGCCAGCAGCTTGCGCCCGGTCGGGTTGATGCGTTCACCGATGATAACAAAGGGCCGATCGAAGCCGATAACGACTTCTTTGGTGGCGGAACTGACGACGGTATCGGTCATGGTTCGATTATCCCCTGTGAAGACCGTAGAAAACACTCTTTTATGGCCCGGGAAAAGGACCGACTTTCCCGATTGCGACTTATTCCTGTCCACTATCCCCCATCAGGGCTTCGGCCACTGCCAGATCACCTGGATTGGGCTCTTTGCGCCACGGCTTGCGGTCCTTTAGCACCCCGGAAGCATGGACGATATCGGCGACCGCTTCTTCCTGCCGGTAGGCCATGACGTGGATGCCGGAGACGCCTGCAATCTCGCGCACCTGCTGGATGATTTCCGTACACAGGTTGCGGCCTTCGCGTTTCTGATCGTCGGCCCCTTCGAGCCGCTTAATGATGGCATCGGGGATGTGGACGCCGGGCACGTTGGCGCGTATCCAGCGTGCCGCCTTGGCCGATGCCAGCGGCCCGACGCCGATCAGGATAAAACATTTTTCATCCAGCCCCAGGTCGCGGACTCGGGTCATGTAATTTTCCAGCATGGGCACGTCGTAGCAATACTGGGTCTGTACGAACTGCGCCCCGGCCTTGATCTTCTTGGCCAGACGCTGAACCCGGAAATCATGGGGCGGCGCGAACGGGTTGGCGGCGGCCCCTATAAAAACGTGGGGCGGTTCGGAAATCTTGCGGCCCGACAGGAATTGCCCGTCATCGCGCATTCGGCGGATGGTTTCCAGTAACGAAAGACTGTCCAGATCGAACACCGGCTTGGCTCCCGGTTGGTCGCCGGCCTGCACCCCGTCGCCGGTCAGGCACAGGATATTGTTAACGCCCATGGCCGCCGCGCCCAGCACGTGGCCCTGAATGGCGATCCGGTTCTGATCTCGGCACGAAATCTGCATCACCGGTGCATAGCCGATGCGGGTCAGCAGGGCACAGATGCTGACCGATGACATATGGCAGTTGGCCCCCGATCCATCGGTGGCGTTGATGCCATCGACCCAGCCTTCAAAAATCTGCGCCCGCTCATAAACCTCCCCCGGATCGGCGCTGTCGGGCGGACTCAACTCGGCGGTAACGGCGAAGTCACCACGCCTCAGGATACGCTCCAGACGGCCCCGTGACGTATGGCCGGGCAGGGGTGGCAGCGCTGCGCTGGGGTCGGTGGAATCAATGTCGGTCATTTCATGGCCTTTCGCTGGGCCGCCTTTTCCGCAGTAGCGCGCAGCCACGATGATGTGCCCCTGAGGCTCTGGTCGTGGGGCAGCTGGACGGTATTAATGGCGTCGCCGTTCTTCATCAACTGGCTGCCTTTCCAGGCTTCTGTCCAGACGCACGGCATATCGGGTTCGACTTCGCAGTTGCCGTCAGACCGGACCCCGCCGCATGGCCCGTTGCGGAGCAGTTTGGGGCAGTTCATGGGGCACGCCATGCCGGTCGAGCTGAGCACGCACTGTCCGCACATGCGGCAATCGAACAGGAATCCCTTGCTGTGTTTTTCGATAAAAACCATGGGCCCTTCGATGCGCTGGTAGCCAATCAACTTCCACAGCGGATGCAGGTCAAGCAGCATATCGGCGAATACGATGTACAGCCATTCCAGAAAGCGCGCGTTACGCACGGACCAGCGGCGCACCGTGTATTTGCGGCCCTGGCGGGAAACCGGGCCGGCCCCGGCGGGATCATAGGTGTTGGTACTGGGCATGGCTTTTACGTTTCCTCTGATCCGCCGGTCTTGACCAGGGCGGCCAGGCGGTCTTGGTCATAGGCAGCATCAATGCGGGCGGCGGCGGCATCGGCCTCTGCCTCCAGATCATCGCCGCAGCTTTCAGGCGCGCCGCGCCGCCAATCTGCCAGATAGGCATCTGTTTCATGGGCACCGGCACGCATGGCGGCGCTGTCGATGGCTTCCTGAAAGCGATCATCCAGTTGACGCTTGGCCTTGTTGCGGCCGGCCCCGACAATCACCTGGGCCGGAATATCGCGCCAGTAAACGATGGTCAGCGTGCTCATGGCATCAGTTCCTGCTTTCCGGGGGCCTCGAGGAAATCCTGCAGGCCGCCGTAACCGGTAAAGACATACTTGAAGGCAAGGCCCAGCCGTCCCGCCGCCGCCTCGGCGTCGGCCTTCAGGCCGGCATCTTCGATCTGGGCCAGATAGACCAGTTGGGTGTAGTTGCCAAAATAATCGCCCAGCAATTGCGGATAGCGATCAAGGCCGAGTCCTTCGATGATCAGCCGGTCAAAGTGGCGGGTCAGGTAATCGGTCAGGTAGAACGATCCCGGGTCGGCCTCGGCGATGGCTTCGAAGTCTTTGGTCCCGGCAAAGAATTCGTAGCAATGGGGCCCGGCAATGCGCTCGACCCCTTCTTCGGTCAGAACCCGGTCAAGCTCGCCGCCGGTGCCGCAGTCCCCATAGACGACCAGAATACGGTCGAAGTCGGCTTTGTTTTCACGAATTTTTTCCCGCACCAGATCGGGAATCAGCGCCGGCTGGTTGTGCAGCTTGGCGGGCAGGCATTTGATGGTGAAATGATCCCAGCCGTGGATTTCGAACAAGGCTGTAATTTCATGGGCCAGCGCGCCACAGGCAATAAGCAGGGTGCTCGGGGGCATAGGTGCCCTCCAGTTCGGCTCAGGCGGTTTCGGCCATGCTGGCAGCGACGGAACCCTGACGATGGGACATGAATTCCTTAGCTGTTTCGACTGCCATGGCGGCGTCCCGGCAATAGGCGTCGGCGCCGATACTTTCGGCGAAGGCCTCGTTCAGGGGGGCGCCGCCAACCATAACGATGAAATCGCTGCGCATGCCTTTTTCGACCAGCGTATCGATGACCACCTTCATATAGGGCATGGTCGTGGTCAGTAGCGCCGACATGCCGATGATATCGGGCTGGTGTTCTTCAATGGCCGCCAGGTAATTTTCGACCGGGTTATTGATGCCGATGTCGATTACCTCGAACCCGGCGCCTTCCATCATCATGCCGACAAGATTCTTGCCGATGTCGTGGATGTCGCCCTTGACGGTACCGATGACCATCTTGCCCATCTTCGGCGCGCCGGTTTCGGCGAGCAGCGGTTTCAGGATAAACATGCCGGCCTTCATGGAATTGGCGGCCAGTAATACTTCCGGCACAAACAGGATGCCGTCGCGGAAATCGACACCGACGATACGCATGCCTTCGACAAGGGCCTTGGTCAGCACGTCATAGGGGGCCCAGCCGCGTCCCAGCAGGATATTGACGGCCGCCGTGATTTCATCGGCCAGCCCGTCATAAAGGTCATCGTGCATTTGCAGCACGAGCTCTTCATCATTCAAGGTGGCTAGATCAAGATCGTCTTCTTCTTCACTCATCAACCGGCTCCTTTGGCTGGGGAATCAACGCATACGACCGTATATAATTCGAAAACCTAGTTTAAAACGTGGCGGCAACTGTCTTGGCGCGGACTTCAAATAACGGAAAAACGACATCAAAGCTGAAAGCCAGTTCAGGCCCTGATGCGCTCATTCTTCGGATCATAGGGGCTTTCTTCCAGCACCGTTACCGGATGACGGGTTCCCAGGATTTCGATTTCAAGCTGGGTGCCGATTTCGGCCAGGTCGGGGCGGACCAGGCCGAGGGCCAGTGATTTGCCCAGACGCCAGCCATAGCCGCCACCGGTGGCGCGGCCAACCACGTCGCCATCTTTCAGGATCGGGTTGTTGCCAAGGGCATCGGCGTCGGTCACGTCATGGACTTCCAGAGTCACGAAGGTGTTGTTGAAACCCTTGTCGACCCACGCGGCCAAGGCTTTCTTGCCGGTGAAGTCAGCCTTGTCCATCTTGACGAAGCGGTGCAATCCGGATTCATAAGGCGCGTATTCGATGGACAGCTCGGTGCCGACCAGCCGGTAGGATTTTTCCAGGCGCAGGCTGTCCATGGCGCGGATGCCGAACGGCTTGATGCCCAAGTCCTCGCCGGCCTTCATCAGGGCGTCGAAGATGTGGTTCTGGTATTCGATGGGGTGATGAAACTCCCACCCCAGTTCGCCGACGAAATTGACACGCACGGCCAGGCTCGGCGCCAGGCCGACATCAATGTGCTGCCCCGACAGCCACGGGAAGGCGGCGTTGGAAAAATCGGCTTCCGATACCCGTTCCATCAGGGTGCGCGCCTTCGGTCCGGCCAGCACCAGCACGCCGATCTGGTTGGTCAGCTGATCGAAACGCACCGAGCCGTCATCGGGCATGGCTTTCTTCAGGAAATCATGGTCGAGGCGCTGAAACGCGCCGGCCGAGACCAGATAGAAACTGTCATCGCTTTCGCGCATGATGGTGAATTCCGAATGGACGCCGCCTTGGGTGGTCAACGCATGGCACAACCCGATGCGGCCGATTTTCTTGGGCAAGGTGTTGGCGATTAGCCGCTCCAGGAAGGCATCGGCGCCGGGGCCGGAAACCCGGCACTTGGCGAACGCCGACATATCCAGCAGGCCGACATTTTCGGAAACATTTTTGCATTCGTTGCCGATGTGCGGATGATAGCTGGAACGCCTGAAGGACCAGTCGTCTTTCGCTTCAACCCCTTCGGGGGCAAACCAGTTGGGCCGTTCCCAGCCGAATTTCTGACCGAACACGGCGCCCAGCGCTTTCATCCGGTCATAACAGGGGGCGGTGCGCAAGGGGCGGCCGTCATCGCGTTCTTCGTCCGGGTAATGGATGACGAAAACGCTCCGGTAAGCTTCCTCGTTCTTGACCTTGAGGAAGGATTTTGTCGCATAGTCGCCGAAACGCCGGGGCTCGACGCCCAGCATGTCGACGGTCGGATTGCCATCGACCATCCATTCGGCCAGCTGCCAGCCAGCGCCGCCGGCCGCCGTAATGCCGAAGCTGTGGCCTTCGTTAATCCAGAAATTTTTCAAGTCCCAGGCCGGGCCGACGATGGGGTTGCCGTCGGGGGTGTAGCAGATGGCCCCGTTATAGACTTCCTTGACGCCGACTTCGCCGAACGCGGGAACCCGGTTGATGGTGGCCTCGATATGGGGCTCCAGCCGGTCCAGGTCTTCTTGAAATAGCTCGTATTCGCTGTCGTCGCTGGGGCCGTCCACGTAGCAGCACGGTGCGCCGCTTTCATAGATTCCCAAAATCAGCCCACCGGCTTCTTCACGCAGGTACCACGAGCCGTCGGATTCCCTGAGCACGCCCATTTCCGGCAGGCCTTTTTCGTGACGGGCCAGAATTTCCGGATGCGGCTCGGTAACGATGAACTGGTGTTGAACGGGAATGACGGGAATATCCAGGCCGACCATGGCGCCGGTCTGGCGGGCAAAGTTGCCGGACGCCGACACCACATGTTCGCAGGTGATGTCGCCCTTATCGGTCTTGACCAGCCATTCGCCATTGGGTTTTTGCTCGATGGCCAAGACTTTGGTCTGCCGGTAAATCTCGGCGCCCATGTCGCGGGCCCCCTTGGCCATGGCCTGGGTCACGTCGGCGGGCTGGATATAGCCGTCATCCGGGTGGACCAGAGCGCCGACCAACCCGTCTGTATTACACAGCGGCCACAGTTCCTTGATCTCGTCGGGGGTAATGAACTTGTAATTAACGCCGATGGTCTGGGCGACGCCGGAATATTGGTAATATTCGTCCATGCGGTCCTGGTTCATGGCCAGGCGGATGTTGCCGACGGTTTTCAGGCCGGCGTTGAGGCCGGTCTCGGCTTCCAGCTCGCCATATAATTTGACCGAATACTGATGCAACTGGCCGACGCTGTAGCTCATGTTGAACAGGGGCAGCAAACCCGCCGCATGCCAGGTAGAACCCGACGTCAGTTCCTTGCGCTCGCACAACACCACATCGGTCCAGCCTTTTTTGGCCAGATGGTAAAGAGTCGATACGCCGACCACGCCGCCGCCGATGACCACTACCCGCGCTTGAGTTTTCATGTCGCTGCTCCCCGATAAAGTCCCTGCATTATAGTGGATTGTCGTAGCAAGTGTTAGAGGGGGCACTTGACCGGCTTGCGACCCCTGCTGTCGCTTTTTCGCCATTATCAAATACCCTGAATATGGCGTATCTGAACCATTGAACGGCGCACCGGGATTAGTCGCCTCCTTTGGCCCATCTTATATGCAAATAGACAGGAAATAAGGGGGATCTGAATCATGAATGAACCTGCGCTCACGGGCAGCAAAAGAAGGGGCCGCGATGCCCGGCGCACGGCACGCGAAGCCGCCAAGGCAGTTTCCCAGCCCTATATCGTGCGCAACATTCCGCCGTCTGAAATCCTGGGCGAAGAAGGCCTGCTGCTGATCGAGGCCAACGCCGATACGATCCTTGAAGAAATAGGCATCGAATTCCGTGACGATGCGGAAGCCCTGGAGCTATGGAAAGCCGCCGGCGCCGATGTTAAGGGCGAGCGGGTGCATATCCCCAAAGGCCTGGCGCGCAAGCTGATTTCCACCGCCCCGTCCCAGTTCATTCAACACGCCCGCAACCCCGAGCGCAGCGTCCAGATCGGCGGTAATGCCACCGTGTTCGCGCCGGTTTACGGGCCGCCCTTTGTTCATAGCCTGGATCAGGGCCGCCGCTACGGCACCATCGAGGACTTCCGCAATTTCGTAAAGCTCGCCTACATGGCCCCGGCCATTCACCATTCCGGCGGCACGGTGACCGAACCGGTCGATCTTCCGGTCAACAAGCGCCATCTGGATATGGTTTATTCCCACATTAAATATTCCGACAAGCCGTTCATGGGCTCGGTCACCCATCCGCTCAGGGCCGCCGATACGGTGGCCATGGCGGAAATTGCCTTTGGCAAGGAATTTGTCGCGGGTAATGCGGTGACCCTAAGCCTGATCAACGCCAATTCACCGATGACGTTCGATGACACCATGTTAGGCGCGCTTAAAGTTTACGCCCGCGCCGGACAGGCGACCATCGTGACACCGTTCATCATCGCCGGCGCCATGGCCCCGGCTTCGGTGGCCGGGGTGCTGGCCCAGGCATTGGCCGAAGGCATGGCCGGCTTGGCCTTCACCCAATTGGTCAACCCTGGCGCGCCGGTGGTGTTCGGGCTGTTTTCCAGTTCCATGTCCATGCAATCAGGGGCCCCGGCTTTCGGCACCCCGGAACCGACCAAGGTTATTCTTGCCGCCGCCCAGCTGGTGCGCCGGTTGGGCGTGCCGTTCCGCTCCGGCGGCTCGTTGTGCTCATCGAAGCTGCCCGACGCCCAGGCCGCCTATGAGAGTGCCCAGTCGCTCTGGCCGGCGGTCATGGGCGGGGTCAACTTCGTCCTGCACGGGGCCGGCTGGCTGGAAGGCGGCCTGTCTTCGTCCTATGAAAAATTCATCATGGACGCCGATCAACTGGCGATGATGGAAGTTTTGGCGGCGGGCATTGATCTTAGCGAGCAAGGCCAGGCCATGGATGCGATCCGGGAAGTCGGCCCGGGCGGTCATTTCCTGGGCTGCGCCCATACCCAGGCCAATTTCGAGACTGCGTTCTATCGCTCGCCCATCGCCAATTATGAATCCTTCGAACAGTGGGAGCAGGAAGGCTCGCTCGACGCCGCCCAGCGCGCCAACGGCATCTGGAAGGAACAGCTGGCGTCCTATCAGCCGCCGGACTTGGACCCGGCCATCGACGAGGCCCTATGCGCCTTCATCGACGAAAAGAAGGCGGCGTTTCCCGATTCCAATATTTGATCTAGAGTGTCTCTATGTCATTTAGTAAGGAATTCGGTGAGCATATTCTCGACATGCTGGAGCCACTCGGCGCGTTGACTCTTAAACGGCTGTTCGGCGGTGCTTGCATCAACTATGGCGATGCCACCTTCGCATTGATGTTTGACGACACGGTCTACTTCCGGGTCGATGAAAATAATATAGAGCGCTTTAAAGCTGCCGGCTCGGAACCCTTTACTTATGTGGCAAGAGGCAAGGACGTGGTCGTCGGTT
>JABMOQ010000021.1 GCA_013204045.1 Rhodospirillaceae bacterium | reverse complement strand
GTTCGTTAAGAGCAGTCCCCTAGTTCTTTTATAGGGAATTTTTACATTTACAACAATGGATAGGGTCATATTGGAATTATTATTTCAGTAAAGTGACCCCAGCCTGACAGTTTAGAAGATACTTAAGTACTCAAATATCGATGAAAAAAGAGGGCGGCCCCGGGTTTTGACACCCAAGACCGCCCCTAGTTTCCCAGGGAGGATCTCCCTACTTATTCGACTCATTACGAGCAGCCACTGGTGCCCCCACACGTCAGGCATTTCATACAGGTGCCGTTTCTGACCAGGGTGAAGTTCCCGCATTCACCGCAAGGATCGCCCTCATAGCCCTTCATCCGGGCGACACGGACCTGATCCATCTGCGTGCTAGAGCTTTCCATAACCGTCGTCTCGACACTGACGGCTTCCGCAGTCGCCAGCATCCGGGCGCCGCCGTTTCCGGCAATCGCCGTCGCCGGCTGATTCGCCTCGTAACTGCCGGACCCCTTGATAACCAGGAAATTGGATCGGACATAACCTCTGCTGGCGAAGCGTTCGACCGCGTCCAGCGTAACGTTTTCGCTGTTGGAAGGCATGTTGCCTTCTTCATTGCCCCGACCAAGGCTATCGGGGGCCAGGTCGGCCGGCTCTACATGGGCCAGGTCGTTGCGGCCCAGGTAGGAAACCGCCAGTTCGCGGAATATATAATCGAGAATCGACGTCGACATCTTGATGGTGTCATTGCCTTCGACGATCCCCGACGGATCGAACCGGGTGAAGGTGAAGGCTTCGACGAATTCTTCCAGCGGCACGCCGTATTGCAGGCCGATGGAAATGGCGATGGCGAAGTTGTTCATCAACGAGCGGAAGGCCGCGCCTTCCTTGTGCATATCAATAAAAATTTCCCCAATTTTGCCGTCAACATATTCGCCGGTCCGCAAATAAACCTTATGGCCGCCGACGACGGCTTTCTGGGTATAGCCCTTGCGGCGATGGGGCAGGCGCCCGCGCTTGGTGATGAAACGCTCGACAATGCGTTCGGCGATGATTTCGGCGCGCACCCCGTTCGGTTCTCCGGCAACGGCTTCTGCCGTTTCGCCCAGGTCTGCGTCGTCATCGAGGAGTTGCGACTGTAGGGGCTGTGATAATTTAGAGCCATCGCGATATAGCGCATTGGCCTTGATGCCCAGTCGCCATGACAGCATGTAGGCTTCGGTGCATTCCTCGACCGTGGCGTTGGCGGGCATGTTGATGGTTTTCGATATGGCGCCTGAAATAAACGGCTGCGAGGCAGCCATCATGCGAATGTGGCTTTCCACCGAAAGGAATCGTTTCCCCGTTTGGCCGCAGGCATTGGCGCAGTCAAACACGGGCAGATGTTTGTCTTTTAAATGCGGTGCGCCTTCCAGCGTCATGGCTCCGCAGACATAGATGTTGGCCGCTAGAATTTGGTCCCTGGGGAAGCCCAAGGCGGTCAGCATATCGAAGGACACATCGTCCAGTACTTCAGGGCTCAACCCCAGGGTCTCGGTGCAGAAAGCCATACCAAGAGTCCACTTGTTAAAAGCGAACTTGATGTCGAAGGCTTCCGCTAATTCCTTTTCGACCGCCTTGAGGGATTCGTCGGTGAAGCCCTTTTCACGCAAGCTTTCGTGATTGATACCCGGAGCCCCATCAAGGGTGCCGTGACCTTCGGCGAATTCCTTGATGTCGGAGATCTGGCGTTCGGAATAACCCAGACGCACCAGAGCTTGGGGAATCATGCGGTTGATAATTTTGAAGTAGCCGCCGCCGGCCAGTTTTTTGAACTTGACCAAGGCAAAATCGGGCTCGATTCCGGTGGTATCGCAATCCATGACCAAACCGATGGTCCCGGTCGGCGCAATGACGCTGACCTGGGCGTTGCGGAAACCATGGGCCTCGCCCAATTCCAGGGCCCGGTCCCAGGCGGTGCGGGCCGATGCGGACAGTTCTGCATCGGGCGAACCTTCTACATTCAGGGGCACCGGGGCGACGTGCAAGCCTTCGTAATCGGCGGCCTCGCCGTATGCGGCACGGCGGTGATTGCGGATCACCCGTAGCATTTGGTTGCGGTTATCGTCGAAACGCGGGAAAGCCCCCATTTCAGCGGCCATTTCGGCAGATGTGGCGTAGGCGACACCGGTCATCAGGGCGGTGATCGACGCACAAATGGTGCGCCCGGAATCCGAGTCATAAGGAATGGCCGATGCCATCAGGTAGCCGCCGATGTTGGCGAAGCCCAGCCCAAGGGTACGGAACTCATATGACAGTTGGGCGATGCGCTCAGATGGGAACTGTGCCATCAGCACCGATATTTCCAGGGTGATTGTCCACTGACGGACGGCGTGCTCGAAGGCTTCGACGTCAAACGCCGCTTCGCCGCCCTTATTTTCGGTCAGAAACGACATCAGGTTCAGGGACGCCAGATTGCACGCGGTATCGTCCAGGAACATGTATTCCGAACACGGGTTCGATGCGTTAATGCGGCCGCTTTTCGGGCAGGTGTGCCAGTCGTTGATGGTGGTATCGAACTGGATTCCGGGGTCGGCGCAGGCCCATGCGGCCTGTCCAATCTGGTCCCACAGGTCGCGCGCCTTGATGCGCTTGTCGATGCCGCCATCGGTCCGGCGAATCAGTTCCCAGTCACCATCGTCCAGTACTTTTTGCAGGAAATCGTCGGTGATGCGGACCGTGTTGTTGGAATTCTGTCCCGATACGGTCAGATAAGCTTCCGAATCCCAGTCGGTGTCGAATACCGGGAACTTGATTTCCGTATATCCCTGTTGGGCGAACTGGATGACACGCTGGATGTAGTTTTCCGGAATCATGCAGCCGCGGGCCGCGATAATGGCAGCTTTCAGGGCGGCATTCTTCTTCGGATCGAAGCGGCTGTCGCTGGCATTTACGTCCGCATTGTCGTTTGTGTTGCCATCATTATCGCTCGCTGGCTCTTGGCTTTTTTCCTGGCACGCCAGCAGAACCGTATTCAGATGGACGTCGGCCATGCGCGATCCGGCGACCATTGCCGCGACCTTCTGTTCCTCGCGGACTTTCCAGTTGATGAATTGTTCAATATCCGGGTGATCCACATCGACGACGACCATCTTGGCGGCCCGCCGGGTGGTGCCGCCGGACTTGATGGCGCCGGCGGCGCGGTCGCCAATTTTCAGGAAGCTCATCAGCCCCGACGAATGACCACCGCCGGACAGGTTTTCGTTTTCGGCCCGGAGGCGCGAGAAATTGGTGCCGGTGCCGGAGCCGTACTTGAACAGCCGGGCCTCACGCACCCACAGGTCCATAATGCCGCCCTCGTTGACCAGATCATCGTTGATGCCCTGGATAAAGCAGGCGTGCGGTTGTGGGTGCTCGTAAGCGGATTTCGACTGGATCAGCTTGCCGGACGTGAAGTCCACATAGGAATGTCCTTGCGCCGGGCTGTCGATGCCATAGGCCCAGTGCAGGCCGGTGTTGAACCATTGCGGGGAATTGGGGGCGCCAATCTGGGTCGCCAGCATGAAACGCATTTCGTCGAAGTAGGCCTGGGCGTCTTCTTCGGCATCGAAAAAGCCGCCTTTCCAGCCCCAATAGGTCCAGGTGCCGGCCATCCGGTCGAAGACCTGCTGGGCCGAGCTCTCGCCGCCGCTACGCTGGTCTTCCGGCAGCTCGCGCAAGGCCTTGTCGTCAGGAACGCTGCGCCACAGGAAGGACGGGACATCCTTTTCCTTGACCCGCTTTAACCGGGCGGGGACACCTGCTTTACGGAAATACTTTTGCGCCAGCACATCGCAGGCGACCTGCGAGAAACATGCCGGGACTTCCATGCGGTCCAGGTGGAAGACCACCGAGCCGTCAGGGTTGCGTATTTCGCTTGCCGTGTGGCGGAATTCTATCGAATCGTAAGGTGATTCGTTTTTGGTCGTGAAAAGCCTGCTAACGCGCATGAAGCCCCCAATATCTGGCCCAAGTGTTTTCGTTCAGGCCGGCCCTCGTTTTGTGGAACCGACCGGTTTATTATTTCGGACTCTGCGACTCCCCTTCGAAGAATCCGATCGGCCTGTTAGCGACCTTTACTTAGGTGCCAGACGCCTTTTCCGTGACCTCAATTCCGTCCACTCCCGACGTTCCGTCACACAATATGGCGTATGCCTGCCCAGGCTCGAGGCACAAAATGTAGTTTAAGGAATTAGCCGAAGCAACAAGATTTCGTTGTTGACACGTAGAAAAGACACATCATGTTGTATGAAGGCGGTTAGGGAGGAAGTTTCCTGCGGGGTTTACAGTCCCTTAGGCGCGGTAACTAAAATGTCGCGGTAACGCGATGGCACGAATGCCGTCGGGAATCGCCTGTAACGGGCCGGATGATGCCGTAAGGGAGGGAGTGGCGTGGGTCGAGCTTTCTTCAAAATGAATCACTTACGCCGGTTACCTGACAAATAGAATCAATTTTTCAGGTCGCCTGCGGATGCTATTTGGGTCCACTGTCATCTGGACGCACGATGTTCCAGGTGCCATATTTGCGGCGCTGGATTCCTTTTCCGGCGGCGTTCTAATCACCTGTCATCAGAACGGTCAACGAGGGTACAACACACATGATTATCGGGACACTTATCAATACGTGGCTGAACGGCGAACTGGTCGGCAGCGATGTGTTTGCCAACCGTTATTACCGGAACAGCGGATCGCTGCTGAATGGCCGTGAACGGCGCTGGGTCATCTATAAGAGCAAGGCCGATGCGTCGTCGGTGCCGGCCGAATGGCATGCCTGGCTGCATCATACCACCGATACGCCGCTGACCGAATCCGCGGCCCAGCTGCAGCCCTGGCAGAAAGAGCACCAACCCAACCAGACCGGTTCGTCCGGCGCGTATCGTCCGGCCGGGCACGATCTCAGGGGCGGCCACCGGGCCCACGCGACCGGCGATTATCAGGCCTGGACCCCTGGTGACGGGCAGTAATCGTATGCAGTTTTCCGAATCCAGGACCATTTATGTCGGCGCCGCCGTGGTCATCGCTATGGCGATGGTGTTTGCCGTGTCTTCCCGAGGCAAGGACCAGAGCGGGGCGGCCATGGGATCGTACCGTGTCAATGCCACCTTCGGCCGTGTCGATGGCCTGACGGAAGGCGGCGAAGTGCGCTTGGGCGGGGTACGCATCGGCAGCGTCTTTAAACAAACCCTGGATCAGAACTTTCGCGCCGTCGTCGGGCTGATGATCGATAATGATGTCAAGCTGCCGACCGATTCGTCTGCGGCCATTCACACGGACGGCCTGTTCGGGTCTAAATACGTTATTCTGGAACCGGGCGGCGATGAAGTGTATCTGACCGATGGCGGTGAAATCACGTTTAC
>JABMOQ010000111.1 GCA_013204045.1 Rhodospirillaceae bacterium | reverse complement strand
TTTGTGCAAAGGCCGGCAACCAGACCGCGAAGGCAATCGCGCCGGCCAGGACAGCGCCTGCGGCTCTTTTTTTAACGGGGGAAACGGTCATCGGGCAAAACTTTTTCAACCTGGGTGACGGGTGCCGGAATATCCCAAGTCGCCAGAAAGGCGGCACCACCGAAAATCAGAAGCATGACGACGACGAAGACAAGTCTGGAAATGTTTCTCATGATGTATCTTGTAACCTTAAAAAGTGTTCGGGGGCCAGAAACCGCTTGATAATACTGACAGAAATCCAGACTTCGGGGGTATTTTTGATCAGGCGTCTTTATACAGACGAAGATTATGCTAGTCTTCCAAGGCTGACATTAGGTTCCGACTGTGGCAATATTTCGGCAGTCTAACGCCTTGAAAAACCTAGATCAATACGGCCAGATATGTTTTTTTAGACCCCCGGGCCGCGCTAAAATTTTGTAACCCTTGGGCCTTATCCTGTATGGATTCATGAACATGGCTTCGCCGATTGACCCATCCATAAAAAACCGCCTCTCCAGGTCAATCGTCATGGTTGGGCTGATGGGGGCGGGAAAAAGCCGAATCGGGCGGGAACTTTCGGCCCTGCTGGGTATCCCTTTCGTCGATGCCGACGATGAGATTGCCCAGGCGGCGGGCTGTTCGGTTCCCGATATATTCGAGCTTTATGGCGAGCAGGCCTTCCGCGATGTCGAACAGCGGGTTATCGAGCGACTGATGGACGGGCCGCCACACATTATTGCCACCGGCGGCGGCGCTTTCATGAATGGCGCGATCCGCAGCAAAATAGCCAGTCGCGGTATATCCTTATGGCTCAAAGCGGACCTGGATATCCTGGTCGAACGGACCGGCCGGCGGGGCGGCAGGCCGCTGCTGGAAAAAGCCGATCCACGTACGGTTCTTGATCAACTGATGCAGGAACGCTATCCGGTGTATGCTGAAGCCGATATTGTCGTTGAATCGAAGGATGTGCCTATATCATCAACGGTAGAAGATGTCGCCGAAGCCCTGGCCGCCTATTTGGCACATCAGGATGAAACGAAAGAATAAGGAGCCATGACGGGCAGCAAAACAGATATATCAAACGCCGATGCGCCTTTGCACGTCGAGCTTGGCGCGCGTTCATATGATATTGTTATTGGCCAAGGACTGATCGCAGACGCTGGCGGGCGCATTGGTGCCTTAATGACGGGCAGCCGTGCCGTCATTGTCACCGATGACAATGTCGGTCCGCTGTATCTGCCCCGGCTTCAGGAGTCACTTTCGGCCGCCGCCATTCAACATGCATCAATTACCGTGCCTGCGGGTGAAAAAACAAAAGATTTCAACCATTTGCAAAAACTGACCGATGAGCTGCTGGCGGCCAGAATTGACCGCTCGACCCTGCTGATCGCCCTTGGCGGCGGGGTCATCGGCGACTTGGCCGGATTCGCCGCCGCCATCACCATGCGCGGCATCGATTTTGTACAGGTGCCGACGACCCTGTTAGCCCAAGTCGACAGCTCGGTCGGCGGCAAGACCGGAATCAATTCGGCCCGCGGCAAGAACCTGATTGGCGCCTTCCATCAACCGCGTCTGGTGCTCGCCGACCTGGAGTGTCTCGATAGCCTTCCCCGGCGCCAACTGCTTGCCGGTTACGCCGAAATCATCAAATACGGGTTGATTAACGATCCTCAATTTTTTGACTGGCTGGAAATAAACGGCGGCGCCGTCATCGACGGAGACAAGGCCGCCCAGCACCATGCCGTCTTCACCAGTTGCGCCGCCAAGGCCGCCATTGTCGCCGCAGACGAACGGGAATCGGGCGTTCGGGCACTGCTTAACCTGGGTCATACCTTCGGCCACGCCCTCGAAGCCGAAACCGGCTATGATGGCACCCTGCTGCACGGCGAGGCGGTGGCCATGGGGATGACGCTGGCTTATGATTTTTCGCAAACTCTGGGCCTATGCAGTGGACGGGACTGCGAGCGGGTTCGCAGTCATCTGAATGCCATCGGCCTGCCGACGAAGCTGGGCGATCTGGCGGCCGCCTCTTCGACCGCTGGGTGGACGGCCGATGCCTTGATCACCCACATGGCTCTCGATAAAAAAGCCGAGAACGGAAAGATGGTGTTCGTGCTGGCCCGCGCTATTGGAGATTGCTTTATCAATCGCGATGTTTCAATCGATCAGCTCCGCGCTTTCCTGACCAATGCCTTGACGGAGAAAAACTAATTCATGAGATCGGGACACCCATGCTGTTAACCCTTGGCGCAATCTTTATTCTACTGCTTCTGTCGGCCTTTTTTTCCGGCTCTGAAACTGCCCTGACCGCGGCTTCAAGGCCGCTGATGCATCAGCTGGAGCGAGACGGCGACCGCCGTGCCGGAATGATCAATTATCTGCATGGCCATCGTGAGCGCCTGATCGGCACTATTTTGCTGGGCAACAACCTGGTCAACATTCTGGCCTCAGCGCTGGCGACCAGTCTGCTGATCACCTATTATGGGGAATCTGGTGTCGTCTACGCGACCATGGCGATGACACTGCTGATCCTGATATTTGCTGAAATTCTGCCGAAAACATACGCCATCAGAAATGCCAACCAGGCATCCCTGGCGATTGCGCCGTTGGTCAGGGTGCTGGTTTTCATAATGGCCCCCCTGACCAAGGCCATCAATTTCCTGGTTAGCGGCCTGCTTAGCCTGCTCGGCCTTGATTACAATGCCGAGGACGCCTTCGCCTCGTCGTCGGAAGAACTGAGGGGCGCCATCGCCCTGCATGATGCCGCCGATCGGGATACCGATCGGGAACGAGCCATGCTCCGAAGCGTCCTTGATCTGAACGATGTTCAGGTCAGCGAGATCATGGTCCACCGCAAGGATGTGGCCATGATCGACGCCGATCAGTCCCCCGATAAGATCGTCGAACAAGTGCTGGCAAGCCCGTACACCCGTATCCCCCTATGGCGCGGGCAGCCGGAAAACATTGTCGGTGTGCTTCACGTCAAGGCGCTGCTGCGTGCCGTCCAGGAACATGACGGCACCGGTGAGCTTGATATTGTCAAACAGGCCGCCGAGCCGTGGTTTATCCCCGAGCAGACGAGCCTTCTCTCCCAACTGCAGGAATTTCGCCACAGACACGAGCATTTTGCCCTGATGGTCGATGAATACGGCAGTTTCATGGGGATCGTTACCCTGGAGGATATTCTGGAGGAAATTGTCGGCGATATTTCCGACGAGCACGACCTCGCCAAACTTGGGGTGATCCATGAACCCGACGGCAGTTATCTGATCAAGGGGGGCGTTACCCTGCGCGACCTGAACAGGCAATTCGGCTGGAATCTGCCGGACGAGGAAGCGGCCACCTTGGCCGGATTGATCTTGCACGAGTCGCGACGTATTCCGGAACCCGGACAGATATTCCTGTTCCATGGGCTGCGCATTGAAATCCTGCAGCGTCAACGCCATCAGATCACATTGGTTAAGATCCTGCCATTACCGGGGGCCAATGATAAAAATGCCCCGGAAACGAGCGCATCCGGCAAATAAACATAATTTTATTATGGATATTTAGATGGGAACACCCGCCAAAAAAAGTTGAAGCGGGTAGTGTTGTCACCACATGAATAAGTGTACTTTTCGACACTACCCGGACGAAAAGGAGCTTACGTCATGCAACGCAAGATTATACCCGACGTCACTCAAAAATCGGTTGTGATTTCCCTGGCCCCCAACGATACGGCAACCATGGCTGCGAAAATCATGAAAGAAAAAAATATTGCCGCCATTCTGGTAACTGGCAAAAGCGGAAAGCTTGATGGAATTGTCACGGAACGGGACCTGACCCGCCGGGTCATGGCACAAGGCCTGAACCCCGACGAAACGACGCTCAAGAAAATCATGACCAAAGACCCCGATACCCTGGCGCCGGCGGATTCGGCGGGCGAGGCTCTTGAGCTGATGCGTACGCGCAGTTTCCGGCATCTGCCCATCGTCGAAAACGGACTTCCCGTGGCAATGGTCTCGATCCGCGACCTTTATTCGGTCATGAAGTCCGATCTGGAACATGAAATTCGGGAAACCGAGGCTTTTGTCTTCGGCGACCGTTACAGCGCCTGATTGCCTGCCACCTTTACTTGCCGCCGTGCCCGGCACGGCCATGGCCGACTTCGGTGGCGGCATCGCGGAAATAATCAATAATGTAAGTTCGCACCGCCGAGGTTCTATTTGATTTTTCGCGCTTATTCTCGATTTGAGTGCAGACATCGTGGAAGCTCTGCGATTCACGGTCACAGATTTCGCCAAGCGCTTCCCACAATTCGGCCTCCATGCGCAAACTGGTGCGCCGGCCATTGATTGTGACATTACGACTGATCAGAGAATCGCTTTTCTTCATTTCCGCCATGTCCCCCCGAGCATGATAATAACGAAATCTTATTTTGTTACAAACTGTTATGCAAACTAAAATGAAACCGCCCTTGGTTGTCTGAAATACGACAAAGGCCAATGCTCGCACATATTACATACCTAAATATGGTATTGAATCGCTACTTTAGCCCTCGCCCGGCGACAGGGTTTTTAATGACAGGGCATGAATATCGCCCTTCATTTCATCGGCCAGGGCGGCATAGACCATACGTTGTCGTT
Organism: Rhodospirillaceae bacterium; assembly: GCA_013204045.1. GTDB lineage: Bacteria > Pseudomonadota > Alphaproteobacteria > Rhodospirillales > JABHCV01 > JABMOQ01. The sequence continues at coordinate 767 of JABMOQ010000111.1, read as the reverse complement.
CAACCTGCGATAGTCCTTCGAATGCCGGCGACACAATTTCCACATGGAAATGGCTCTCGCCACCGGGGCGGGCACCGGCATGGCCCGCGTGCTTGTGGGACTCGTCGATAATGTCAAGGCGGTCCGGTGACAGGGCACGCTCGAGCTTTTCTTTAATGGCGGTGGCGACACGCATACTTGTCAGGCTCCTTGCTATTTCCAATACCCCCCATGTAAGAACGGAGAATGCCAATCTCAAGGTGATACTCCAGTGAAACCGGAACGCCAAGCCTATCTGCTGCTCGCCCTTATTATCCTGCTGTGGGGGGCCAACTGGCCGATCATGAAGATCGGGCTTGAATACATACCGCCGGTCTGGTTCACGGCAATCCGTTTGTTGTTCGGCGCGGCCTGCCTGTTTGTTCTGTTGGCCGTCCGGGGCAAGTTGATTTTACCTGTTCGCCATGATCTGCCCGCCTTGCTGTCAATGGGGTTCGTGCAATTTGGGCTGGGGTTGGCGCTGATTCACATCGGACTGTCATCGGTCGAAGCCGGGCGTTCAGCAATACTCGCCTACACCACTCCACTGTGGGTAGCACCCATGGCGGTGCTGATACTGGGCGAACGACTTGGCCCGTATAAAATAGCCGGACTGATACTGGGGCTGGCTGGCCTTGCCGTGCTGTTCAATCCCGCAACCTTTGATTTTTCGAACCCGGACGTCCTGCTAGGCAACGGCCTTTTGCTTGCAGCGGCAATATGCTTCTCGGTGGTCATTGTCCACATCC
>JABMOQ010000110.1 GCA_013204045.1 Rhodospirillaceae bacterium | reverse complement strand
TTTGCCAACGTCAACGATCAGGGTGTCGCCCTTGTAAAGGCCGTGCTCTTCCATGCCTTCGCCCTCGACCTTCACGAAGAAGGTGGCGGCGGAGTGTTTGATGAAATGCTCATCAAGGCTGAGGTTTGTTGTGGTTCGGACGACGGTGAACATAGGCCGATGGTACACTGCTAGAGTAGTTTCCAAACGCCTTGAATAAATTGACTGGATGAAAGTCTATAAGGTGTCAATTCGCGTCAGCTTCACCGAGGCTAAAACACCATGTCAAAGCCACTATAAGATCGCTATAGGGCGGTTACACTTTTCACCCTCACATCATCATCAGAACCGATAAGGATCGTTACAGACCATTTACAGATGGTTTCGATGGGGACATCTGAGCAGGCTGGGCACCATGATTAGTTTATGATCGGAGCATCGAGAAACACACCGGTGTTATTTATGGAAACTGGTACACAAATCTGGTACACTTCAATTTACCGATGCGGCTTTAAGTCGTTGTTAATCAAGGATAATAGTTTCTGGGATTATTCTCACCCAGGCGGCACCATTAAGCTTTCGCAGTATTTTGCTGTTTTTCAGCCTCCTTTTTGCGGGAGGCTGAATTTTTTGTAATTACTAATAGGGCCGTATTAGATAGCTCAAAGCGGAATGAGAGGGCTCATACGAAGTAATTTGAAGCAATAAGCTGGGGCGGGTTAAGACAGAAAAAGGCGGCAGCATAAATGAGTAAAGGCGAGATTATTCTTTACCGGACCGATGATGGCAGGGATGAAATCCAACTGCTGGCCGATGGCGGCACGATCTGGCTGACCCAATTGGAAATCGCCTCCTTATTCGATACATCGAAGCAGAATGTCAGCCTGCATTTACGCAACATCTTCAAGGAAAGCGAACTGGTCGAGGAGTCAGTTGTCAAGGATTCCTTGACAACTGCTTCAGACAACAAGCGCTACCAAACCAAGCTGTTCAATCTCGATGCGATCCTGTCCGTTGGCTACCGGGTGCGTTCCCCACGGGGCACCCAGTTCCGACGCTGGGTGACGACAACGTTGAGTGAATACCTGATCAAGGGTTTCGCCATCAATGATGAGCGCCTCAAGGAACCCGGCGGATTTGATTATTATGACGAGCTTCTCGAACGCATCCGCGATATTCGCGCTTCGGAAAAGCGGTTTTATCAGAAAGTGCGAGACATCTTTGCCCAAACCAGCACCGATTATGACGGATCGTCCGAACTCGCCCACACCTTCTTCGCAACCATTCAGAACAAGATGCTGTTTGCCGTAACGCACCATACGGCGGCAGAGTTGATCGTTGGCCGCGCCGATCCAGAAAAGCCCAATATGGCCCTTTCTACCTGGTCGGGGGGACGGGTCCGCAAGGGTGATGTGAGCATTGCAAAGAATTATCTGGCCGAGGACGAGGTAAGTGAGCTCAACCGCATCGTCACCATGTTTCTGGACTTCGCCGAGGATCGTGCGTCACGACGCAAGGAAACCAATATGGCGGATTGGGTGTCTCAGACGGACCGCTTCCTGACTTTCAACGAACGGCCCCTGCTTTCCGGGGCGGGCAATATTTCCCATGACCGTATGAAAGCTATCACCGGGAAGCGCTTCGACACCTTCGACGCAAACCGCCGCTCCGCAGAATCCAGAGAGGCTGAACAGGAGCATTTGCAGGAATTGGACGAATTCGTAAAGCAGATAGGCAAAGGGGAAAAGCCGGACAATAGCTGACTGTGCCAAAATTGTGCCAAAGCTATTCCGCCTTGTTCGGTTTTATCCTGTTTTATCCGGTAAAAGCCGCGACAGCGCCCGAACAACCTATTGATTTATAACACTTTTATTTTTACATCCCACATTCGGGAGGCGGGGGCCGGAGGTTCAAATCCTCTCACTCCGACCAATTTTTTCAGCTACTTGGCAAACGGCGGGACGACTCCCTTGGGTCGGTTTCGGCAATGAAGCTGCGGCGACCGACGGTTTGCATTCAAAAAATACTGCTTGACCGAAAGTTGAAATAGCAGCAATCTAGTTGTTGAGAATGACTCTTAACAACTAGATTGCGTGGTCAGCGGTTATTTCATGGGCGAATAACCAATCAATCCAGCACAAAAGGACTTCAATGGCTGAATTCAAAGCAACATTCGCGTCTTTAATCATCGGAGCGACGTCCGCGTTAACGGTATTGGCCGGGGGGGCAATCGATGCCCAGGCCGCCGAGGTAAACTTGTATTCCTATCGCCAGCCGTTCCTGATGAACCCGTTGCTGGATGCCTTCACCAAGGATAGCGGGATCACGGTCAACATGGTGTATCTGGAATCTGGCATGCTGGAACGGCTTAAGGCCGAGGGCGACAATAGCCCCGCCGATCTTGTGCTGACGTCCGATATTGGCAACATCTACAACCTGGTCGAGGCCAATCTTCTTCAGCCCACCCGATCGAGCGTCCTGGAGCGCAACGTGCCGGCCCAGTTCCGCCACCCCGATGGCCTGTGGTATGGCTTGACGACACGGGCGCGGGTCATTTTCGCTCATAAAGAACGGGTTAAGCCGGCGGAGGTCACCACCTACGAAGACCTGGCCAAACCCTACATGAAAGGGCGTGTCTGTTCGCGTTCCGGCAAGCATGTCTATAACGTTTCCCTGCTGGCCTGGATGATCGCGGCGAAGGGCGAGGCCGCCGCCGAGGCCTGGGCCAAGGGCGTCAAGGACAACCTGGCCCGCAAACCGCAAGGCAACGATCGCGCCCAGGTCAAGGCCGTGTACCAAGGAGAGTGCGACGTTGCCATTGGCAACACCTATTACATGGGCAAAATGATGGCCAACGAGAAAGAACCGGAACAGCAAGACTGGGCGGCCTCGGTCAACCTGATTTTCCCCAACCAGAAGGACAGCGGCACCCACGTCAATATCAGCGGCGCCGGCGTCACCAAAAGCGCCAGGAATAAAGACAGCGCCATCAAGCTGATCGAGTTCCTGAGCGGCGATGCGGCGCAAAAAATCTACGCCGAAGACAACTTCGAATACCCGGTCAAGGCCGGGGTCAAGCTTCACCCCATCGTTGCCGGCTGGGGAGAATTCAAAGCCGATGAAACATTCCTGTTCAAAATCGGCGAGCATCGGACGCAGGCAACCCGGATGTTGGACAGGGTTCATTTCAATGACTAATTTGCACCTTTCTGGGTGACCTGGGACATAGGGTCGAACCGAATATGATGAGTGAAGCAACGACCGTTGGCATGGCTCCGGGCAGAGCCGCCGGGGCCAAGAGTGAACGCTGGGCATGGTTCAATGTCTGGAGTGTCGGAACCGTTGTGATCGCGGCGATGATGACGGTGCCGATCCTGACCGTGCTTTACATCGGCTTGACGCCCGGCGATGAGATCTGGTCGCATCTGGTGTCCACGGTTCTGCCGGGATACATCACCACTACCTTACTGCTGATGATCGGCGTCGGCACCGGCACTTTCATCATCGGGGTCGGCACGGCCTGGCTGGTCAGCACGTGCCGGTTTCCGGGCAAACGCATGTTCGAATGGGCGCTGTTGCTGCCCATGGCTATGCCGGCCTATGTAATCGCCTACGTCTATACCGATATTCTGGAATACGCCGGCCCGGTGCAGGTCCTGTTGCGCGAGATATTCGGATGGACCCTGAAACGGCAGTACTGGTTTCCGGAAATCCGCTCGCTTGGCGGCGCCGCTTCAATGATGACGTTGGTTTTGTACCCGTATGTCTATCTGCTGTCGCGCGCCGCATTCATGGAGCAGTCGGTGTGTATGCTTGAGGCCAGCCGGGTTTTGGGGCGCGGCCCGTGGCGGAGCTTCTTTACCGTCGCCCTGCCGTTGGCCAGACCGGCCATCGTCATCGGCGTGTCGCTGGTGTTGATGGAAACCCTGAACGATTTCGGCACCGTCGACTTTTTTGCCGTCGGCACCTTCACGCTTGGCATCTATGACGTTTGGCTGAACATGAATAACGTCACCGGGGCCGCACAGTTGGCCAGCATGTTGCTGTTTTTCGTTGTCTTCCTGGTGTTGGCCGAACGTTTTGGGCGGCGCAACCAACGCTTCCACCACACCACGTCCAAATACAAGGCCTTGCCCGGGTATGAGCTAAAGGGCTGGGCCCGGCGCGGCGCTATTATCGGCTGCGCCCTGCCGGTGGTGTTCGGCTTTCTCTTGCCGGCGATGGTGTTGGCTGGGTACGCGGTGATCCATTTCAAGGAGGCCGCCAATACAGACGTCCTTGGCTACGCCGGAAACAGCGTCATGCTTTCGGCCCTGGCGGCGGCGCTGGCGCTGGCCATCGGCATTTTCATGGCCTACGCGGTGCGGCTTCGCAAAGAGCGTATTGTTACCTTCATGGCCCGCTTTGCCAGCCTTGGGTATGCGGTTCCCGGATCGGTACTTGCCGTCGGGGTTCTGGTCAGCCTGGGCGCGATGGACAACGGCATCGACGGCTTTATGCGCCGAAATTTCAGCCTTTCCACCGGACTTCTGTTCAGCGGCACCATCGCCGCCGTGACCTTCGGGTATCTGGTCCGCTTCCTGGCGCTATCATTCGGCAGCGTCGAGGCCAGCCTCGGTAAGGTCACCCCGAGCATGGACGGCGCTGCTGCCAGCCTCGGCCACACACCGTTCAGCACGCTCCGGCGCATCCATATTCCGTTGATCCGGGGCAGCGCCTTGACGGCAGCAATGATGGTCTTCGTCGACTGCATGAAGGAATTACCGATGACGGTGATTTTGAGACCTTTCAATTTTCACACCCTGGCAACTTATGTGCATCAATACGCCTCCGATGAACAGTTGGGCGCGGCTTCCCTGGCGGCCCTTGGTATCGTCGGTTTTGGTATTCTTCCTGTTATTGTGCTTAGCTTCGCCATCACCAAATCCCGTCCCGGTCATTCAAAGCCCAACCCTGCGCCGGGACAGACCAACAAGGATCAAACATCGTGAAAGGACTTCATGTCATCGGTGTTTCCCACGCCTACGGAGACACCCAGGTTCTTAACAGTGTGTCGATGATGATCCCAGCCGGCGAACTGGTTTGTTTGCTGGGCCCATCAGGATCAGGAAAGACCACCCTTTTGCGTTTGGCGGCCGGGTTGGAGCGCCTGCAACACGGCCAGATCCTTATTAACGACCAGGTCGTCGCCGATGCCCATATGCACGTGCCGCCCGAAGGCCGGGGCATCGGCCTGATGTTTCAGGATTACGCACTGTTTCCGCACCTTAGCATTATCGAAAATGTGACATTCGGCCTTTTCGGACAGCCCAAGGACAAGGCGCGGCGTCATGCCATGGAGATGTTGGATCAGGTCGGCATGACCGCCCACGCCGAAAACCATCCGCACATGCTGTCCGGCGGACAACAGCAACGCGTCGCCCTGGCCCGGGCGCTGGCGCCGGAACCCAATCTTTTGCTTTTGGACGAGCCGTTTTCGGGCCTGGACACCAACATGCGCGGACAAATCCGCGAAGAAACCCAGTCTGTTCTTAAAGCCAGCGGTGTCGCCACTGTGATGGTCACCCACGACCCGGAAGAAGCCATGTTCATGGCCGACTGGATCAAGATCCTGGGCAACAACGGCAGCATCCTTCAGTCCGGCCGGCCCCATGAAATTTATTACCATCCCCAGCACGAATTCGTCGCCAAGCTGTTCGGCCTTATGAACCGGTTCGTGGGCGTCGTCAAAGACGGATATGTTGAAATTCCGATCGGTAAGGTTGGCGCAAAGGGCATGGATGATGGCCGCAGGGTCGAGGTCCTGGTTCGGCCTGAGGGCGTATTGCTTGAAAGCAATGGCGCTAACGGCGCACCGCTGGATGTGGTCTCAACCCACCTGCTTGGTCATGACAATATCGTCCGCGTAAGGCTGACCGCCGACAATGTAGCGCCGGAGGAACGAAATCTTTACGTCAGAATTCACCATACTTTCGAGCCGGAACTGAGCAAGCGGATCACCGCGGACGTTGAAGCCGATTATGCCTTCATCTTCCCCCTGGACGGGGCCGGGGATGTAGCTGAAGCCAGTTATGCATCGACGCCTCAACCCGAGGCGGCTAAATAATTTTGTCTTTGCCGGGGAGACGCTATAATTGCAGCCCCGGACGGAAGGAAATGTAAATGGTAGAACTGACTCCGTCGTTTTTGATGGACTATGAATCCCTTGATAAAGAGCATCAGGCCCTGGCTGACATCGTCAATCTGGTGGTTGAGGCGATCGACGGGGATGATGCGGGAAAATGCAAGACCCTGTTACCCGAATTCGTAAAAGCGGCAAAAAGACATTTCGCCAATGAAGAAGCTTTGCTGGTCAAGATCGGCTATCCCAACGTCAAAAAACATCAGAAGCATCACCGAAGCCTGAACACCAAAATGGACCACATGATCGAATTCGCCAATATGGCCGGGGAAAATCAGTTGGCCCGCGACAGCCTTCGCAGGGAACTGGTATTTTTCCTGATGGACGACATCATCACCACGGATATGGACTTCAAAGCCTTCATCGAGGAAAAGGCAAAAACCGGCGAAGCCTGACCGACCGGAATCGCCCTCCCCCCCCCCATACCTTGCGGTAAAATGGCCCTGTAAACGCTATCTTTTGGGTCCCGAAAGCGGACCCATACCCCTATAGCTGATTTTTCTTGCACATCCCCCGGAACGGGACAACAATTCCTGCGGTTACACATTATTCCGGCTTAAGTCTTATTTATTAGACGTCGTTGCGCTTGGTCGCAAAATTCCGAAATTGTGAACCAATTTGCTGCGTAGCGCGGCATCATGTGAGCGATGCATTCGATAATAGACTTGAGAAAGGGAGACAAAAATGGCAACCGGAACTGTAAAGTGGTTCAACCCGACAAAGGGGTATGGTTTTATCGAACCTGAGGACGGTAGCAAGGACGCGTTCGTCCATATTTCTGCCGTTGAACGGGCCGGACTTTCCGGCCTTCGCGAAGGCCAGAAGGTAGAATTCGAACTGGTTCCCGGACAAAATGGCAAAACGTCCGCCGAGAACCTGGTCGCGCTGGATTAACTTCAGTACGCCCTCTGCACAAGCGCCCCGCCAGGCTTTAAACCCTGGCGGGGCGTTCGCGTTATGGGGCCAGTTTTTCCCAGATAGCCTTGATTTGATCGGCCAGCGTCACCGGATCGAACGGTTTGGGGATAACATCCGCCGCGCCCATTTCCCGGAACCGGGCGATTTCCGTCTCCATCACCTTGGCGGTCATGAAAATGACCGGGACATCTTTTAATTCAGGTATCTTCTTCATCGCCTCAAACGCCGTCGGGCCGTCCATACCGGGCATCATGACATCCATCAAAATAAGATCCGGCCCGAACCCCGGGCCCCTGTCCAGGGCTTCCTGTCCGTTGGAACATGTTTCAACCGTGAACCCGCCAAAGGATTCAAGCGCTAGCCGGGCAACCTCCTGGATGTCGGGCTCGTCTTCGACGTGAAGTATCTTGTTCAGGGGTGCCATGGTCGTTAAATCTCCTTGGTCGCCTTGCCTCGTTGCTTGGTTATGGCCGAACGGATTGTTTCATGCAACGTCTCGTTGCTGGTTCTTGATTTTACCAGGAATGTATTGATGTAATTGGCAAAATCCCGCTCATCCTCTTTCGCCGAAAAAACGATCACCGGGGTCGGCGGACGATCCCCGTTTTCCAGAAGCGGCAACAGGTCTTCGCCATTGCCGTCGGGCAGCATCAGATCGAGGATCACCAGATCGAAACGTTTTTCTTCAATCATCCGCTTCGCCTCGGCCATCGTCATGACGGACTCGACCGTGGCCATGTCGCCGACCACGGCGGCGACGATGTGGATGACATCAAGGTCATCTTCCACATGCAAAATACGCCGGGAGCCTTCACTCATTCCGCCGACCGCGCGCCTGAGGCCATCGGCCAGGCGGTCCTGATCTATCGGCTTCTCCATCCAGTCGACGACACCTAACGAAGCATGTTCCATTTCTTCGATTTTTTGTTCGGGTAAAGCAGAAATAACGATAATCGGCAGGTCACGGGTATGGGGATGGGCTCGCAAGTCCTTGAAAAGGGAAATCCCGTCCTTGCCCGGCAGGCATATGTCCAGGGTCATGGCGTCGTATTCATTGTCGTTCAGTTTTAACAGGGCTTCGTCGGCACTGAATGCGGTATCGGTGTCATAGCCTTCCTCGGCCAACATCATCACGATTAATCTGGATATGTCTGGCTCGTCCTCACATACCAGTATGCGGGGCCGCGACTCATTTGCTTTCGGTTGCTCCTGCTGTGCTACCCGTTTTTCTTCTCGCCCCGGCAGATCGAAGAAGAATGTGGATCCCTTGCCTTGTTCGGTCACGAAGTCGATTTTGCCGCCATGATATTCGATAATTTCCCTGGTAATGTTGAGTCCCAGGCCGGTACCCCCTTTTTGGCGGGTGTCCGATGAATCGGCCTGACTGAATTTCTGGAAAATCCGGCCATGAAATTCCTCAGGGATGCCCTGGCCTTTATCGGCAACGGAAACCCTGTAACCTTGACCGTGCCGGGCCAGGCTAATCTCGACCGTATCCTTTTCAGGGGAATACTTGGCCGCATTGGACAGCAAATTGGCCATCACCTGCATCAACCGGTCGGCATCACCATCGACCCGGGCATCTGGCATGGTAGAGATAAGATCGAAAGAAATGCCGCGATCTTCGCCATAGCCCTTGTTGGACTCGATCGCCTGGGTGACTATTTCATGCAGGTTCACTTCCTGTATTGAGAATTCCATCTTGCCGGCGGCAATTTTTTCGATGTCGAGGATATCGTTGATCAACCGCACCAGCCTGTCGCAATTGCTGTGGGCGATCTTGATCATCGGCGCCATTTTATCCGGCATGTCACCGGCCGCGCCCGATATGACCAGGCCGAGCGAGCCTTTGATCGAGGTCAGTGGCGTCCGCAATTCGTGGCTGACGGTAGAAATAAATTCGGCCTTCGATTTTTCAACCGCCTTGCGTTCGCTAATGTCGCGAACAATACCGGCGAACATCCGCGTGCCGTCGATCTGCATTTCACTGACCGCCAGTTCCATGGGAAAGGTCGAGCCGTCCTTGCGCCGTCCCGTCACCTCGCGGCCGATGCCGATGACCTTGGCCTCGCCAGTCCTCATGTAATTGCCCAGATAATCGTCGTGCTCGCCGTGATAGGGCTCGGGCATCAGCATCTTGACATTTTTGCCCGCCACCTCTTCGGCGGCGAACCCGAACAGGCGCTCCGCCGCCGGGTTAAAGGTTTCTACCGTTCCCTTCTCGTCGATGGTGACGATGCCGTCGATCACGTTGTCGAAAACCGCCCGGATTCTGGCCTCGCTGTTACGGATTATCTCTTCACCGTGCCGTTGCTCGATGGCGTTGGCTTTGAATATCCTGACGGCGCGGGCCATATCGCCGATTTCATTATCCTGATCGACGTCGGGAATATCCTGTTTCAGGTTGCCGGCCGCCAGGCTGGTCATAACCTCGGTCATATTGGAAATCGGGGCGACGATTTTGTACCTGAACAGCCACAGGGACAGGAAAACCAGAGCGGCACTAACAATGCCGGCCATCCATGTGGCGGTCTCGACAAGCGAATAAACCAGGGCAAGGGTTTCTTTGAGCTGTTTCGCTTCGTTGTCATTCTCATTGGCTATTTCGCGGGTCAGGGTATCAAACCCGCCGAGCGCCGGGCCGTCATCGACCCTGACGGCGCGATCTATATCGACCGTCGAGCGGCCTTCTTCCTCTAATAATTCGGTTTTCTCGATGGCGATGGCGTAGGCATCGATAACCGCGGCAATATCCAGAACTGCCTTTTTTTCCCTGTCGTTCAGGTTGCCCTCGTTGTACCCGTTGATCGCCTTCCAGGCGTTTGCAATATCCTGGCGCGTAATTTCCAGTAACGCGTGATCATGGCGCAGGACAAAATTCTTGAAGTGATGAATCAGTCCGCCATACCCCAGCGTCTTGCGTAATTGTGCCAGGGCCTTTGATTTACTGAGTCCCATGGTGGCGCCGGTCGCTGTCGTGCCCGCTGCGCCGTCCAGAACTTCCAGACCCCGGAACGCCGGTCCGTCATCGACCCTGACCTTGCTGTCAATCTCTTCCGGCAAGGCCCCCTCGTCGACCAGAGCGCGGGCCTGTATCAGGGCCTCGGCATAGGCGGCGAGCATGTTTTCGACATCCTGCAAGGCCGCTTTTTCCCCGTCATTCAGCCCCAGCGCCCGGTACCGGGCAAGCGCCGAATGAGCGCCGCCAAGCTTGATATGGACCACGCCGGCATGTTCCCTGTCCTGGCTCAGGACGTAATTCTTGAACCGGTGAATCATGCCGCCGTAGCCGATTTCCCGGCGCAGGGCATTCAGGGCGCGCGCCTTTTCCGAGCGGCCCTCCTCGAACCGGTCCCAGGTCGTCTCGATTTTCGATATGTTTTTGATGGTGATGGTTTCGATGGCGACGAACGCTATGCCGACGCTGACCAATACCAGAACGAATATCCACCCGATGGTTGTGATTCGCAGATTCTTTAACATACCCATGCCTTCGATTATAAATTTTGCGGCGCTTGGCGACAATTCCGTAATTATGGCTGCCAGGGGCCGGAAACAACCAGAATTATTCGTATTTATATGACCTTTGAACTTTTTGGATGGATTCGGGCCGTCGGGCCTCAAACGTCGGCAAGAATGTCCCGCAAGGGGGCGAGGCCGTCTTCATAGCGTTTCCATGAATTCACCGAACTTTTATACATCGGTTTCCTGACCTGGTTTACGCTGACGGTTTTGACGGCCCTGTCGGATTCGTGGAAACGCAGGCATGCCTCATCAAACGGCAAACCGCAATCGGCCAGCAACTGGCGGATGCCGGGCTCGGGCTTGTCCACCAGTTCCTCGTATTGAATTTCGATAATCTGGCCCGGCAGAACCTGCCGCCAATGATCCATAAGCTTGAGGTATAATTTATAATACTGTCCCAGTTCGTTCAGCTCATAGGCATAGTTATGGGCGCCAGAAAAAATGTTTTTATATAAGGAAAGGCAGGTATCCATGGGGTTCCTGTTGCAATGAATAATTTTTGCATTTGGAAGTGTCGCCCTGATCATGCCGATGTTAACGAAATTATGGGGCATTTTATCGGTGATGTAATTTGCCGTCGTTTCATGCTCCCGCAGTCTTTCCACATATTCGCGTCCAAATTTCTTAAAATCCCCGGGCCTTAAATCCACGACAATCTCGGGGAACGATTTTCCCCCTTCCTGCCCTAATCCGGTGCACATATTGGCGATGTAGTTCAACTCACCGGCCCCATACACTTGCGGATGACAGGCCAGAATTTGCTCAACCAGGCTGGTGCCCGAGCGCGGCATGCCAAGAATGAATATTGGGGTATTATCATCATCGCCGGTAACCACCGGTTTTTCGAAGAAAGACGATGAGAAAACATCGGCAATCTTCTGATAATACGTCTCGTCTCTTTGTATGTCGCACGAGATGGTTTCTCTTTTTAATGAATTCGCCAGCCTGAAAAATTCGAACGCCGTGTCATATTGGCCCAAATCCTCGAAGGCCTTTCCCAGTCCGAACCCCAGGTGCATTTTCTGCTTATCGGTGCTGCCGGGGCTGGCAATCAGTTTCTCCATGGCCCGCATTTCGTCGTCATGGTCTTTATGTTTTATGGAAAGCGCCAATTCGGTATGCGCTTCGGCAAAATCGGGGCTGGTGCGGATGGCTTCCCGGAATGAGGCGCGGGCCTCATCCATGAGGCTTAATGCTTGAAATGAAAGGCCCAGATTATGATGGGCTTCCGTGTAATTGGGATCCAGCTCAACGGCCCTTTGAAGTGCCTCTATGGCATCATCCATGCGGCCCAGATCGGACAGCGCCGAACCTAAATTGCCGTACGCCTGTGCGTAATCCGGATCGATCGCAATGGCGCGGCGAAATGATTCCAGCGCTTTTTCCAACAAGCCCCGGTTCTTGTTTGTGTTTCCGCGCTCTTTATAGACATTGCCAAGGTTGTTATGGGCCTTCTTATAATCCGGCCGGATGGTGACCGCCTGGCGGTAATGAAAAATCGCATCATCATTCTGGCCAAGCTGCCCCAGGGCGAACCCTGCATTATAATGAGCCTCGGCATAATTCGGGGTAATTTCCAGGGCTTTTTGATAGCAAGCTATGGCTTCTTCCGGGCGGCCCAGAGCCATCAGGGCGGTGCCGGTATTGTTATGGCACTGGGCGTATTCAGGGTTGATCGCCAGGGCCTTGCCATAGGATTCGACAGCCCCTTCCAGCTGCCCCTGCTGTTGCAAGGCGCTGCCAATATTGTAATGGACCTCGGCCAGCCTGGGGTTGAGGCGCAGCGCTTTGCGAAAAGACCTGATGGCATCATCAAGCCGCCCCAGGCCGCCCAGGGCGACCCCCAGGTTTCGATGATACTCGGCTTCCTTGGGCTTTTTCCTGAGGGCCTTGGTGATCAATTCGACGGCCGCCTGGTTGCTGCCGGCCTGTAGGGCGAGAACCCCCAGCAGGTGATTGGCATCGGGATGGCTTGGCTTGGCTTGCAGAATCTGCCGGTAAAGAGATTCGGCCTCGTTCAGCCTTCCGGCCTGATGAAGCCGCAGGCCGTTTTGCAGCATGTCCTGGATATGGGTCGGTATGTTCATCAATATTCTTTATCGTAGATGGCGGCAAAGTACCACTCTGGCGCGCTGTCAGAAGGCTATATTTATACTGTTTTACAGGCCCTTAGGGGCTTTCGGCCGATGCCGCCGCCGAACCGCCTGCAGGGGGGGGCGGAAAGGCCCGGATTTTGGGTGTATCATATTTATCACGTACTTGAGATTGATTGTGTAAAACGGGCAACAAGCATTTGACTGTAGCCGGCTATCTATATCATAACAAACAACATCAAGGCCGAGGCACGGATGTTTCTTTTAAACAACACATCCAGAATATCTTGCTTCGGAACAGAGGGTCTGGTTATCGGCGGTTTCGTTGGTCAACCAGATTAAACATGAGCTTTAAAGTTTATCTAAGAGAGGGACTCCAAATGACTAATTTCCGTATCATGCTGCTGAGCACCGCCGCTATCGGTCTCACCGCAGTTGCAGTTACCCCGGCCTCCGCCGGCGAAGTCGAAAAAAGCATGTCCATGAGCGGCCATGTGGCCCGCTCCGTGGGTATTGTCGATAATGGCGATACCGCCATGTTCATTTCCGACGACAGCACCCGCTCCCAGTCACGTTTCAAGATTGGCGCATCGGCAGCTTCTGAAGAGCTGACCGTTGGTGCCAACGTTGATCTGCGCTTGGATGGTGGCGGCAACAACACCGGCGCCGCACCCACCGCTGAATCCATTACGCTGAACTATTCCAATGTCACCCTGAGCAACAACATGGGTACCCTGCGCATTGGTGTTTCCGATGGTGCCGGCGATGAATACGGCGTGCACGGTTCTTCCTTGTCCGGTGCCAATGGCCTCGGCATGAGCAGCTCCTCTGGCGCTGAAGCCAAAGGCGGCTTCATCGTTAAGGGCTCCGGTGCAGCCGGCGGCGCAGAAGATCCCACCGCCCTCGCAACCACCGACGGTAACGCTGGCTTCAGCACCGGTTGGGGTAACGTCGTTCGTTACGAATCCCCTGACTTCAATGGCTTCTCTGCCATGGTCTCACTCACCGGTGGTGCCACCGGTGGCGGCGGCGAACTCGTCAGCGGCAACATCGGCTACAGCGCCGACTATGATGGCGTTGCGGTCGCAGCCCACCTTTCTGGTGGCAACAGCTCGGGTAGCAGCGCCACTCAGGATAACATCTGGGATGCCGGCCTTGGCATTGAACTGGCCAACGGCCTGAACTTCATGGGTGCCTATGCCGAGAAGAACCTGACAGGCACCACCACTCAGGATCCTGAGATGTGGATGGCCCAGGTTGGTTACGACGCCAGCGTGTTTGATGCCGGCGGAACCGCCGTCAACATCACCTACGTCAACCAGAGCGACGCCGTCGTTGACACCAGCGATTACACGGCTGTTGGTATCAACCTGACGCAGAGCCTGTCTGATTACGGCACCGACATTTATGCCGGTATTTCGCAGCAGACATACGACACGTCAACTGCTAACTACGAAGACATCACGGCCGGCTGGGTTGGCGTCAAGGTTTCCTTCTAAGGAAGGCGATCTGATCTAATCTAAGTCGTAGAGTAAGATAATGTTCTTAAGGACAGCCCCCGTATTGGTAGTGATTTTGTCACTGGTGATCGGGGGCTGTTCCTTTAAGAGGCCCCGGCCCCTTAAACCCGAACCGCCACATCCGGGACTGTTTACCGGGAAAGCCGGAAAACTGATCATATACCAGGATAAAAGCCGTACCAGGTGATCGTTGGGCTGGCTGTTTATCCACAGAATTCACTCCCGGGCTGCGGAAACGTTGCCGGGGATTTTCTTTCCCTGATATTCTTATCCCCTGCCCCCGGAGCCTTGCCGGGCCGCTACCAAAGGATTTGAAACCTTCATGCGCAGTATCGTCATCGGAATCGTTATTGGCTGTGTGGTCGGCGTTATGTTCGGCGCTACGGTCATTGCGCCCCGCCTTGATCAGAGCCGAGCCGTATCTACCCACACGCCCGATTCCCCGGCAATGGCCGATAAGAAAAAGCCAACAGACACCAGCGATCAAAAAAACAGGGCGGACGACACCGCCCCCAAACCGGTGCCGTCGGAACAGATCAGCGGGACCGTGTTACCCCCCGCAGGGCCCGATCGCCCCGTTGTGCGCTGGCGCATGGCCAGTGCCTGGTCCGGCAGCCTGCCCCAACTGGGCAGTCTTGCACTCAGGGTCGGGCGCAAGCTGTGGGAGGTGACAGACGGCGGTATCGAGATAAAGTTTTTCGAACCGGGCGAACTGGTCCCTACATCGGAAATGTTTAACGCCGTTTCCTCGGGCAGCATAGACGCGGCCTTTTCATCGCCCGGCTACTGGGGTGAAAAGATCCCCGCCCTGCAACTTTTCTCCGCCGTTCCCTTTGGCCCGGAGGCCAGCGAATACATGGCGTGGATGTATTTCGGCGGCGGCCGTGATCTGATGCAGGATATTTATGACAAGCATGGTATTCACAGCGTCCTGTGCGGCATGAACGCCCCCGAAGCTTCCGGCTGGTTCCGCCGGGCGTTCACCACGGTGGACGACCTGAAGGGACTGAAAATGAGGGCCACGGGCCTGGGGGCCCAGGTCCTCCGGAAAGTCGGTGTCCATACATTCCCCCTTCAGGAAGGCGATATTTTCACAGCCTTTGAAATGGGTGACATTGATGCGGCCGAATTTTCAATGCCGGCCATTGACCTTAAAATGGGCTTTTACGAAATGGCCAGTCATTACTATTTCCCTGGCTGGCACCAACCGACCACCTTC
Organism: Rhodospirillaceae bacterium; assembly: GCA_013204045.1. GTDB lineage: Bacteria > Pseudomonadota > Alphaproteobacteria > Rhodospirillales > JABHCV01 > JABMOQ01. The sequence goes on along the minus strand of JABMOQ010000110.1, from coordinate 2,525 downwards.
TTCGACCTGATGATCAACAAAGGCAAATGGGATGCCCTGCCGAAAATTAGAAGATCGCAGATCGAAACCGTCTGCGGGGATAACGTCAGGCAGGGGCTGGCCGAGGGCGAAGCCCTGCAGTTCACGGCACTTAAGGATCTGACTGCCAGGGGAGTGAAGATTCACCGCTGGCCGGAAGCGATCCTGACCTCGCTGGAGAATGCCTGGCGCGACGTCGCCGCCGAACAATCGAGCGCCGACTCGGATTTTCGCCGCGTGTTTGCCTCACTTACCGCATTTCGCAAGAATTACGCCGTCTGGCATGAACTGTCCCGGCGTTAGGTCGCCCTAAGCGGCAGTGTCCAGCGTATCGCTGGGTAACTGTCCCATTTTGGTCAGAAGATACTCAAGATCCACCGCATCGAAATCAACGCCCAGGTCGCCATACTGGGTCAGGATCAGCTCGATCATACGCCGGGAATAGCGTTCCCGGTCATTTTCACCGCCGTCATATTCAATTTCACGGGTTACGTCGATGGCGGCGCGGGCGGCCGGATAATGGTTATCGGGAAGCCCCGCCTTCTTGAACACCGCCTTCAGGCCCAGCGGGCCGGCGTCGTAAATCAGTTTCCGCGTGTTTTCAACCGGAATGGTCGCCCGTTTTGACAGGGCGGAAACAAAAAAATCAAGATCACCCATGCACAAGGCCCTGAGGACGATCGAAGGGGTCAGCCGGTCGTTGTCGTGAAGCTGCTTGATCAACAGCTCTAGATCATCTTCGTTACCCTCCGATGAAAGGCCAAGAATGGCCCGTTCCCGGGACTGTAATATCAGATCGGTGGCCAGGTTATCGGGAAGTTCATGACGTTTCGCGAGTTCTTCCTTCATGCGTTCCGAAACCATGGTTACCAGACGTTCAGAAACCCTGACCGGCAGTTTCGGCCGCATGACCATGGCGTCCTTGATAGCATCACTATCGCCGAATTCATCGACCACTTTTTCAAGATCATCTGACGAGATTTGCGCCCCCTCGTTGGCGACAAGATTGCTGACAACGTCTTCATTTTCCGTATCGACCAGGGCCGAGGAAACCGTTTCTGATACGCTTGATCGTTTGGCGATGGCTACCTGTTTTGTCGAATCCTGACTACGCACGATTTCAATCAGGTCTTCATCGGTCAGGACTTCCGAAAATTGCAACACAGGCAGCGCAACGCTGTTCACATCCCCGGCAAGGCTCATGGCGATGTCGTGGGGAACGTTGGGGTTTTCTTTCAGGTTTATGGAAAGGGCTTCGCGCACCCGCACTTCCGCATCCTTGACCATCAGGCGGAATATTTCTTCCGCCTGGGTACGTTCGGCTTCGCTGATGGAACCACTGCCAAATTGCTGCGCGATCTTGGCCGCCGTCTCGGCGCGTGTGCCCGGCGACTGGTCCTCAAGCAGCTTTTTGACATCTGCTTCCGTAAGGGCTGATTTTTCCATGGAGACTCGCCATCCCATTTGTTTGATCTTGAAGAGAGAATTATAGGGGCCAACAGTTAATATTGTCACGATCTAGCGAACCGCCCCATATTATTTCTGTAATACGTTGAAATATATAGGAAAATGCCCTTCCCACGGGAAGCAGTTGCGCGAATCTTGGCGGCTTGCAATAATGCGCCACCATTTATGACATTTTCACGAACTTTAGGAGATTCCCAAATGACGACAGGTAAGTTTCTTGCCTTTGGCTTGGCAATGGCCGTAGCCCTTTCAAGCTTTTCCGCGCAGGCCGACGATGATAAGGAAAAAGTCTTCAAAAAATGTGCGTCCTGCCACTCGACCGAGAAAGGCAAACACAAGATCGGCCCGTCGCTGTTTGGTGTCATTGGCCGGAAGGCCGGGTCAACCGACTTCAAAAAGTACAAGGCCATGAAGGATGCCGACTTTACCTGGACCGAACAACTCATCGCGGAATGGATCACCGACCAGAAGGCGTTCCTGAAAGCCCAGGGCATTGATTCGAAGACGTCCATGAGCGTCAAGATCAAAAAGGAAGAAGACCGCGAACATATTATCGAGTTCCTGAAGAAACATATGTAGTTTCATCGCGGCGACAAGCAATACGAAACCCGCCTCAACCGAGGCGGGTTTTTTGTCACTTTAATCCGTCAACCGGCGGCGGCGATGGCCGCATCGATGGCCGCGCCCAGTTTCTCGACTATTTCGTCGATACCTGATTGGTCGATAATATACGGCGGCGCCAGCAACACATGATCGCCGCGCACGCCGTCGACGGTACCGCCGTCCGGGTAACAAACCAGGCCCCGGTCCATAGCCTCGTCCTTGAGTCGGGCATTGATTTTCATGGCCGGATCAAAGGGCTCCTTGGTGGCCCGGTCGGCGACCAGTTCGACCCCGTAAAACAGGCCCCGGCCACGGATGTCGCCGACGTGGTGATGATTGCCGAAGCGCTCTACAAGGGCCGCCGAAAGGGCCGCGCCCTGGGTCACAACATTGTCGAGCAGGTTTCTTGACCGAATGGCCCGTTGCACGGCAAGGGC
>JABMOQ010000020.1 GCA_013204045.1 Rhodospirillaceae bacterium | reverse complement strand
GCCCAGATGCCCCCCGCCCCCCTGAGTGCATTGACCATCACCGCCTGACCGCCGTCGGCGGAAATGGTGAAGGCGCAAATGGCGACCAGCGGTATGGCCACGGCGATCACGGCCTTATCACCGGTATAGGCCGTGGCCAGTAATTCCGGGAAAAACCCGAACACCATACCAATCAAAGCCATGAAGGCGGCATTGACGCCAAGCCCCGTCCATCCGGCCAGACGCAGATCGGCAATATCTTCGCGGCCCGATGCGATTGAAACCCGCACCACCGTCGCCGAGCCGACCCCCAGGGACACCATAAACGCCATGGCAATCAGGTTATGGGAAATGGAATAGGCGGCCAACGGCACGGTGCCGAGCCAACCGGCGAACATGCCCATGACGGCGAAGGAAACCGACTCGCCGCCGATGCTGAAGCCCGATGAATAGCCGACATGACGCTGCCGGGCCCAGGCGCGCCAGCCGCCTGTCGGTGCCAGACGGACGCCGAATTTTTCATGTCCCACCATGGTCCAGATGTAGGCGATGATGGTGGCCGCGACCATCCAGCGGATCAGCGACGAGGTAATGGCCGAGCCCTCGGCACCCATGGCCGGGAAACCCAGTTTGCCATAGATCAACACCCAGTTGAGGAAGACGTTGACCAGGTTGGCGACCAGCATGATCACCATGCCGGGTTTCGGTCGTTTGATGCCTTCGAGAAACAGCGATGAAGTGACGTAGAACAGGTGCGCCGGCAGGCCGAGCCCGAACAACACCATGATCCGGCCGCCGCCCCGCGCCAGATCGTCGGACTGCCCGGACAGCCGCAGGATTTCCTCGCCGAACAGGCATACTGTCAATCCCAGAAAGCCGAGGACAAACGCATACGGCAAGGAGCGCCGCCAGGTGGCGCCGCAGTCATGATATCTTTCCGCCCCGAAGGCCGCCGACGTCATCACCACGGTTCCCATCAACAGGCCGAGCAAAATCAGAAAGACCGGCATGAACGGCGTTAGCCCTATGCCCAGGTAGGCAAGCTCGGTTGTGGCGTAGTGACCGACCATGATGGTATCGACCAGCGCCATGCTCATGATGCCAATGCGCGCGATGATCACCGGCCATGCCAGGCGCAGCACTTCCGAAATATGCCGCGCCAGACGTTCTTTCAGCCACGAAGTATCAGTCATAAAATTTGCTTCTTAAAAAGATGAATTGGGCTGGGTCAGAAATTCGATTTCTTCCGCCGTGCTGGTTCGGCCAAGAACGGCATTGCGGTGCGGGAAGCGCCCGAAACGGGCTATAATATCGCGGTGCGCTATGGCCCATTTCAAAAGGTCTTCATAATTTTGGGCCCGGACCAGTTCGACGCAGCGTTCCTGATCGGCCATATTCTCGCTGTGCTCAAACGGCAGGTAGAAGAAAAACCGTTGAAACAGGGGTGTTTCGGCATCAAAACCCTTGTCGATGGCGGCTTTCGCTAAGTTAAGCGCGCGCCCGTCGCCGGCGAAAGATTTGCCGTCGCCGCGAAACAGGTTGCGCGGGAACTGATCGAGCAGGATCAACAGGGCCAGACAGTCCTGTGGATTATCCGCACCCAAAGCATCCAGATCGCCGTCGATGGCGGCATTTACGTCGTCCAGGAAAGCCGCCCGGATGGCATCGTCGAAAACCGGGTCCTTCTTGAACCATTCGGGACGGGATTTACCGAAAGTGTCCGAGCCTTCCATGCCGAACCAGAAATCACGGACCCGCTGGGCTAGCTTACTATTGTTCATTTCTTTTTCCCTTTCCCCTTAGCCTTTTTTGCCCGCGCCACTTTCAACCCGGCATCCAGCGCCCCTCTGGCCCAGTCGAGCATCTCATCGCTATCGTCCAGGGCTTCGTCGGGCAACAGGTAGTAGGAACCGACGACCACGTCCTTGCCTCTTGCCACATAGGTAAAGGGTTCCGAGCCGGCAGCTTTAAAGCGCTCGATATTTTTGTCATCGACCCGGAAGTAGACCGTGTCGTCAAACATCAATGCGAAGGTGGCATCGCCATAGTTGATG
>JABMOQ010000109.1 GCA_013204045.1 Rhodospirillaceae bacterium | reverse complement strand
GCCCGGGTCAGGCCACGATGACCATACCGTCGTAGGCTGGCTCGACGCCATCAGGCAATCGATCGCGCAAGGTTTGGTAATCGAAAAGAGGGCTGAGATGAGTCAGTACGGCCCTACCCGGCTTAATGCGATCAATCCATTCCAGCGCCTTATCCACATGGGCATGGGTGGGATGCGGACTATCTGCCAGCGTGCCGATGATCCAGGCCTCAACGCCCTCCACCGCCGTGAACGATTCCTCCGGTAGCTCGACCACGTCCGTCGAATAGGCAATCGGCCCGAAACGGAAGCCCAGAGTCCGGCAGAAACCGTGATCTTGGTCGAAAACCTCTATATCGATGCTGCCGACGCGGAATTTCTGCCCGGGAGCTAAAATGTGCGGAATAAGGGTCGGTTTGTAATAAGTCGTCGCATCTTCGGCCATGGGCTCGAAAACATAGCCGAAACGCTCTTCGGTCGACGCCATGGTCACGGCATCGGCATAATAGTCGAGTGGCCCGTCCATAACCCGATTGATTGGCCTTAGATCATCAATCCCGTTCATGTGGTCGGCGTGAAAATGGGTGAGCAAGACCGCATCAAGCCTGGAAACGTCAGCATTCAGCAGTTGTTGGCGCAGATCGGGTGAAGTATCGACCAGAAGGGCTGTATCACCTTCCTCGACCAGAATCGAAGGCCGAAGACGCCGATTGCGCGGGTTCTCCGGATCGCACTTGCCCCAGCCATAGCCGACAGCCGGGGTGCCGCTGGAGCCGCCACAGCCGAGGATGGTCACTTTCATGCTGCTTTCGCCTTGGTAAACAGCCGGAAAAAATTATCGGTTGTGGCCTGTGCCAGCTCTTCCAGGCTGACCCCCTTTATTTCAGCCACTTTTGCCGCAGTATGGGCGGTAAAGGCTGGCTCGTTACGTTTGCCGCGCTTTGGGATCGGGGCCAGATACGGGGCATCGGTCTCGACCAGAATTCGGTCCAGCGGCACGTCGCCGACGATATCGCGCAATTCATCTGCCGTTTTGAAGGTGACGATGCCCGAAAGCGAGATGTAGAGCCCAAGATCGAGGGCCATTTTCGCCAGATTGCGGGAACTGGAAAAGCAATGTAACAAACCCGTAAATGCCCCCTTCCCGTGCTCGTCCTTCAGAATATCGGCCATATGGTCATCGGCATCGCGGGTATGGATAATCAGCGGTAGACCGGCCTGCCGCGCCGCCCCGATATGGGCTCGAAATTGGCGCTGTTGCACGTCGCGAGGGCTGTGGTCGTAGAAATAATCGAGTCCGGTCTCGCCGAAACCGATGACTTTCCCATGATCGGCCATGCGAATCAGGTGTTCCGGCGTCACCTCTGGCTCATCTGCTGCATTATGGGGGTGGATACCGACGGTGCAGAAAATGTTGTCGTGGGCCTCGGCAATGGCCCGCACCTGCTCGAATTTGGTGACGTGGGTGCAGATGGTCAGCATATGGCCTATTCCGGCGTCCCGGGCCCGCTTTAAAACATCATCGAAATCTCCTTCGAAATCGGGAAAATCCAGATGGCAGTGGCTATCGACCAGCATGGTTCAGCCTTCTTCCTCGACATGACGCGGGAATACACCTTCCGGCTTCGGCAGCGCGGTGCCGGAGACCAGCCAGTCGTCCAGATACTTAATCTTGCGGTGATCCGGGCTAACCGCCAGTTGATCGAGCATTCGGTCCATGGAGCCGGGCATGAACGGCCAGAGCACGATAGCTATTTGGCGGATGGTCTCTGCCAGCACATACAGCACGGTGCCCATGCGCGCCGTGTCCTCCTTGGCCAGTTTCCAAGGTGCCTGTGCATCGACGTATACGTTTGCAGCTCGAATCGCTTGCCACACTGCTTCCAGATATAGGTGAAACGTCTGACCGTCCATGTGGGCGCGGAGCCCCTCACGCAGTCCGCTGATCCAAACGATCAACTCCCTATCCTCGCTGGTAAAGTCGCCAGGCTCAGGTACCGCACCATCACAGTTCTTGGCGACCATGCTGAGCACCCTTTGCGCCAGATTTCCCAGATCATTGGCCAGTTCGCCGTTCATGCGGTTGACCATGGCGGTGTGCGAGAAGTCGCCATCGTTACCGAACGGCACTTCGCGCAGCAGGAAATAGCGCACCGGGTCGAGTCCGTATTGATTGACCAGATCATGGGGTGCGATGACATTGCCCAAGGACTTGGAAATCTTCTGGCCCTCGTTGGTCCACCAGCCGTGGGCGTAAATGCGCTTCGGCGGGGCCAGCCCTGCAGCCATCAGGAATGCAGGCCAGTAAATGGCGTGGAAGCGCACGATGTCCTTGCCGACCATGTGCAGGTCGGCCGGCCAGTAGGTAGCATATTCTCCAGCCTCGGTTTCCGGGAATCCCAAAGCCGTGATGTAGTTGGTCAGGGCGTCCAGCCACACGTACATGATATGCTCATCATCACCCGGCACCGGCACCCCCCACTTGAACGTGGTCCGGGATACAGACAGGTCGCGCAAACCGCCCTTGATGAAGCTGGTGACCTCGTTGCGACGGCTCGCAGGAGCAATGAAATCAGGGTTGGCATCATAGAATGCCAGCAATCGATCACCCCAGGCCGACAGTTTGAAGAAATAGCTTGGCTCCTCTACCCATTCGACCGGCGCGCCGGACGGTGCGACCTTGGTGCCGTCAGGGCCCTTGGAGAGCTCGCCTTCGTCGTAAAAGGCTTCGTCGCGCACCGCGTACCAGCCAGCGTAACTGCCAAGGTAAATTTCGCCCTTATCCATCAACCGCTTCCACAAACCCTGACAGGCGTGCTTGTGGCGCTCTTCCGTGGTGCGGATGAAGTCGTCGTGGCTGAAATTCATGAACTCGGCCAGATCGCGGAAATTCTGTGACACCCGGTCGGTGAAGGCTTTCGGGTCGACGCCTGCGGCGGCGGCCGATTTTTCCACTTTCTGACCGTGTTCATCGGTACCGGTCAGAAACTTGACGTCATAGCCGTCAAGCCGCTTGAACCGAGCCAGCACATCGCAGGCCAACGTGGTGTAGGCATGGCCGATATGCGGGGCATCGTTGACGTAATAGATCGGCGTCGTGATGTAATAGGGCTTTGGCCCGCTCATTCAAACGTCTCCCAGGGATGGCTTAAGTTCAAGGCTTGGCAGCGCCTTGCAGCGCCAGAAATATGCCGACCACCGTTTGCCTACGGTCCAGATTGACGGCATCGGTTCTGTCGAGCAGGTGATTGATCTTTTCCCATACCTCCAGCCAGCGATCAAGGTTACTGGCATTGCTCGTTTTTGACAGCTCCACTATACGCCGTCCAAGCCATGACCTGAGTAAGTCACCAAAGGTGTGAAAGGCGCTGTCCGCCCCGGCTTTACCAAGACGCCCGGACAAGTCATGCATGGCCCCGATGTCCAGGTCCGGCAGTCGGTCCAGCAACCCGGTTAACTCGCGGTAGAGCTCCACACCCCCTTCTGCCTCCAACTCCAGAGCCCTTCCGATGCTGCCCTCGGCAAGAAGCGCCAGGTCGGTAGCGTCCTCAGGGTTCATGTCAGGGTGATGTTCGAGCAGCAACCGCACCACCGTGTCTTCGGGCAACGGCGACAGTGGCATTTTCAGGCAACGGGACCGAATGGTCGCCAGCAACCGTCCTGGATTGTGGCTGATCAAAAGCAAAAGCGCCTTCTTCGGCGGTTCCTCCAGCACCTTTAGGACGGCGTTGGCAGCATGACGGTTCATTTCATCGGCACAGTCTATGATGACGACACGCCATCCACCCTCAGCCGGTGTTAGCGACATGAAGTCGGCAATGGAACGCACGTCCTCGACAATGATTTCGGTGCGTAATTTGCCTGTTTTCTCGTTGATGGTGCGCGTGACCACCCTCAGATCGGCATAACCGCCGGCGGCGATGCGCATGAATACTGGATGATCCGGGGCCAAATACAAGCCCCCTCCATCTTTATCAACCGGCAGGGCATCTCCAAATAGCCCCCCTGCCTCTTCGTTTCCTTGCGCCAGTATGTGGCGTGCGAAACGGTACGCCAGCGTCGCTTTCCCAATCCCCCGGGGGCCGGTGATCAGCCAGGCGTGGGCCAGACGGCCTGACTCAAAAGCATCAAGAAATGATCTTTCCGCCCCCTCGTGTCCGACCAGACCTGAATTTGCGGCCGGATGCAGAGGGGCGTCTTCATCTTGCCTGTCTGGCACGGCGTTCATGGCAGTTCTACGCCTAACCTTTGGGTAACGACTGCACACACCTGGGCAGCGACGGCTTCAATATCGCCAGCGCCATCGATGATGGCACAACGTTGCGGTTCCTTTTCGGCAATTTCCAGAAACCCTTTACGTAAACGCTCGTGAAAATAGCGCCCCATGCGCTCATACCTGTCTTCACCGTTGCCGCGACTGGCGGCACGGGCCAAGCCGGTATCGAGATCAATATCCAGGATAATTGTCAGATCAGGCTTGAAATCGCCGAGTACCAGTCGGTGCAGTCGGGCAATGTTTTCCCCATCAAGCCCATGGCCGTACCCCTGATAGGCGGTGGTCGAGTCGGCAAAGCGATCTGAGATAACCCATTTACCGGCCTCAAGAGCCGGGCGCACGGTCCGCTCCATATGTTCGAGGCGGGCCGCGTAGTTGAGCAGTGCCTCGGTCATCGGCGTCCAGCGGCCAACATCGCCGTTGACCAGAAGATTACGGATTTCTTCGGCTCCCGGGGCACCGCCCGGCTCTCGCGTGGTGACCACATCAATACCAGCAACGCCGAGGACATCGGCGAGGCGTTTGACCTGGGTCGATTTACCGGAGCCTTCGCCCCCTTCGAATGTAATGAATTTTGACAACCGGCCTCTCCAGGCATCAGGCAACCGTTTACCCTGAACTGCCCCACAGGATATGCCGGAAAGCAGCTCCCAGTCGCCCGAAAAGTCCTAATTGCTCGACATCGGCAGCGGCGACCAGCGGCACCTGCACCGGATCCATGCCAGGAACGTTGATATTCAGTGTTGCCATCTGCTGCCCTTTCTTGATCGGTGCCGGTAACGGCCCCTGGTAATTAACCGTCACCTTCATATCGCGCCGCGATTTTTTCGGCAGCGTCAGGGTCAAATCTGCCTCAACAATCAGCTGTACCGTCGGCTGACTGCCGAGCCAGACTTGTGCTTCCTCAAACACTTCACCGGACTTTAACAGCGCGTAGTTATCATATTCGCGAAACCCCCAATCGAGCAGACGTTGCGGTTCAGCCGAGCGTTCCTTCTTGCTGGCCAGGCCGTTGACCACAAGAATCAGCCGCCGGTCTCCGCGAACGGCGGACGAGGTTAATCCGTATCCTGATTCTTCCGTATGGCCCGTTTTCAGGCCATCGACGCCCATATTTTTGTATAGCAGCGGATTACGGTTGCTCTGGCTGATGCCGTTGTAGGCAAAGCTGGTTTCCGCGAAATAGCGGTAATAGTCAGGGAAATCTTTGATTGTGCGTTTTGCCAGGACGGCGAGATCCATTGGCGACATTCTGTGTTCCGGATTCGGCCAACCGGTTGCATTTTTGAATGTGCTATTCTTAAGACCTATCTGACGACCGCGTTCGGTCATTTCAGCAGCAAAATTTTCCTCGCTGCCGGACAATCCTTCGGCAACGACAATACAAGCGTCGTTGCCTGACTGAATAATGATGCCACGCAGTAGATCTTCAACCGAAACCCGCTTTCCGGGCTCCAGAAACATGGTTGAACTGCCGCTTTTGACGCCACCCGTGCGCCAGGCATTTTCGCTGACCAGAAAGGTGTCGTCCAGCGACAGGCGCCCATCACGCAGGCGATCGAACACCATGTAAACGGTCATCAGCTTGCTCATGGAAGCCGGTGCCATGGGTTCGGTGGCATTCTTGTCTATAAGCAGGGTCCCGGTTTCGGCATCCATCAGCACCGCGCTTTTGGCAATTGTTTCGACCGCTCCAGCCGAAAACGTCACCATCAGTAAAAGAGCTGATATCAAGGCAAGATGGCCGCACTTGGAAGAAAAATGTCTTTGCATGACTATCCTTGAACGTTTTTGAGTTCATTCCCGATGTGAATACACATTATGAGGCGATTCGGGCAAAAAAATGATTATTTGTCGATAATTGTTCTGGCATCGCTATATCCGGCCTTAAAGATCGTCTCAAGAATACGGTCAG
>JABMOQ010000019.1 GCA_013204045.1 Rhodospirillaceae bacterium | reverse complement strand
CGATGCTGCCAGCGATGAATTGCGTTTCAAAGTCTATAACGCAGATCACGCGATCCCGCTTTCCGATGTGCTGCCCATGCTCGAGCACATGGGCCTTAAGGTGGTTGATGAAATGCCGTTCCAGGTGCACCCCGATGTGGATGGCGAGCGGCTGGTGATGATCCACGACTTCGGGCTGAAAGTCCGCAACGGCCGGGCCGTCAAGCTGGATGCCGTCCGCGTAAATTTCTATGCCACATTCAGCCGCATCTGGGACGGCAAGGTCGAAAGCGACGGCTTTAACGCGCTGGTCCTTGGTGCCGGGCTGGCATGGCGCGAGATCGTTATCCTGCGCGCCATCTGCAAATATCTGCGCCAGACCGGGATCGCCTTTTCTCAAGTTTACATGGAAGAAACCCTGGCCAACAATCCGGTTTCGGCGGCGCTGATCGTCGAGCTGTTCAAGGCCCGCTTCGTTCTTGATAAGGCGGGAAAGGGTAACGCGGCGAAAGCCAAGGCCACCCTCAAACGCCTGGAGGCAGAACTGGAAAAAGTGCAAAGTGCCGACGAAGACCGGATTTTAAGGCGCTATATCAATATTGTTTCCTCGATGCTGCGGACCAATTTCCATCAGGAAAAAGATGGTGCACCGAAACCCTGTCTGTCATTCAAACTCAACAGCGCCGCCGTTGACGACCTGCCCCTGCCGCGGCCGTTCCGTGAAATATTCGTTTACAGCCCGCGCGTCGAAGGCGTCCACTTGCGTTTCGGCATGGTGGCGCGTGGCGGCTTAAGGTGGTCCGACCGACGGGAAGATTTTCGCACCGAAATCCTTGGCCTGGTCAAGGCGCAGCAAGTCAAGAACACGGTCATCATTCCGGTTGGATCGAAGGGCGGGTTCGTGCTCAAGAATCCACCGCCCATGTCGGACCGGGACGCCTTTCAGGCCGAAGGCATCGCGTGTTACAAAACATTTATCTCGGGCCTTCTGGATATTACAGACAACCTGAAAGGCAACCGCGTCATCGCCCCCCAGAACACGGTTCGCCACGATGGGGATGATCCCTACCTGGTGGTCGCCGCCGACAAGGGAACGGCGACGTTTTCGGACATCGCTAATTCTGTATCTCATGATTACGGGTTCTGGCTTGGCGATGCGTTCGCGTCGGGCGGTTCTGTCGGGTACGACCACAAGGCCATGGGCATCACGGCGCGGGGCGCCTGGGAATCGGTGAAGCGGCATTTCCGAGAGATGCACATCAACATCCAGGAACAGGACTTCACCGTCGTCGGCGTTGGCGACATGGCGGGCGATGTGTTCGGCAACGGCATGCTTTTGTCCAAGCATATAAAATTGGTTGGTGCCTTTAACCACATGCATATTTTTGTCGACCCGGACCCGGACCCGGCAAAAACCATTATCGAAAGGCGGCGCATGTTTAATCTGCCGCGCTCGTCGTGGACCGATTACAACACCAAGCTGATTTCCAAGGGCGGCGGAATTTTTGAACGTGCCGCCAAGTCGATCACGTTAAGTCCGGAAATTCGCACCTTGTTCGGCATCGATAAAAAAGTCGTTACGCCAAATGAATTGATTAGCGCCATGTTGAAAGCCCATGTCGACCTGTTGTGGTTCGGCGGGATCGGTACCTACCTCAAATCGACGGCGGAAAGCCATCAGGACGTCGGCGACCGCGCCAACGACGCCTTGCGCATCAATGCCGCCGAGCTAAATTGCAGGGTCATTGGCGAGGGCGCCAACCTTGGCGTCACCCAGCGCGCCCGCATCGAGGCCGCCATCGGCGGCGTCCGCCTGTACGCAGATTCTATTGACAACTCGGCCGGCGTCGATTGTTCCGATCACGAGGTCAATATCAAGATCCTGATAGATAAGGTGGTGGCATCGGGCGGCCTGAACCCCAAACAACGCGTTACCCTGTTGGCGAGTATGACCGAAGAGGTCGGCCATCAAGTGCTGGTCGATAATTATCTTCAGACTCAGGCCATAAATATGATCCTGAGCTGCGGCATGGGCGTCTTCGATAACCAGGTGCGGCTGATGCGGATGCTGGAAAAATCCGGGCGCCTTAACCGTACGGTCGAATTCCTGCCCGACGACGAAACCCTGATCGACCGCGCCATTTCAAAGACCGGATTAACCGGCCCGGAAATTGCGGTGCTGATGAGTTACGCAAAAATCTGGATCAATGAAGAGCTGCTTAAAACGAATGTGCCCGATGATCCGGAACTGACCGACGAACTTATTGAGTATTTTCCAAAACCGCTTCGCACGAAATACAGAAAGCAGATTCTCGGCCACCGCCTGCACCGGGAAATTGTCGCAACCCTTGCCACCAATTCGACCGTCAACCGGGTTGGCGGCACCTTCGTTTACAAGATGATGGAACGCACCGGCATGCCGGTCGGCGATGTGGTCCGCGCCTACCTGATTGCCCGGCGCGTGCTCGGCATGCGGCATATCTGGCGCTCGATCGAGGCCCTCGACAACAAGGTCAGCACGGCGGTGCAAATGGCGATGATCCTGGATATTGATCGGGCAATAGAATGGGTGGCGTTGTGGTTTTTGCGCAATGGTCGCCGGCCGCTTGATATCGGCAGCCATGTGGCCGAATACGCCGACGGCTTTAAGGCGCTTTATGCCTGCCTCGGCAAATGCCTGCCCAAGCAATACCAGAAAGACATCACCAAGCGCGCCGCGCCGTATGTGCAGGCCGGGGTGCCTGTGGATCTGGCCCGGCATATCGCCGGGCTGGTCAATATTTATTCCGGTTGCGATATAATCGGTATGGCGGCACGGCGTAAGCTGCCGGTGGTCGATGCGGCACGGCTATATTTCGCCATGGGACGGCGTTTCCGCCTGGGCTCCTTGCGGGCCGCCGCCGACCGCCTGGAGGCCACGAGTCATTGGCAGAAACTGGCCGTCGCCGCCCTGATCGAGGAAATCTACAGCCATCAGCTGGCGCTGGCGTCACAAGTCATAGACAGCACCAAGGGCGACAAAAAAATTACCGACGCCAAGGCCGCCATCGCCGGCTGGGAGGCGTGCAACACCATCGCCGTTGGCCGAGTCGAGCAAATGATCGGCGAACTGTCGGCGGTCGAAATCAACGACCTTGCCATGATCGCGGTGGCCAGTCGCCAGTTGCGCACCCTGGCCGAAACACCAACTGCTAAAGGGTGAGTAGGGCTGCGCCGAAATCTGCAAACCGGCGCCAGGTATTTGCCTGGTGCCTGTATGACTGGGCCAATTCGGCTTTCCCGACCGTCATCATCACCTTTGTTTTCGCCGCCTATTATACCAAGGCCGTCGCCGTCGATACGGTGACCGGAACCGCCGACTGGGGCTATGCCATGAGCGCGTCTGCGTTCGTGGTGGCCATTGCCGGGCCGGTGTTTGGCGCCATCGCCGATCATTCCGGGCGGCGCAAGCCGTGGCTGGCGACGTTCACCGCCCTTTGCGTTGTCGCCAGCGCATGTCTGTGGTTCGTTCGCCCGGACCCGGCCGATGCCCTGTGGGCGCTTGCCGTCGCCGGGTTCGCCAATGTCTGTTTTGAAATCTGCATGGTATTTTATAATGCCATGCTGCCGGGGCTGGTCGGCGGCGCCCGCATCGGCCGCGTTTCGGGGTGGGGCTGGGGCCTCGGCTATGCGGGCGGGCTGGCCTGTCTGGTGGTGGTTCTTTTTGGCCTGGTTGAAACGCCAACGCCGTTGTTCGGGCTGGCCAAGCAAGGATCGGAAAATATCCGCGCCGCGGCGCCCATGGTCGCCGTCTGGTATGCGGTATTTTCGCTGCCGCTGTTTGCCTTTGTTGCCGACACCCCGGCCAGCGGCCTTTCGCCCGTCGCCGCGCTCAGGAGCGGCATCATGGAATTAAAGAAAACCCTGGCAAGCTTGCGGAGTTACGGCCCGATCACCCGCTTCCTGATCGCCCGCATGATCTATACGGACGGCATCAATACCCTGTTCGCCTTCGGCGGCATATACGCCGCCGGCACTTTCGGCATGGACTTTGCCGAATTGATCACCTTCGCCATCGCCATGAATGTTTCGGCCGGCCTTGGGGCCGCCGCCTTCGGCTGGATCGATGACTGGATGGGGCCAAAGAAAACCGTGATGATTGCGCTGGCCGGCCTGATCGTCCTCGGCTCAGGCCTGCTGCTGGTCGAAAGCAAAGACCTGTTCTGGATACTGGGTGTCGGGCTGGGGCTTTTCGTCGGCCCGGCCCAGGCGGCCAGTCGCTCGATGATGGCGCGCCTGGCGCCCCCGGAAATAGCCACTGAGATGTTCGGGCTTTATGCCTTTTCCGGCAAGGCGACGGCATTTCTCGGCCCGGCCCTGTTGGGCGCGGTGACCTTGGCATTCGACAGCCAGCGCGCCGGCATGGCGACGGTGGTGGTGTTTTTCGGGGTCGGTGCGGCGTTGCTGGCGCGGGTGCCGGACATTCCCAGCAGCAGATAATGCGCGGGTTGCAACGGAATCAATAATCGACCACATTACCGCCATGACATTCCCGGACCAGAAATATGCCGACATCGGCACTTTCGCAGGCGATTACTTTGATCGTCTGGGGGTCGCCGCGGCCTCCGTCGATCGCACCAGCCTGGCCGCCGCGGCCCAGGTGCTGGAAGATACCTACCGGGCCGATAATACCCTGTTCGTTTGTGGCAATGGCGGCTCGGCGGCGATTTCGTCGACCTTCGTATGCGACCATTCGAAACTGGTACAGACCGATACCAACCTGACCGCCCGGGTCGTCAGCCTGGTCGATAACATGTCCATGGTCACGGCGCTGGCCAATGATCTCAGCTTCGATGACATCTTCATCTATCAGCTAAAAACCCTGGCCAGCCTCGGCGATGCACTGCTCACCATCAGCGCCTCTGGCAATTCGGAAAACGTCATCAAGGCGGCCCGGTGGGCCCGTGAAAACAACATGCCGGTGATCGCCTTTACCGGCTTCGATGGCGGCCAAATGGCCGATATCGCCACCGTGCACCTGCACGTGGCCGCCGACAATTACGGCATCATCGAAGATGTTCATCAATCGCTCATGCATATCCTGGCCCAATACATCCGCCAGGCCCACATGAGCGAAGGGCTGATCGCCGGCCGCAAGTTCTGACTTAATCCACCACGCAGCAGTTGCGGCCTTTTTCTTTGGCCTGATAGAGCGCCTTGTCGGCGCGGACCAGCACCGTGTCCTCGCTGTCCCGGTCCTCGGCCTGGGTAATACCGGCGCTGAGGGTCAGGCGGTATTCGGGATTGGCGGCAACAAATATAGCTTGCCCGGCGGCGGTGCGGATTTTTTCGGCCAGCAGCAGGGCATCATCACGGGTACAGGCCGGCGCCAGAATGACAAATTCCTCGCCACCCCAGCGGCAGATAATATCGGTTTCGCGGACAAGTCCGCCGGCAAGGTCGGCGAACTTCTTGATCACCCGGTCGCCGACCACATGGCCATGGGTATCGTTAATGCGCTTGAAATTATCCAGGTCAATCATGATCAGTGAAAAGGGTTCCTGGGTACGCCGGTAACGGGCCATCGCCTGGCGCATGCCGGACTCGAACACCTGGCGGTTGCCAAGCCCGGTCAATTTGTCGGTGGTTGCCATTTCTTCCAGCCTGGCCTGGAAAAGGCCGATGGTGTAGCCGATCAGCAGCATGGTGATGATAATGACGACGGTACCGATGCCGATATTATACAGGAAGCTGCGCCTCAGGCCGGCGGTCGCCTGACGTTCACTCAACTCGATCAGCAGGTGCCATTTCAGTTCCGGCAGATAGCGGGTGGTCAGCAGGAAAGTTTCGCCCCCGCGCTCATAGGTGTACGAGCCCCGTTCCTTTGACAGCAGTTCATCGGCTAAGCTGCCAATCCCCTCAAGGGCGTGAATATTATCCGCGCCCTTGCTAACATCATTGGAATGCAAACGGATTTGACCGTTGTCTTCGATAAAATAAATCGACCGGCGAAAGCTTTTTTGGTACGCGGCGATTGTCTTGCCGACGGAATCCAGACCAAGCCCGACGCCGGCGATGCCGATGAAGTTGCCGCCGTAATCAAGCACCCGGTAATTGATAAAAATGGTTATGGTGGAACCCTGTTCGACGTTGGTGTCCACATTAACCTCGTAGGGCTCTTTCAGGTCGCGGGCCCGGAAGAACCAGCCGTCGGCCGGGTCGCTTTCTGAAACCACGCGAGACGGGCCGGTAAAATGATAATACCGGTTTGTTTTGGCGGAGATAAAATAGCTGGTGAAGGCATTGTATTTGTCGCGAATACCCAGCAGGTACCGGGTCATCCTTTCGGGCTCGCGCTCACCTTCCAGCACCCAGTCGCGCAGGAAGGAATTTGTCGCCATTTGCGATGACACGAAGATCGGTTGCAGCAAGTCTCTCTGGATTTCCGAATAAACATTGTTAGAGGAAAGCGGCAACTCATGATCGAGGATCGAGGTCCGAAGTGTCCCCTTCGATACCTGGTAGCTGATGATGTTGGTGGCCAGAAAGCCGCCGACAAGAATCAGGGCGATAAGCAGGTTCAGCCTTATGCGAAGTGAAGCGAAAAACACCAACAATTCTCCTGAGCGTGACGTATGGGCATTGTAGCTATCATTGGCGGCGCGGCAAGGGGCAGGGGCCGGAATACGATCCTGCGGGGCGGCCTTTAATCGAAAATATATTGGATATCTTCGATCACCTCGGTCGGGAAAACATAGAACAGGCACAGTGGCTCTGTGCCGGTATTTTCCGTACGGTGGGTGGCATTGCCCGGAATGAACACGGCCAATCCCGGCCGCGCCTCAAAAGTTTCGCCCGCCACCTCAATAATGCCGCTGCCGGAAGTGAAGTAATAAATCTCGGCCTCGGCGTGGTGATGGGCGATCCAGACGCCGCCCGGCTGGAATTCCATGATACCTGAAAACATGCCGCCGCCCTTGACCAGCCGCTTCCAGCGCACCAGTCCGTCATTTCCGGGCCAGCCCTCCGGCCAGTCTCCCCACGGCATGTCGTTAATATCAAGTGCGACCGGCTTGCTCATATATATGTCCCCCTAATGACGGAAATGCCGCATGCCGGTCAGCACCATGGCCAGTCCGGCGTCGTTTGCAGCCGCGATAACCTCGTCGTCCCGCATGGAGCCGCCGGGCTGGATGACGGCCGTGGCACCGGCCTCGGCCGCCGCCAACAAGCCGTCGGCAAATGGGAAAAAGGCATCGGAGGCAACCACCGAACCCTTCGCCCAGGAGTCGGAATCCCCTGCCACCCGCGCCGCGTCGGCGGCCTTCCAGGCGGCGATGCGCGATGAATTAACGCGGCTCATCTGTCCGGCGCCGACGCCGACGGTGGCGGCGTTCTTGACGTAGACGATGGCGTTCGACTTGACATGCTTGGCCACCGTGAAGGCGAATTTAAGGTCCGCCATTTCGGCGTCCGTGGGCTGGCGTTTGGTCACCACGTTGAGCCCTTCGAGGACCTGGTTATCACGGCCCTGCAACAGGTAGCCGCCGGAAAGTGAGCGCACCATCATGGCGAGGGCGGCGGGGTCGGGCATGGCACCGGTCTCGAGCAGCCTGAGATTCTTTTTTGCGGCCAGAATTTGGCGCGCCTCAGGGCTGATTTCCGGGGCGATGATAACTTCCGCAAACATCTTGGCGGCTTCTTCGGCGGATTCGACGTCAAGGGGGCGGTTG
>JABMOQ010000108.1 GCA_013204045.1 Rhodospirillaceae bacterium | reverse complement strand
TTTCCGGCGAAGGCGTGCTGGGCGTTAAAGTCGTCGATGCAGATAATATTGTTGTTTTTTACAAGGTGGAAATCATTGATGACACGCCTGACGGCGTTTGGCTTGCCGGGCTGCCGCAGCAGATCAACCTGATTACCATTGGTCAGGAATTCGTTCGTGATGGTCAGCGGGTTCGTGGCCAACGTCAGGACGATACGGCGGAAACGCCCTCATGAATGTCTTGATTGATACCGCCTTTGGCCATGCCCGCACGGTGCTGACCGTTCTTGTGTTGATACTTGTGTCCGGTGCCATCGCCTATGTGGAGATACCAAAGGAATCCGATCCGGATATCAACATTCCGCTCATCTATGTGCAGATGGATCACGAAGGAATTTCGCCGGAAGATGCCGAACGCTTGTTGATCCGCCCCATGGAACAGGAATTACGTTCCATCGAAGGGGTCAAGGAAATGACCGCCATGGGCTATCAGGGCGGGGCCAGTGTGATGCTCGAGTTTGATGCCGGTTTCGATGCCGATACGGCCCTGGATGACGTCAGGAAAAAGGTCGATCTGGCGAAGCCGGAATTACCGGACGAAACCGACGAGCCGACTATTAACGAAGTCAATTTCAGCCTGTTCCCTGTGTTGTTGGTAACCCTTTCAGGGAACATGCCGGAACGTGCCATGCTCAAGGTGGCGCAAGAGCTCAGGGATCAAATAGAAAGCCTGTCCAGTGTGCTCAACGTAAAAATTGCCGGCGACCGGGAAGAAATGGTGGAAATTATCATTGATCCGGTAAAGGTGGAAAGTTATGGCCTGTCACCGGAACAGGCAATTCAGACGGTAGCAAATTCGAACCTGCTGATCGCTGCTGGCGTTCAGGATACGGGTAAGGGTCGATTTTCCCTTAAAGTTCCCGGGCTGCTTGAAAGCACGCAAGATATTATGGGGCTGCCGATCAGAATTGATGGCGATGCCGTAGTCACCCTTGGGGCTGTCAGTGAAATCCGGCGGGCTTTCAAGGATCCGGAATCCTTTGCCCGCATTAACGGCCAGCCAGCGCTGGTGCTTGAGGTTGTTAAGCGTACCGGTGAAAACATCATCGATACAATTCATGCCGTTCGCCAGGTTGTCGCCGATGAAAGAAGTTCATGGCCGACAGAGCTAAAAAGCGCCGTCAAGATCGGCTTTGTGCAGGACAGATCTAAAGATATCCGGATCATGCTTAACGATCTTCAGAATAACGTCATCGCCGCCGTCCTGCTGGTGATGATTGTGGTCATCGCCGTGCTCGGCATGCGTACTGCCGGGCTTGTCGGTATCGCCATTCCCGGGTCGTTCCTGACCGGCATTCTGGTGCTGACCGCCATGGGGCTCACCATTAATATTGTTGTTCTTTTCGCGTTAATTCTTGCTGTCGGAATGCTGGTTGACGGGGCCATCGTGGTCACCGAATTCGCCGACCGTAAAATGACGGAAGGCGAACCCCGCCGCATTGCCTATGCAACAGCAGCCAAGCGCATGTCATGG
The DNA here is from genome assembly GCA_013204045.1 of Rhodospirillaceae bacterium. Taxonomy (GTDB): domain Bacteria; phylum Pseudomonadota; class Alphaproteobacteria; order Rhodospirillales; family JABHCV01; genus JABMOQ01. Next base: position 14,112 of record JABMOQ010000108.1, on the reverse strand, counting down.
CCGATTATCGCGTCAACGGCGACGACCCTGGCGGCTTTTCTGCCGCTTTTGTTCTGGCCCGGGGTGGTGGGAGAATTCATGAAATTCCTGCCGGTGACGTTGCTGGCGACATTGTCTGCATCATTGTTGATGGCGTTGGTTTTCGTGCCGACACTCGGGTCTCTGGTCGGCAAGCCCGGGGGAACCGCCGATCACGATGCCATGAAAATACTGGCCGGTAGCGAACATAGCGACCCTGAAGATGCCGGCGGCTTCACCGGGGCGTATGTGCATTTATTGAAGGTGGCGCTCCACTATCCGGGGCGGGTGTTGCTGGGGGGTGTCGCCCTGCTTGTTGGTGTTCAGGTCATCTATGCCGTATTCGGCAAGGGAGTTGAATTCTTCCCGGAGGTAGAGCCTGACTTCGCACAGGTTCAGGTTCGTGCCCGGGGCAATCTTTCGGTTCATGAAATGCACCGGCTGATGGCCGAGGTCGAGGCACGCATCCTGGCCATTCAGAATGACAAAGGCGAGTTCGACGCTGTATACACACGCACAGGACAGGAAAAAAACAGTCAGGAATCAGAAGACATTATCGGTATTGTTTCTTTGGAATTCACCAATTGGCAGAAACGTCGAAAAGCCGACGATATTCTTGCCGAAATACAGCTCAAAACACGCGATCTTTCCGGCATCATCGTTGACCGGCGCAAGCAGGAAGCCGGCCCCCCCGTTGGCAAACCGGTTCAGGTTGAGCTGTCTTCGCGTTATCCGGAATTGCTTGAGCCATCCATCGTCCGTGTTCTTGAAGGGTTGGAGGTTATTGGTGGCCTGACCAATATAGAGGATTCGCGGCCGCTTCCCGGCATCGACTGGGAGCTTAAGGTTGATCGTGCGCAAGCGGCAAAATTTAATGTCAATATAGATATGGTCGGCCGTGCCATACAGATGGCCAGTACCGGCATTCGGCTTGGCGGCTATCGGCCCAATGATGCCGACGAAGAACTGGATATCCGCGCCCGATACCCCCTTGGCTATCGCACCATTGACCAGCTTGACGAGATCAGGGTCAACACCAGTCAGGGCCGGGTGCCGATCAGTAATTTCGTGACCCGCACGGCGCAGCCTCGCACCGGGACTATCCGCAGAACCGACGCCAGGCGGGTGATGACGGTCAAGGCTGATGTTGTCGAAGGGGTTCTCGTCGATGACAAGATAAAGGAATTCAAGGCATGGTTGGCGACTGCCGACCTCGACCCCCGGGTGAAGGTTGCCTATAAGGGCGAGGACGAGGAGCAGAAAAAAGCAGAAGAATTTCTGGTCAAGGCTTTCTCAGTGGCACTTGCCATCATGGCCATTATCCTGGTTACCCAGTTCAACAGTTTCTATTCAGCGCTTCTGATCCTTAGCGCCGTTATCATGTCGACCATTGGTGTCTTCATCGGATTGCTGGTGACAGGCCAGCCATTCGGCATTGTCATGGGTGGGGTCGGTGTGATCGCCCTTGCCGGTATCGTCGTCAACAATAACATCGTACTTATCGATACCTACGACCGTTTGAAAGGCACGGCGGCAACGCCGATGGAAGCGATCCTCAGAACCGGCGCCCAACGCTTGCGCCCGGTGTTGCTGACCACGGTCACCACCATTTTGGGCCTGTTGCCCATGGTGCTTGGCGTCAATATAGATTTCCTGTCGCGTCAGGTCAGTTTGGGCGCGCCGTCCATGCAGTGGTGGGCGCAATTATCCACGGCCATTGTTTTCGGGTTGGGTTTTGCTACCGTGTTGACCCTGGTGGTGACACCGTCGGCGCTGATGCTGAAAGTCAACCTGCACGATTGGCTGCAACGCCGCCGCGCTTAATCGGACTCGCCGTTGCTTTCGGTTTCCATGCTGCGCCGCCGGTAGTCCTTGATGCTCAGCGGGATTGTCGCCAGATAGATCACCAGCACCGCCGACAGGGTAGACCATGGCGCACTGACCAGAGCGGTAACAAAGGCCGCGGCCAAAATCATCGCGGGCACGATGCGGCGCGCCGGAACCTTGATCTTTTTGAATGAAAACGTCGGAATGGTGCTGACCACCAGTGACGCGACGCCGATCAGAACAATCGAGATGACGACAGGTTCGCGGAAAAACGTATCGCCAAACTGAAACGACAAGACCATGGGCAGCAGCACCAGTCCGGCCGCCGCCGGGGCCGGCACGCCGGCGAAGAAGTTGCGGGTCCACGGTGGCTGGTCTTCGTCTTCAAGCATGGTGTTGAAGCGGGCCAGCCGAAGCGCCATGCTGACGCTGAACAGCAGGGCCAGCATCCAGCCGAAGCGCCCGATATCCTGCAACGCCCAAAGATAAAGCATCATCGCCGGGGCGACGCCGAAGCTGATGAAATCCGACAGGGAATCGAGCTCGGCGCCGAACTTGCTGGCACCTTTCATGATGCGCGCGATGCGTCCGTCAAGGGCATCAAGAATGGCGGCGGCCAGGATGCTAAGGGCCGCGAACTCCCATCTGTCCTCCAAGCCAAAGCGGATCGCCGACATGCCGGCGCAGATCGCCAGGATGGTCAGGATATTCGGGATCATCTTGTTGGCGTGAAGCCATTCGGGTCTTTTGAGGGGCTTTTGGGTCATGCTCAACGAACTTCTCCGCTACGCGGGCCTTCTTCTGAGGCAGCGTCGGCGATAACCGTTTCGCCGGCCACGGTTGTCTGGCCGACGGCAACGGTGGGGCTGACCCCGTCCGGCAGGTAAACATCGACGCGGCTGCCGAAACGAATCAGGCCAAAACGCATGCCGGCCTTGACGGTTTGGCCCTCATACAGGTCGCACTTGATGCGCCGGGCCACCAGCCCGGCGATCTGCACGAAGGCGATGTCGCTGCCGTTATGCGTGGTCAGGCGGATGCTCATGCGTTCATTGAATTCGCTGGCCTTGTCGAGGGATGCATTGAAGAACTTGCCGGGACGGTAAGCGATGGACCCGATCACCCCATCAATGGGGATGCGGTTCACATGCACGTTGAAGACATTCATGAACACACAGACGCGCGGGCGGGCTTGCTCGCCCATGCCCAATTCCGGTGGCGGGACGGCGGTGTCGATCAACTGCACGACGCCGTCGGCGGGGCTGATGAAAAGCCCTTCACGGACCGGCGTTGTGCGGTCCGGGTCGCGGAAGAAATAGGTGCACCAAAGCGTCAGGATGACCCCGATCCAGCCGAACATTTCGGAAGCCTGGAACAGGCCAAGGGTGACGGCGGCGAACAGGCCGATAAACGGCCACCCGGCCGGATTGATAGGAACGAGTACAATCTTTAGCAAAAGATGGTTTCCTCTGGCTTCGGTAAAAGACGATGGGTGTTTATTCTACTGGCTCGCAGGCATTTTGAAAACCTGTCCCGGATAAATCAGGTCCGGATTCTTGATCTGGTCCTTGTTGGCCTCAAAAATGACCGTGTACTGGACCCCGCGCCCGTATGTGCTTCGCGCCAGACGCCACAGGCTGTTGCCCGGCTGTACGATGATAACATCTTTGTCGGTCAGGTCGGTGGTGTTTTCAGCCCTGGAAAAGGGAAATTCAACCCGGGCCAGAACCTTGCCGGCGTTGTCCACGTGATCGGCGCGTAACGTGTACAGTCCGGGCTTGACCTTGACTTCGGGTTTCACCGACCACGGGCCGGTGCCGTTTCCGGAATCTGCCTCGGTTCTGGCGTGGCCGATAAAGCGATTGTCCAGGTATAGCTGGATCATGGCGTCCGGCTCGGCTTTGCCGCTGATGGCCAGTTGCCCGTCCTCGTCATAATCGACGGCATCGACGGTGAGTTTCAGGCCGCCGTTGCCGCCCGGTTTTTGCAGGACCGTGGTCGTGCCGTCCGGCGATATCTTGAACGCCAGGGATTCGCCATTGCCCGGCTGGCCGGCAATATTCTTGTTGCGCTCGGGAACCACAAGCACGACCTGGTCATCGGATGCGACCGGGTCGGCGTCGCCGATGATCATCTCCAGTTTCAGGCGCCGCCGGCCCGGCTCCAGCGGCTTGTCCGGTACGAACACCCACTCGCCCCTGCTGTCGGCGACGATGCGGCCGATTTCGTGGACGCCATCTAAAATGACGACGGTGCTGCCCGGCGTCGCCCGACCGGCAAATACGGCGTCGCCCTGGGGGTTGACGCGAACCACGTCAAAGGTCGGCGGGTCCGGCCTGATGATGGCGGGCTGGGCGGCGGGTTCCGGCGTTGCTTTTTCAGAGGCCACCGACGCCGGTTGCGGCTCCTCGGTCAGCATGGACTGATAGTTAAGGCCAATAGCCAGCGCGGCGATAACAAGTCCGAATGCAGCAATCAGAAGCGGCCGGTTCAAGGGGGTCTCCAGTGGCACAAAAATACCGAATCACATTAAACAGGATAAGGTTAATACGGCGTAGGGCGGCATGCAATGAGCCTAATTCCACTCATCGGTGCCGGTTTTCTTCTTTTTGTCTTTTTTGATCTTATTTATCACCGGCGGCAGGCTTTTCAGGTATTCGATGACGGCCTCGGCATCCGCTTTGCTCCATTTTCCGGTGGTATTGGAGACATTTTCCGCCATGCCGCCGCTGACGAAATCGCCGTCCGGTAGCATGCCTATGGAAAACAACGCCTTCAGGTCGGCATCCGGCCATTTACCGATTCCGGTTTCCTGGTCGGGGGTGATGTTGGGGATGGCTTCACCGCCCGGCCCCTTTGCCGTACCTGCCATGTGCTGGTGTTCCAGGGTGCCCCCTAGCCGGTCCCGGGGGGTATGGCATTCGCCGCAATGGCCGAGCGCCTCGACCAGATAGGCGCCGCGGTTCCATTTTTTGCCCCGGTCCGGGACGGGCTTCATGGGGCCGGCACGAAAGTTGATGACTTTCCAGGGACCGACCATAAAACGCGATCCGAAAACCCGGCCCGCTTCGTGTTCCAGGTTGGGTTGGCGAACGGGCGCAAGGGAGAAGATATAGGCTTTCAGATCGAGAATATCGCCATCGGACATTTTCGTATACGACGTGTACGGGAACACCGGAAAGTAATTTTCCCCGTCGGGATTTTCCCCGTATCTTAGGGCGCGCAGGAAATCGGCCATGGACCAGTTGCCGATGCCAGTCATCCGGTCGGGCGTGATATTGGGGCTGTAATAGACTCCGAAGGGCGTTTCAAAGCGCCGCCCCCCGGCCAATGGCGCGCCCTTGTTTTCTTTATCCGTATGACAGCCGAGGCAACCGGCGGCGTCGAACAGGTAACGTCCGTGATCGATGTCGGCTGCGTCCGCCTGAAAGGCGGCGGGAAGCAAGACCGGGACGGTGGCCAGCAACAATGTCACCAACGACAATCCCGGCATCAAACGCACCATGGTGCCGGTTACTTCTCTTTCTTCTTGCGGAAGTTTTCATGGCAGTCCTTGCAGGCCTTGCCAAGTGCACCAAACGCTTGACCGAAAGCCTGCATGTCACCGCCATGGGTAACCTTCGACAGGTTCAAGGCGGCACTTTGGAAATTCTGAACGGCAATTTTGAAATCGGCTGGTTTTTGCCAGATCACGATCAATGCTTCCGTCTCGCCGAAGTCCGAGCCTTCCGGAAAAACATGTGGAACCACCAGGGATAAATTATACATAACGTGGGACAGGGCATTTGCGTGCTCCGCCGATGCTTGACCCTTGAGCACGGCGGCAAGGCCGCCCATGGCACCACCGACGGATTTCATCACCGATTGGCGAAACTTTATTTCGTGGCTGTCGGCCATGGCCGGGCCGGAAAGGCCGAGACCGAGAATAAGGGCGGCAAAGCCCGTCAGAATGGTTTTGCGAAGGTATCCGGTCATTGTCTTTCTCCTAATTTTTAACATCGGTGAAGTTTCGCTTTTTTTGTCTGTCATGAACAAGGCTTTTCGGCAAGGCAAGACCCGGCTATGTTGCCAGGATGACAGGTATATCTTCCGTTTGTGTGTTTTGCGGCTCGCGGGCCGGCAATGACCCGGCCCATGGCAAAGCCGCGGTAAGCCTGGGCCGGCAGATCGCCGAACGTGGCTTGCGCCTGGTTTACGGCGGCGGCGACATCGGCCTGATGAGCATGGTGGCCCGCGCCGCCCTCGATGCCGGTGGCCACGTCACCGGCATTATCCCTAAATTCATTATGGAATTTGAGGTCGGCAACCCGGGACTGACGGAATTGATCATGGTTGAAAGCATGCACGAGCGAAAACGCGTCATGTTCGAGCGATCGGACGCCTTTATCTCGCTTCCCGGCGGCCTCGGCACCCTTGATGAAACCATCGAGATCGTCACCTGGAAGCAGTTGCAGCAGCATAAAAAGCCGGTGGTCATCGTCGATATCAACAATTATTGGCAGCCGCTCAAGGATCTGGTTGCCGCCGTCGTCGATGGCGGCTATGGCCATCATGGCATTTCCGAGCTTTTCAGTATTGTCGATGGCGTCGACAAAGTGTTTGATGCCTTGGCGGCCGCGCCTGAGGCCCCGGAAGAAGTACTGACCAGCCACCTATAAGAACCGCGAGGGAGAGAACACATCATGGCCAAGATCAAGGTCGCCAACCCGATCGTCGAACTGGACGGTGATGAAATGACCCGCATCATCTGGGCATTCATCAAGGACAAGCTGATCCTGCCTTATCTGGATGTGGACCTGAAATACTATGACCTGGGCGTGGAAAAGCGCGACGAGACCAATGATCAGATCACCATAGATGCGGCCAACGCCATCAAGGAACACGGCGTCGGCGTTAAATGCGCGACCATTACCCCGGACGAGGGCCGGGTCGAAGAATTTGGCCTTAAAGAAATGTGGCGCTCGCCCAACGGCACGATCCGCAACATTCTCGGCGGCACCGTTTTCCGCCAGCCGATCATTTGCAAGAACGTGCCGCGCCTGGTGCCGGGCTGGACCCGCCCCATCGTCATCGGTCGTCACGCCTTTGGCGATCAGTACCGGGCCACCGACTTCATCGTTCCCGGCCCCGGCAAACTGACCATGACCTTCGTCCCCGATGGCGGCGGGGAAAAAATTGAGCGCGAGGTCTACGACTACCCCAGCAGCGGGGTCGCCCTGGCCATGTACAACCTGGATGACTCAATCCGCGGCTTCGCCCGGGCCTGTATGAACTATGGCCTGAATCTCGGCTGGCCGGTGTACCTGTCGACCAAGAACACCATCTTGAAAGTCTATGACGGGCGCTTCAAGGATCTGTTCGAGGAAATATTTCAGGCCGAATTCGCCGATAAATTCAAAGCCGCCGGCATCACCTACGAACACCGCCTGATCGACGATATGGTGGCCTCGGCCATGAAGTGGGAAGGCGGCTTCGTCTGGGCCTGCAAGAACTATGATGGCGACGTACAGTCAGACACGGTGGCGCAAGGGTTCGGCTCGCTCGGCCTGATGACCTCGGTGTTGATGACCCCCGACGGCAAAACCATCGAATCCGAGGCCGCCCACGGTACCGTGACCCGCCACTACCGCCAGCACCAGAAGGGCAAGGAAACCTCCACCAACCCGATCGCCTCAATCTTCGCGTGGACGCGGGCGATCCACTACCGGGGCGAATTCGACGGCACCCCGGAGGTCATGCGGTTTGCCGATACTCTGGAAAAAGTCTGCGTCGAAACCGTCGAATCCGGCCATATGACCAAGGATCTGGCGCTTCTGATCGGCCCCGACCAGCACTGGATGACGACCCAGCAGTTCTTGGACAAGCTCGATGAGAACCTGAAAAAGGCCATGGGTTGACGCAGGAGCCGAGCCCCGGCCTTATATCCTTGACGGATGCCCCCTAATCCCCTAGAAAACGCCCTCTTGGGGCCGTTTTCGGGTGGCCCGTGCAATGTTAAGTAGTTGAAATTCAAGGATTGAGAAGATGGCAAGACGTTGTGACCTTACCGGCAGGGGTGTTCAGGCCGGCAATAACGTGAGCCACGCCCACAACAAGACGCGGCGTCGCTTCCTGCCCAACCTGCAGGTCTTTTCGATCCTCAGCGATGCCCTTGGCAAGGCGGTGCGCCTGAAACTGGCGACCCGTACCGTTCGCACCATCGAGCACAAAGGTGGGTTGGACAACTTCCTGATGGGCACATCCAATTCCAAACTGACCGACGAAGCCGTTCTGATGAAGCGCAAGGTCAAGAAGGCGCTGGAAGCTAAAACCGCCTAACTCCTCATATGCTTTAGATAATCCGGAAAACCGATGCCGGGCTTGTTGCGTTCGACATTGACGGGCGCGCCATAGGCCGGCCCGACGGTTAGCACCCCGTTCCAGCAATCGACACCATCGTAGTCCTCTTCATCATCTATGGGCGGGCCGCCGCGCGTCTTGGCCGACGCTTCCTCGATTTCCATAAATACAACGCCGGTTGCCTTCAGCTCCTTGGCCGTATTGCCGCGCACATCGTCCCAGCGGCCCGGGAACAAATGCTCGAACATGTGCCTCAGGGTTTCTTCCTTCTCGGCCGCATCGGTGATGGCTGCCCCGTGTCCGAAGGCCATGGCGCTGGTGTAATTAACGCTGTGATGAAAGGGCGAGCGGGCCATGACAAAACCGTTTAATTGGCTGACCGTGACACACACGGCGGCGCCCGCCGACACGGTTTTGATCATCCGGCTTGCCGCCGAGCCGTGCCAGTAAAGCCGGGTGCCTTGCCGCCACTGGATGGTCGGCGTCACATAGGGCTGGCCGTCGATGGCGTATCCCACATGGCACATGGGCAGGGCGTCGAACACCTCATGGACGGCCTCATGGTCATAGGCAACCCGATCATGGACGCGCTTGGCTTTCGATCTTTTGGTCGGCTGGTAGCTGGTCATGGTCTCTTTCCCCTGAATGGTTCAGGGGGCGACTATGGCCATCAATTCAGGGTCGGAAAAGGGCCACGGGTGGGGTGCTTATGGGGCCAGATTGTCTGCTGACAATGGCTGTGTTCAGCCGTCTTTATTGATGCGCTGAATCAGTTCGCCGAGCACCCGTTTGGCGTCTTCGTTCGGAATCCGGCAGGTTCCGGCGGCCCGGTGGCCACCGCCGCCGTATTCCAGCATCAATTCGCCGATATTGGTGTTGGATGTGCGGTTGAGGATCGATTTGCCGACGGCGAAAACAGTTCGCTCCCCGTCGGTATGGGGCAGAATTTGTATGGAGATGTTGCAGGCCGGGAAAATCGCATAGACCGTGAAACGGTTGCCGGCAAAAATTTTATCTTCCCCGCGCAGGTCGACAACGGCCAGTTTTGTGTGAACCTTGGCGCAACGGCGGATTTGCATTTCGCAGAATTCTTCGTGTTCTTCGTAAAGGTGCAGGCGTTCTTCCACATCGGGAATCTTGAGGATTTCTTCAATCGGATGATGGCGGCAATAGACCATCATATCCTTCATCAACTGTTCGTTGGAAATGCTGAAGTGGCCGAAACGCGCGAGCCCGGTGCGCGGGTCGAGAATAAAATTCAGCTTCGTCCATGGCCCCGGCGCCAGGATGTCCATTTCCGAATAATCCGCCGAGTCGGCCTTGTCGACGGCCGCCATAAGTTCCGGTGAAATTTTGGGGAATGCCTTTTCGCCGCCATAATATTCATAGATCACCCTTGCCGCTGACGGCTCGTTGGGATCAATGACCATATTGGGTTTTTCCCCGACCCGGATGGTTTCGCTCAGGTGATGGTCGAAGCACAGGTGGGCGCTTTCCACATACGGCAGATTGGCTGTGATGTCGTTTGTGGTGACATCAATCTTGCCATCCTGCATGTCCTTCGGTTCAGCAAACATGACATCATCGACCAAGCCGATCTCCAGCAGTAGCCCACCGGAGACGACGCCATCAAAATCCGCGCGGGTGACCAGACGATATGTTTTATCGGACATTTTGCTTGCTACGCTCATCGTTCTTATAACCTTGTGATGGCAAGAACATACCGCCCCTTGCCGGTTCTGACAACGGCTCCTTTTGGCCATTTCCCACATATAAAATGTGCTTTACCAGTGGCTGGTGGCGGGGCTGTGGACCCGTTTCGGGGCCGGCTTTGCGGCGCTATCCCCATCGAATAGATCGGTCAGGTTTTGCAACATTGTTCCGCCCAGCTCTTCGGCATCGGAGATGGTGACCGCATGCTGGTAATAGCGGGTGACATCGTGGCCGATGCCGATGGCCGTCAGTTCAACATCGGACCGGGTCTCGATCCAGTGAATAACGTCGCGCAGGTGCTTTTCCAGATAATTGCCGGGATTCGCCGACAGGGTCGCATCATCAACCGGCGCACCGTCGGATATGACCATCAGGATGCGCCGCTGTTCGGGCCGCCCAAGCAGCCGCGAATGGGCCCACAGCAAAGCCTCGCCATCGATGTTTTCCTTGAGCAGTCCCTCGCGCAACATCAGGCCCAGGTTGCGCCGGGCCCGCCGCCACGGCATGTCGGCCGCCTTGTAAATAATGTGACGCAGATCGTTCAGACGGCCCGGATCGGCCGGTTTGCCGTCATCGGCCCATTTCTCGCGTGCCTGACCGCCCTTCCAGGCGCGGGTCGTGAAGCCCAGGACCTCGACCTTGACGCCGCACCGCTCGAGGGTGCGCGCCAGGATATCGGCGCTCATGGCCGCCACCGTGATTGGGCGGCCGCGCATGGAACCCGAGTTATCGATCAATAGGGAGACCACGGTATCGCGGAAATCCGTATCAATTTCCTGCTTGAAGGTCAGCGGGTGGACAGGGTCGATAACCACCCTGGACAGCCGTCCGGCATCGAGCATGCCTTCTTCCAGATCAAATTCCCACGACCGGGTCTGTTTCGCCATCAGCCGCCGTTGCAGGCGGTTGGCGAGGCGCGAAACGATGCCCTGCAAGCGGGATAGTTGCTGGTCAAGCTGGCTGCGCAGGCGTCCAAGTTCTTCCGGCTCGCACAGTTGCTCGGCTGCGATGGCTTCGTCGGCGCCCGTGAAGTAGGCGTGATAGGGGGTTGGCCCGGGGCTGTTGTCGGGCCATGAATCCTGGCCATCGCGGGGGCCAGCTGGCTCAGCCCCGCCATCGGCCAGGCCGTCTTCTGCATCCATGCCGGATTCGGAGGCACCGTCTTCCATGTCACCGGCATCGGAATCCGTCTCGGAACGGCTTTCGCTATCGCTTTCCTGGCTCTGGTTGTCGGAGTCATTGGATGCGTCATCTTCGTTGGCGGATTGCTCCTCGGTGTCCGGTTCGGCATCCTCGTCGTCATTCAGTTCCAGGGACTTGATCATGTCGGTCATGTGAAGGGCGAAGGATTCCTGGTCGTCGGCACTTTCGGCGATTTTTTCAAGTTGCCAGCCAATACGCTCGTCGATGTACTGTTTCCAGTGATTAAGAATAGGGTCTGCGGATATGGGCAATTTTTGGCCGGTCAGTTTTTCGTGAATGACCAGGCCGATGGCTTCCGGCAGCAGGCCCTCGCTGCGCTCCTCGCCCTTTTCCGGGGCCTTGGCGGTGCAACGCTTTTCCAGCATGGTCGCCAGATTATGGGCGACGCCGGCCATGCGTCTGGCGCCCAGCGCCTCGACCCGGACCTGTTCGGCGCGCTCGAAAACCTGGGCCGCTTCGTGGCTTGAGGGCCGGCAGCGCCGGTGAACATCGGCATCGTGATAACGCAGCCGTAAGGCCACCGCGTCGGCGGCGCCGCGCAGGCGGGTGATGTCGTCCTCGGTAATGTTTTGTTCGGGCGGTGATGGCAGGCGCACCGAGGCGCCATTGGTGGCGACCCTGGCCTCATTGCCAGAGGCAAAGGTAACCTCGACCTCGTTTTTATTGGCAATTGCCTTGATGGTCGAGGACGTCACCCGTTTGATCATTTCTGACGGAGACTCGCTCATGGGCATGGCGGGTGTGTCCTACAGCACGGTCGTCCTGGTCGCCGATTCGGGGAGTTCCTCGTCGAAGCAACGCTGGTAGTATTCGGCGACCACCGGCCGTTCGATTTCATCACATTTATTGAGGAACGTCAGCCTGAAGGCGACCTTCAGGTCATCGAAAATTTCGGCGTTCTCGGCCCAGGTGATAACCGTCCGGGGTGACATCACGGTCGATATATCGCCGTTGACGAATCCGGCCCGGGTCAGGTCGGCCAGTTCGACCATGGCGCTCATCCGTTTGCGGCCTTCCGGCGTGTCGTAGGCCGGCACTTTTGACAGCACGATACCGACTTCGTCGTCGTGGGGCAGATAGTTGAGCGTGGCGACGATGTTCCAGCGGTCCATCTGTCCCTGATTGATCTGCTGGGTGCCGTGATAAAGCCCGGTGGTATCGCCAAGGCCGATGGTGTTGGTGGTCGAAAACAGCCGGAAATAGGGGTGCGGCGTAAGCACCCGGTTCTGATCCAGCAGGGTCATTTTGCCTTCGACTTCGAGCACGCGCTGGATAACGAACATGACGTCCGGCCGTCCGGCGTCGTATTCGTCGAAAACCAGCGCCGTCGGATGTTGCAAGGCCCACGGCAGGATGCCCTCGCGGAACTCGGTAATCTGCTTGCCGTCCTTGAGCACGATGGCATCCTTGCCGACCAGATCGATACGGCTGATGTGGCTATCCAGATTGATGCGGATGCACGGCCAGTTGAGGCGCGCCGCCACCTGTTCGATGTGGGTCGACTTGCCGGTGCCATGATAGCCCTGAATCATGACGCGGCGGTTGTGGGCAAATCCGGCCAATATGGCCAGCGTCGTGTCATGATCGAACTGATACGACGGGTCAATCACCGGCACGTGGTCCTCGCCTTTGCTGAAGGCCGGGACCTCTATGTCGCTGTCGATCCCGAACGTCTGGCGCACGGAAATGGAGATGTCGGGTGCATTGAGGGGAAACTCGCCTCCTCCCGTCGGGATGGTGTCGGTGGCTGTCATAATCGGGTGTCCAGTCATCTTCTTTCAATCTAGGTGATGGGTTAAGGGGCTGATGGCCATTCGTCAACGAATTTAGCTGATTTTAGGCCTTTTTTGCCTCAGGAAACAGCCGCAATCAGGGTTTCGTAAGCGGCGGCGATCTGTATGAATTTTTCTTCCGCCGTCTTGTCGCCGCCGTTGGCATCCGGATGATGGCGTTTGACCAGCTCCTTGTAGCGGCCCTTGATGGCGGCGATGGTGACCGGCGGGGTCAGGTCGAAAACCGCCATGGCCTGTGCTTCCGGGGTGTCGGGAACCTGGCGGTGGACGTGGGCCGAGGTATCGCCGCCATCGGGGTCGCCGAAAGCACCATAGTCATCGATATCGGGGGTGCCGTGCCTGAAACGCAAGGGCCTTTCCAGGCCGCCGAAGGGCCACGACGGCCGATCCCAGGTGGTATCGCGACGAACATCGTCTTCGACTTCCTTGTCGCTCATGCCGTCATAGTAGTTCCATTGCTTGTTGTACTGGCGGACATGGTCAAGACAGAACCAGTAATAAATTTTCAGGTCATCGCGTGAGCGCGGTGCCTTGTGCTCGGCCCCGTCATCGCAGCCCGGCCACTCGCACAGTCGGGTCTCGGCCTCGGGTGCTTGTTCCGGGGCGTCGGCGAACATGCTGTCCGGGCGTTGCTTGTTATTTTTGCGGGCTTGCTTGGCGGCCATAATCTTTCCAGATAATTAATAACCTTAACTATGGGGATTGCGCCACTGGCTGGCAAGTTTTGGCTTTTTTATAAAATCACCGACGATCAGCGCGACAACGGCAGAAGATATAAGCGTCAGCCCCAGCACCTTGGGCGCCGACAGCGGCTCCCCCAGGGCTATTGCCGAAAACACCAGCCCGGCGACGGGCACCCCCAGAGAACCAAGGGCCGTGCTGGTCGCCGACAATGTGCGCATGATGGTAAAACTGGCCCAGAAACAATAAGCCGAGGCAATCGGGCCGTTATAGATGATGACGGCGGCAAGAGTGTGGGAATAGGCAAGCGGCGGCATTTCTTCATAGACGGTGGCAACGGCCATCAGAACGCTTCCACCGAGCAACATTTGCCACGGAACCAATTGCAGCGGCGTCATGGCCAGACGGTGGCGGCGGATGTGGACAATGACCACCGAGAAGCATATTGCCGCAGCAAGCAGAAGGCCGTTGCCTAGCAGGACGACCGGGTTCGAAAAATCATAGGATGCGGGATTGAACAGCACGGCCAGGCCAGCCA
>JABMOQ010000107.1 GCA_013204045.1 Rhodospirillaceae bacterium | reverse complement strand
GACTAAAAAAAAAGTAAAGGAACGAAAGCCAATTAATCGTTTAAAATCAATCCTCCCTTTTTTTGGAAGCCATTTTTACTCTATTCACCCTGTCAAAGAACGAGCCTAGAATATAATCCTAAAATAGAGGTTTGTCAAGTTTTGCCGGATGGTCGGGGGCACCGAATCAATCCCCATGTTCCACAGGGCTGTGGATCGAAGTTGACTTGTTGCCGCCCAATTCAGTTGCTACGGTTAAATTCTGGTCAGGGCGCGATTGTGGACCGCAAGGAAAGCAGACGCGAACGGATCGGACCGGTTAGGGAGAGAACGCGGACCGCAAGGAAAGCCGGATTGAGCTGATCGGGAAGGATTTCCCAGGGCCCCTTCGGGGGAATAGGAATCCAAAGGAGAAGCGGCCCGCCCGGGAAACCGGCAGGCCGCTTTTCTGATTCAAGAGCCGCAGTGCTATTCGTAAGCGACCTGTTTGCAGATCTTGACGAACGCCCGCTTGCTGAAGGCTTGTTCGAAGCTGTCATCGGGGGTGCTGACGAGAACCGCCTGATAGAGATCCGGTGCCTGTTCGACCAGCTCTTCCAGGCGCCACGGGAAAAGGGCGAAGGCGTTTTTGGCCGTCCGGATGGTATCTTCCGGCGCCCCGCCGGCTACCAGGGCGTCGGCGATGGCCAGCAACGAGGCCCTGGACCAGCAATCGGGCGACACCCGGTAGGTATAGCGTTCCAGCAATTTCTCGGCGTCGCTGCCAAGGGCGAACAGGATGTCGAACTTGTCGGTCATGCCGTCGCCGTAAAGCTCCAGCACCTTGCCCAAAACCGGGTGCAGGTTGGTGCCGGCGCAATCGCCGGTGCCGGCGCCGGGGCAGGTAACACACGAACGCATGAAAAATCCTCAAGGCTACGGGGTCAAGATGCCGATAGCTTGCTGCCACCGGTCGCCGCCGTCAAGCCGCCACCGTTTCCTGCGTGTCTTGGGGCAGGCAGATGACAAAGCGCGCCCCGCCATCGGTGTTGGCCGCCGTAATGGTGCCGCCCATGTCGGTGATGATGCCGTAGCTGATGGACAGGCCCAACCCGGTGCCCTGGCCAATTTCCTTGGTGGTGAAGAACGGCTCGAAGATGCGCGGCAGGTCACTTTCGGCAATACCGCCGCCGCTGTCCTCGACGGCGATGATGACCGCGTCGGCGCTTTCCCCGACGGTGATCGAGATGCGTTTTTCGCCCTGGTGCCAATCTTTAAGAATATCGCGGGCGTTGCCGATCAGGTTGAGCAGTACCTGCTCGACCTGTACCTGGTGGCCTAAAATTAGTGGGCATTTTTCCGGCGCCTCGACGGTGACCTG
This sequence comes from Rhodospirillaceae bacterium, assembly GCA_013204045.1. GTDB lineage: Bacteria > Pseudomonadota > Alphaproteobacteria > Rhodospirillales > JABHCV01 > JABMOQ01. The sequence continues at coordinate 63,094 of JABMOQ010000107.1, read as the reverse complement.
AATATCGGCCAGGCGCAGCTGTTCGCCGATCATGCCCAGGGTGCTGTCGACTATCTTTTTCGGGTCCAGCGGCACCGGGGTGGTGCCCGGCTTGCGGCCGAAAATGCACATGTGTTCGATGATCGCCGTGGCCCGTTCAACCTGATTGTCGATCTTGCCCAGCTTGTTGGACAGGTACCCGGGATCAGCCTTGTTGTCTTTCAGTTTGCGCTGGATGTTGTTGATGGCCATGCGGATGACGTTAAGGGGCTGGTGTAATTCGTGGGCGACGCCGGTCGCCATTTCACCCAGGGTCGCCATCTTCGACGACTGGATCAACTGGGCTTGCAGGGACTTGCTTTTGGTAATGTCCTGGACGACACCAAGCATGTTCAGGGGCTTGCCGTCTTCATCGCGAACCACGTCGCCTTTTTCATGCAGGTAACGCACGGTGCCGTCGGGCCACACGACCCGGTGTTCGATGTTGTATTTAATGCCGTCCTCGACGCATGCGGTGACGGCGTCGGTCACGGCCTGTCGGTCATCCGGGTGGATGGCGCCAACGAAGTTTTCATAGGTGGTTTCCAGGGTCCCCGCTTCGTATCCGAAAAAGGGCGCGATGCGGTCAGACCAGTACAGATTGCCGTTTTGGATATCCCAGTCCCAGGTGCCGATGTTGGCAAAATTCTGGCTTTTGGTGAAGCGTTCCTCACTTTTTTTCAATGCCTGTTCGGATGTTCTGCGCTCGGTAATATCCATGATGGTTCCGATCATGGAAACCGCCTTGCCATCCTTGTCGCGCGCGACCTCGCCATGGGCCTGTACGTGGCGAACCTTCCCTTTGGCATCGATAATCCGGAATTCGGTGTCGTAGGGTGCGTCATTATTCAGGGTGTTTTCAACTTCCAGGGCGACCCCCGCCTGGTCTTTCGGGTGTAGGGCGTTGATGAACAGGTCGAGGGTCGGGGTGACTTCCCCCGGCTCATAGCCGAAAATCCTGAATTGTTCGTCAGACCATTCTTCAAAATTGTCAGACAGGTTCCAGCTCCAGCTTCCAAGCCCCGCCAGTTGCTGGGCCTTGGCGAGTTCTTTCTGGTTTTTCGTAAGGGTTTTAAGAACCGCTTCCCGTTCGGCGAAGGGGGCGGCGAAATAGCGCGCCGCATAGAACCCGATCACCAGCATGAGCGCCGAAAGCAGCGTCGCGACCAGGCCTGCCACGATAAAGGGTCGGTACAGTTCATGGGTATCGATTTTGGCGACCAGACCGATGTTCAGGACAGGAACCGGCACATAGGATGCCAACACCTCATTGCCTTTGTAATCGGGCGCGATAATTACGCCGCTTTCACCCGATAACGCCCGCTGCATGGGAACCGGGGCAAATGCCGGAATCTGGAAGTTAAGGTCGCCTTCAAAGCGCGGCGGTTGCAAAAGCGCGACCTGACCATCGATCAGCTTGCCGATGACGAACTCGCCAGTTTCCCCGAAACCATCGATGGATTTGTGGGCGGCGACGATTTGCGCCATGGTCGCCCCGAAGGCGCCGCCGGGATGTTCCTGGTGGCTGTGTGCATTTTCAAATTCGGCGACGGCCTCCATCAGCCGGGCCTGGCTGTGGACCATTTGGGTCAGCCGGGTTTTTTCTTCGTCAATGGACACCCTATACAGGGTGGCAATGGAGATTCCGGCGGTCGCCGCCCCGATCAGGCAGATCAGCAGGGGCAGCGCCAGGGTCGGGTGCCTGAGGGTGTTTCGTTTGGTGTTCATAATCTACCTCAACAGCCCGAGTTTTTGCAGGTTGGCGCGCATATCCTTGTAGTCGCTGTCCTTTGCAACGATGAAGCCGTTGGGCATTTCCGTGCGTCCCCAGTTATAAAGTTCGACCGCATGGGCGCCGGTGGGGTCGAAATCGATCAGGGCGGCGGTGATTTTGTCGAGAATTTCCTTGGGCAGCGTGGTGTTGGCGGCGATGCCGCTGGACGGATAATTTTTTGAGGAGAAAATAATCGTGACCTTGCCTTCTGATTCAAGGGTTTCGCCCAGAGTATCTTGCATGGCGCAGGCGTCGGCAATGCCGTCGATTACCGCGTTGGCGCAACTGCGGTGCGAACCGGTGTAGACATAGGTGGCAAGATCATCCAGATGGATACCGGCGGCGTTCAGGGAAAGCCGTGGAATAATGTGGCCTTGCGTTGAATCGATGCCGCCGAAAGCCATTCTTTTACCGCGAAGATCGTCAATGGAATGGATGGCGCTGCCGGGCAGGGTGACGATCACCGATTTATAGACGGCCTTGCCCTGCTTGTTCAGGCCACGGGCCAGGGGAATCACGTTTCCCAACTGGCTGGCGTTCAGGTAACTGACGGCGCCGACGGCGGCCACTTCGACCACACCATTTGCCAGGTCTTCGTCGAGCTTTCCATCCTTGGGCGTAAAGCGCAGCACGAAGCGACGGCCGGTTTTGGCCTCAAGGTAATTCAGGAACGCCAGGTACTGGCGAGCGTCTTCATCGGGGGTGCCGCGCAGATCGAAGCCGAAGTGAATGAGTCGCCTATCTTCGTCTCCGGTGCCTGCGGTTTGCAGGCCGTAATTTTCCGACAGGTTGATATCGCTATTGCCCAACCATGCGATGGCGATGGCAAAGGCGAGGGGCCCGGCTATGATTAAATTTCTGATTTTCCTGGCCTCTATTTTTCCGGCACGGTGATGGTGACGGTGGTGCCGCTGCCCGGTGTGCTGTCCACATCAAGCCGGCCGCCGTGCAGTTCCGCGATGGCCCTGGCCAAGGGCAGGCCAAGGCCCATGCCTTCGTACTTTCGGGCAAGGGAGCCATCGACCTGGCGCATGGGTTCCTGCGCGATGGCGGCCTGTTTCGCCGTCATGCCGGGGCCGTTATCGGTGACCGCGAAAACAACCTGGCCGTCTTTCCGGCTGATGGTCAGATGAACCTTGCCGCCTTCGTTGCCGTATTTGGCGGCGTTTTCGATCAGGTGACCGACGGCTTTTAGAAGTTCCTGGAAATCGGCGGTCATGTCGAAGGGGCGTTCCGGCATATCGCATTGAAGGTCGGCCTTCCAGTTGTCCAGCATCGGCGTGAATTCGGAAATCGTCGAATCGATGAAATTGCGGGCCGAGAAGCGTGAAGGCGTAAGATTGAAATCCCCCGCCGTCAGGGACGACAGGGTGATGATGGAATCGAAGGTTTTCATCAAACGCATGCCGCTCGAATAAATGTAGCTGGCGCATTTTTCAGCCGTGTCATCGGCTTTTTGCCTGGCCGAATCCATCAGCAATTGCGAGAAGCCGATGATGGCGTTGAGCGGTGTGTTCAGCTCGTGGCTCATCATTTGCAGGAATTCGTCCTTCAATTGGCTGACCACCGTCAGCTCCCGGTTTTTGGTGTGCAGTTCCTGGTTGCGCGCCGCAAGGTCGGCGGCCAGCTCGCGGACCTCGGTGGTTTTTGCCTGGACCTGCTGTTCCAGCTTCTGTTGGTAGAAGCGTTCGTTGGCGCGTAGGTGGATCATTTCCCCGGCCCGGCGCACCGAGTGCAGAAGATGGTCCGGCGAGATCGGCTTGGTCAGAAAATCCTCGGCGCCCAGTTGCAGGGCCTCGATGGCTTCCTTCATGCCGGCGTGGCCGGTGACCACGATGACGAACAGGTCGCGGCTGTCGCCGTAATCATCGGATAGCTTGCGGGCCATTTCCAGGCCGTCCATGCCGGGCATGCGGATGTCGGTGACGACGACGCCGATCGCGGTGTCGGCCTCGATCAGCTCAAGGGCCTGGGCGGCGTTATAGGCGGAAACACAGACAAGGCCTTCGTCTTCAAGTTGCTCGACCACCTCGTCGATGATATCGGGCTCGTCATCGACGATCAGAATCTTGGCCGTTGTCAAAACGGCGTTGTCTATCATATTCAATTCCATTGTCTGTTCCATGATCCAGTTGCGCCTGTTCGGGTGACTTGAGGAGCAACATGGCATCATGTTGTTGTGTCCATATGGCCGCAATGTTGCTAGAATGTTGCAAACGCCGACGGCCCAATGACAATAAACACATGAAAGTTGGGGGGTTTGATTTCAACAAAAAATGACCGAAAGAAGCTGCATCTGCTGGTCGTCGAGGACGACGAAATGATGCAATCTCTGCTTGGCGTCTACCTGGAGCAGGAAGGCTATGACATTACCGGGGTGCTGACCGGCAAGGATATGTTCGCCGCCCTCAACAAGCGCCCGGCCGACCTGATCTTGCTCGACCTGACCTTGCCCGATGAAGACGGCCTGACTCTGGCCCGCCAGATTCGGGCCCGCTCGAACGTTCCCATCATCATCATGACGGCCCGCAAGGGCATGGAGGACCGGCTGACCGGCCTTGGCATCGGCGCCGATGACTTCCTGACCAAGCCGTTCGATCCGCGGGAACTGGTGCTCAGGGTGCGTAATGTGCTCAAACGCAGCGGCGAGCGCCAAGACGAGACGGCCGAAACAATAGACTTCGATGGCTGGCGGCTTGATCTGGCATCGCGCACGCTAACCGCCGCCGGTGGCGATGACGTGCCATTGACCGGCGGTGAATTCAATCTTCTGGCCGCCCTTGTCAAGGCCCCGAACCGGGTGCTGTCCCGCGATCACCTGCTCGACGCCATCGCCCGCGATGACGAGCCGCCGTCAGACCGCATGATCGACGTTTACGTCAGCCGCCTGCGCAAGAAGATCGAAAAATCCCCCAAAAACCCCAAATACATCGTCACCGTGCCGGGCCACGGCTACAAGTTTACCGGGGTGTTGGAGTAAGGCCGGGCTTTTAAGAGCATTAAACCCACACTTTTTTAGGGATGATGGCGGGTTTTAATTGCCTATCATGGTAACCATATGTTCAAGAACCATGGGTAAAGTTCTGAGCCTCCCCGGCCGTGGGGACTTTATTTTGATTCAAGAGCAAAAAAAATCATGAACCCGGAAATACCAAAATTCAGAAAATTCTTCAGGCAATATTCCCTGACGGTTGCGGCAATATTTGTCGTGACTATTTTCACCCTGGGAACCCTGATTTTCCACATAGATCTGTTCAGGGCATTCGTCAGCACCTTGGACAACATGGTATACATGAAGACGGAAGAGGTCATCTTTTCCGTCATCCTGATTGGCATAATGTTCGCCATTGACGAATTCCGTCTGGTACGCAGGCACAAGCGTAAACGCGAAGTGGAATCGGAAAAATTATCCGTCGCCCGCAGCACCCTGGCGTCGGTGCATGATGTGGTCAACAATTCCCTCAATAATATGCTGCTGGTGAAGATGGAAGCCGACAAGGGCAAGCCATTGTCCCCTGAGACCCTGTCGCTTTTTGGCAACCTGATCGACAACCTTGCAACCGAAATACGCAGCCTCGATGAAATGGATATTATTTCCGAGCGCCAGCTATCCAATGGCCTGACTGTTTTGGACCGGGGCCGGGGAACAAGGGTGCCTGAGGCAGGGGAATAGGGGTGCCGGGGACAGTTGGCTGGGGAACGTGGATTCGAACCACGATTGACGGTGTCAGAGACCGCTGTCCTACCGTTAGACGATTCCCCAATAGCGGCTGGGTTCTATCATACCCCATCGGCCCCATGCCAGATGATTTTGTCGTCCCCCCATTCCGGGGTAGACTGCCGCCATGACAGCCGAAACAGCCCAACTGGCCGGAAATACAGTGCAGATGTGGGTGACCTTCGCCCTGATCGGCTGTGCGTTGGCGCTTTATGCGTCCGAGCGACTGAAGATCGAGGTCACCTCGATTCTCATTATTTGCGCCTTCATCATCTTTTTTCAGGTGTTTCCCGTCTTTTCACCGGATTATGCAGATGGTGCCGCCAACGTGCTGTCGGCGGACCGGCTGCTGCGCGGGTTTGCCAATCCGGCCCTGATCACGGTGCTGGCGCTGCTGGTGGTCGGCCAGGGCATGGTCCGTACCGGGGTGCTGGACGGTGTCGCCCGCCGGGTCATCGACATCGGCGGCGGCCGGGGCTGGCTGTCCATGGCCGTGGTGCTGACCGTGGTGCTGGTGGTCAGCGCCTTCCTTAACAACATTCCGGTCGTCGTTATCTTTATCCCGGTCATGCAAATGCTCGCCGAGCGCTTAAAAAAACCGGCCAGCAAGGTGATGATGGGGCTTAACTATGCCGCCGTGCTGGGCGGTATGACGACGCTGATCGGGTCCGGCACCAACCTGCTGGTGTCCAGCGCCCTGGTCGAGCTTGGCGAAGCGCCGCTGGGGTTTTTCGATTTTACCGTGCCGGGGCTGGTGCTGGCCGGGGCCGGGCTGGTCTACGTGCTGGTATTCCTGCCCCTGCTGTTGCCGGAACGAACCTCGCTGGCGCACCGGATCATGCAACGCAGCCCGCGGCATTTTTTAACGCAAATCGCCGTCGGCCCCGATTCCTCGCTGATCGGCGGCAAGGCGGTCGGCGGGGTCGTCAACAAAATGCCCGATGTCAGGGTCCGTATGATCATCCGGGGCGAACAGGTGTTCACGCCCCCTTATCACGATTTCATTATTGAGGAGGGCGACACCGTGGTCGCCGCCGCATCGCGCAAGGCGCTGTCCGATGTGCTGGCCGATGATCCGGGTATCGCCAGCGCCGCCGCCGCCGAACCGGGCGGCGAGGAAGCCAAGATACGGGGAGAGCGGGTGATCGCCGAAGTCATGGTCGCGCCGGCATCAAGCATGGTCGGCCTCAGGCTGCGCCAGACCGGGTTTCAGCTACGCACCCGGTGTTTCGTGCTTGGCGTGCAGCGCCGCGCCCATACCATCCGTTCGCGCCTTGGCGATACCTTGCTGGAAGCCGGTGATATTTTGTTGGTGCAGGGCGAGCCCGACGATATTCAATCCCTGCGCGTTGATCGCAACGTGGTGCTGATGGAATGGTCGACCCAGGAACTGCCGGTTATCCATCACGCGAAAAGCGCCGGGCTGATCTTTTTGGGCGTTGTCGTGCTGGCCGCATCGGGGATGTTTCCGGTGGTCGGTGCGGCCTTGCTGGGCGCCATCGCCATGGTGATGACCGGGGCAATCAATCTTCAGCAGGCGATCCGCGCCCTTGATTCAAAGCTGTTCACCCTGATCCCGGCGGCCCTGGCCATGGGTGTCGCCATGCAGGAAACCGGTGGCGCCCAGTATCTGGCCAGCCAGTTGACCCATGCGATTTCCGGCGCCAGCCCGGCGATCATCCTGTCGGCGTTTTTCCTGTTCACGGCAATCATGGCCAACATCGTCAGTGCCAAGGCGGCCGCCGTGCTGTTTACCCCGGTGGCCATTGGCATCGCCCGCGAGTTCGGCCTCGACCCACACATATTTGCCATCGCCGTGGTGTTCGCCGCCAACTGCGGCATCGCCACCCCGATCGGCTACAAGACCGGCATACTGGTTATGGGGCCGGGCCATTACCGGTTCAGCGATTACTTCCGCGCCGGGGTGCCGCTGGTTATTCTTATGTGGATTGTGTTCTCGGTGTTCGCGCCGTGGTACTACGGGCTTTAGGATATGCATTCATGAAACTCACCTTTTTAGGGGCGACGGGCACGGTGACCGGCTCCAAATACCTGATAGAGCAGGGCGATCATAAAATTCTTGTCGATTGCGGCCTGTTTCAGGGGCTCAAGAATTTGCGTTTGCGGAACTGGGAAAAGCTGCCGGTTGATCCGGCTTCCATTGAAGCGGTCCTGTTGACCCACGCCCATATCGATCACAGCGGCTATATTCCGATGCTGGTCAAACGCGGCTTCAAGGGAAAAATTTATTGTTCCGCCGCGACGTTCGATCTCTGCCGTATCCTGCTGCCCGATAGCGGCCACCTTCAGGAAGCCGATGCGGAACGGGCCAACCGGTATGAGTATACAAAACACAAACCGGCTTTGCCCCTATACACACAAAAAGATGCAGAAGATTCCCTGCGCCAGTTCAAGGTTGTGGATTTCGGCAAGCCCCACACCCTTGCCGGTGGGCTGACGTTTACCCTCAGTCGATCCGGCCACATTCTGGGATCGGCTTTTGTTCACATCAGTGACGGGCAGACATCCATTCTGTTTTCCGGCGATCTGGGCCGCGCCGATGATCCGCTCATGAAACCGCCGGCCGAAATGCAGGGGGCCGACTATCTGGTGGTGGAATCCACCTATGGTGACCGCTTGCATAAAGACGGCAACCCGCTGGAAAAAATAGGGGAGATCATCCGCAGCACGGCGGCGCGCGGCGGCTCGGTGATCATTCCGGCCTTCGCCGTGGGGCGCACGCAAAGCATTCTTTATTACATTTACGAGCTTAAAAAGGCGGGCGCCATACCGGCGATGATCCCGGTTTTTCTGGATAGCCCCATGGCCATCAATGCCACTCAATTGTTAAGCAAGCACCGGAACGATCATCGACTGGCGGAAAAAATGTGCGCCGATGTCTGCCATGTTGCGAAATACACCCACACGGTGGAAGAGTCGAAAGCACTGGATCAGGGTGCCGCCGCCCCCGCCGTGATCATTTCGGCCAGTGGCATGGCCACGGGTGGGCGGGTTTTGCACCACCTGAAACATTTCGTCGGCGATGGGCGCAACACCATTTTATTTACCGGCTATCAGGCCGCCGGAACCCGGGGCGCCCGATTGGTGCACGGCGAGGATGAAATAAAAATTCACGGTCGCATGTGGCCGGTGCGGGCCGAGGTGAAAGAATTGCATAACATATCGGCCCATGCCGATTATGGCGAGATTCTGGACTGGCTGCGCCATTTTCAGGCGCCGCCGCGTCAAACATTCATCACCCACGGCGAGCCGGAAGCCGCATCGTCCCTTAAAATGAAAATCGAGGACCACCTGGGCTGGAACGCCAGCGTGCCCGAGTACCTGCAACAGGTGGAACTGTAACCCGCCGGCTATTTCCGCACCGGGGTTGCCAGTTCATCGCGCAGAAATTCTCCGAGCATGCGAAATTCGTCACCGCGCCTGGACGATGTGCGCCACACCAAGGCGATGCGGCGCGTGGCACCGGGGCTCGAAAACGGCCGCACATCCAGCCTGAGGCCGCGCAGGATGCCGGCGTCGACCGCCATTTTCGGCAGCACCGTCAGTCCAAGCCCGTTATCGACCATCTGCACCAGGGTGTGCAGGCTGGTCGCCTGAAAATCACCCGCCATTTTTTTGCTCATGCTCAACGTCTGCTCGGTCAGGCAATTGCCCTGTTCAAGCACCAGCAGGGCATCGGGGGCCAGGCGGGCCGGGGTCAGGGTCTCGAACTTACCCATGGCATGGCCGCGGGGAAAGACGCCGAGGAAGGGATCGTCGGCGAATTCAAATATTTCCAGTTTCTCGGTTTTGTAGGGTAGCGCCAGTAACACCAGATCCAGGGTGCCGTCGGCCAGTTGGCGGAGCAGGGGGGCGGTCTGCTGTTCACGCAAATAAAGCCGCAAATCCGGGTGCGCGTTGCGCAGGCCCGGCAGCACCCGGGGCAGCAGGAACGGGCCGATGGTTGGAATCACGCCCATGCGAAGATCGCCGGACAGGGGTGCCGCGGCCCCGCGGGCGGCATCGGTCAGGTCGTCCAGGCGGGCGATCACATCCTTGGCCAGCCCGATCATGTCACGGCCCAGGGGAGTCAGCATGACGGAACGCTTGGTGCGCTCGAACAACGCCGCGCCCAGGATATTTTCCAGTTCCCTGATGCTGGCACTCAACGACGACTGGGTCAGCAGGCAGGCCTCGGCGGCGCGGCTGAAATGGCAATGCTCGGCCAGGCTGAGGAAATGGCGAAGCTGGCGCAAACTGGGTTCCGGCTGCATGAAGGGGCCTATCTATAAATTGATTTAATCACTTAATATAACGAATATTACTCATTTCTCAAATGATTAAATGATCTCTATTTTCCTCATCAAGACATCACACAAACATATTGAAACAAAGGAAATCAACATGACCACCGTCCCCAACGTGACCTTCAAGACCCGAGTCCGCAACGACGCCATCGAAGGCGACAACCCGTTCGAATGGAAAGACCTGACCTCGGACGAAATTTTCAAAGGCAAGCGGGTTATTGTGTTCTCCCTGCCCGGTGCCTTCACGCCGACCTGCTCGACATCCCACCTGCCGCGCTATGAGGAACTTTACGGGGAATTTCAGGCCGAAGGTGTCGATGCGGTCATCTGCCTGTCAGTCAACGATGCCTTCGTCATGTATCAGTGGGGCAAGTCGCAGAATGCCAAAAACGTCTTCCTGCTGCCCGACGGCAGCGGCGAATTCACCCGCAAAATGGGCATGCTGGTGAACAAGGACAATCTCGGCTTCGGCATGCGCAGCTGGCGCTACTCGATGCTCGTCGAGGATGGCGAGATCACCAAGATGTACGTCGAGGACGGCTTCTCGGACAACTGCCCGAGCGACCCGTTTGAAGTCTCCGACGCCGACACCATGCTGGGATACCTGCAAGAAAACCGTAAAGCCGCTTAACGACTCTATCTCTTGATCTGCCAAGCCGACAGGTGATCCGCCGCCCCTCCCGGCGGTGACCCTGTCGGCTTTTCGTTGACGTCTTCCATTGACGGCATGGGGCCGGGGGCCTATAAGCGCCGTGGGCCACGCCTCCCCAACGAGGCGCGACTCTTCTGCGAGGAAGGGAGATACAAATGAATCCGCACCAGAAGCCGGACATGCGTCCGGAAAACCCCAATTTTTCTACTGGCCCGTGTGCCAAACGTCCTGGCTGGACCGTGGGCGCGCTTTCCGGCGCGCTGACCGGCCGTTCCCACCGTTCCGGCCCATGCAAGGCGCGGCTGGCCGAGGTCATCGATCGCGCCCGCGCTATTTTAGGGGTGCCCGATGATTACCGCATCGCCATTGTCCCGGCATCGGATACCGGGGCCGTGGAAATGGCCATGTGGTCGCTGCTCGGGGCGCGCGGTGTCGACATGCTGGCCTGGGAAAGTTTCGGCGCCGGCTGGGCCGCCGATGTCACCAAGCAATTGAAACTGGATGACGTGCGGGTGTTGAGCGCGCCCTACGGCGAGCTGCCGGATTTAAGCGCCGTCGATTTCGACCGCGACGTCTGTTTCACCTGGAACGGCACCACGTCGGGCATTTGCGTGCCGGACGGCGCATGGATCTCGGGCGATCGCACGGGCCTGACCATTTGCGATGCCACATCGGCGGTGTTCGCCTATGACCTGCCGTGGGACAAACTCGATGTGACCACCTACTCGTGGCAAAAGGTCATGGGCGGCGAGGGCGCCCACGGCATGCTGATTCTCAGCCCGCGCGCCGTCCAGCGGCTTGAAAGCTATACGCCAAGCTGGCCGTTGCCGAAAATTTTCCGGCTGACCAAGAACGGCAAGCTGATGGAGGCCATCTTCAAGGGCGCGACCATCAACACGCCGTCCATGCTGGCCGTCGAAGATGCCGTCGATGGCTTGAAATGGGCGGAAGGGATCGGCGGATTGCCGGCCCTGATCGCCCGAGCCAAGGCCAATCTGGCGGCTCTGGAAAAATGGGTCGCAGAGACGCCGTGGGTCGAATTTCTGGCCCAGGATAAAGCGACGCGCTCGCGGACGTCCATCTGCCTGAAGGTCGCCGGCGCAGACGCCGATTTCATCAAACGCATGGTCGCGCTTCTTGAAGGCGAAGGCGCCGCCAACGACATCGGCGCCTACCCGGAGGCCCCGCCGGGCCTGCGAATCTGGGGCGGCTCGACCGTCGAGACCGCCAATCTTGAAGCCCTTTTTCCGTGGCTCGATTGGGCGTTTGCAACCATTTCCGAAGGAGACAGCTAATGCCGAAAGTCCTGATCGCCGACAAGATGAGCCCCCGGGCCGCCGAAATTTTCGCCGAGCGCGGCGTCGAGGTCGATGTCATCCCTGGGCTGGACCGTGACCAGTTGATCGCCTGCATCGGTGACTACGACGGCCTGGCCGTTCGCTCGTCCACCAAGGTGACGGCGAAAGTGCTGGCCGCCGCCAAAAACCTCAAGGTCATCGGCCGGGCCGGGATCGGCATCGACAATATCGACCTGAACGCGGCGACGGCGGCCGGGGTGGTGGTCATGAACACGCCGTTCGGCAATTCCATCACCACCGCCGAGCACGCCATCGCCATGATTCTGTCCCTGGCCCGGCAAATTCCCCAGGCCAATGCCTCGACCCACGCCGGGAAATGGGAAAAAAGCAAGTTCATGGGCGTCGAGCTTATGGGCAAGGTGCTCGGCATTATCGGCTGCGGCAATATCGGCGCCGTCGTCGCCGATCGGGCGCAGGGGTTAAAAATGCGGGTGATCGCCTTTGATCCGTTCCTGTCGCCGGAACGGGCCGCCGAGCTCGGCGTCGAAAAGGTCGAGCTGGATGACATGCTGGCCCGGGCCGATTTCATTTCCCTGCACACCCCCTTGACCGACGCCACCCGCAACATCATCGACGCCGCCGCGATTCAGAAAATGAAAAAAGGCGTGCGCATCATCAACTGCGCCCGGGGCGGACTGATCGTCGAGGCCGACCTGAAAGCCGGCCTTGAAAACGGCCACATCGCGGGGGCCGGGCTCGACGTGTTGTCGGACGAGCCGGCCACCGACAATATGCTGTTCGGCATGGATAGCGTCATCGTCACCCCCCATCTCGGCGCATCGACCACGGAAGCCCAGGAAAAGGTCGCCGTGCAGGTGGCCGAACAGATGGCCGACTATCTGGTGTCCGGTGCCGTTACCAATGCCCTGAACATGCCGTCGGTGACGGCGGAAGAAGCGCCGCGCCTGCGCCCCTATATGAAGCTCGCCGAACAGCTCGGCAGTTTTGCAGGCCAGGTGACGGAATCGGGCCTCAATGCGGTGATCATCGAATACGAAGGCCACGCCGCCGAGCTTAACACCAAGCCGCTGACCGCCATCGTCCTGCAAGGGCTGCTGTCGCCGTTGATGGAATCGGTCAACATGGTCAACGCGCCGGTGATCGCCCGGGAACGGGACATCGATGTATCCGAAGTCACCCACGAACGGGCCAGCGCCTACCAGACCCTGATCAAGCTGACCATCAAGACCGAGGCCCAGACCCGTTCCGTGGCCGGCACCCTGTTTGCCGGCGAGCGCCCGCGCATCGTCGAGATCAAGGACATTCCCATCGACGCCGCGCTCGGCCCCAACATGCTGTTCATCACCAACAAGGACAAGCCGGGGTTTATCGGCGCCCTGGGCACGACGCTGGGCGATGCCGGTATCAACATCGCCACTTTCCATTTGGGCCGGGCCGCCCAGGGCGGCGACGCCATCGCCTTGATCGAGGTCGATCAGGCACCCATTGACTCGGTCATGCAAAGCATCTGCCGCCTGCCCCAGGTGGTGCAGGTGAAGGCGCTAAGTTTTTAGGTCCAGCGACAGCAGGGTGACTTCTTTGGTGCCGCCCTCGGTGGCCTGAGTGCCGACGGGGGCGAAGCCGAAAGCTTCGTGGAAAGCCATGGACTGGGGATTGGGCGGTCGGGAATTGACCTCGCAGGTTAAAATCGGGGCCAGGGTGCGGGCGGTGGCGATGATGTCCCCGTACATGGCCTTGCCCAGACCGCGGCCGCGGGCGGCCTCATTGATGACAATGCGGTCTATATAAAGAAAGTCGTCATAGGCGGCGCAGAACCAGCGGTAATTATCGCTGGCGTAGGCGAGGCCCGGCGACAGGGCGATCAGGAACCCGGCGACATGGCCAGCCTCCTGGACAATACGGAAACGGCTCGCTTCGCCGGCGAAGCGCCGCATGTCTTCAAGGCCAACGGAACTCACATGGGGCAGCGCCGCCTGATTGAGGGCCAGCACGGCAGCCAGATCGGCGTCGGTGACGTCGCGAATTTCCGGGCGAATTTCCGGGCTCATGGCTGGTACTGGTGAATTTCACAGTTATCCAACATCCGCCCGATCAGTTCCTCGAAGAATGCGCCATGACCGATGACGGCAAGGTGCTGGTCTTTGGCGGTGTCCATGTCTTCCCGGAACCGGGTGATGCGGCCTTGATACACCGCCTCCGGCTCGATCGGCACGCCGTGGGCGTTGCCCGGGCCGTCATGCCACCAGCAATCGGCAAGATGATCGAAGGCGAGGGCCGGGAAGTCGCGCGCCAGATCGGCGGGCGGGCGGCCAATATCGCAGCTGTGGACCTGTATTTCCCGGTGCAGGTCGCTGACGCTGATCGGCACGCTGCCTTCGAAAATATGCAGCGCCGTTTCGATGGCCCGGGTCAGCGGCGAGGTGATAACCCGGTCGATCCGTAATTCCGATATGCGGGTTCGGGCGGCGATGGATTGTTCGCGGCCAAGGGCCGACAATCTGGCATCGAAAACCAGCGGATCTGGCATATGATCCTCATAGACGTCCGGGAAACGGGCGTTAAACTCGGATTGGCCGTGACGGATGAAGTAGATCGGCATCTGGCTCTCTTTCCACATTTGCCCCCGTTTGGGGCCTTGAATGTTTATGGTTTTTCGAGCCATTCCGCAATGTAAAATCCCCCACGGAATTTGGGGTTGCGCGAGGCCCGGATAAGGGTGCTAAAGTGCTCTGAAGGCCCTGAAAAAGGGCGTAAACTGGGAGGATACCGATGGTTAAAGCGCTTTATATGAGTATCAGTGACTGCACAGGATGCCAGCAGTGCGAAATGGCATGCAGTTATGAACATGAAGGTGTCTTCAACCCGGCCAAATCCCGGATCAAGGTTTTCAATTTTCCGGAAGAAGGGCGCAATGTCCCTTATAGCTGTACCCAGTGCGCCGACGCCTGGTGCATGCAGGCGTGTCCGGTGGATGCCATTTACATCAACACCAAAACCGGTGCCAAGGAAGTTTCCGACGCGCTGTGTGTCGGCTGCAAAGTCTGCACCATTGCCTGTCCCTTCGGCACCATTAATTACAATCATGCCACCGGCAAGGTCATCAAGTGCGATTTGTGCGGCGGTGATCCCAAGTGCGTGGAAATCTGTCCGACCCCGGCGCTGACCTATATCGATGCCGAACAGACGGGCATGGCAAAAATGCGGCTGTGGGCGAAAAAAACCGATGCCGGACAAGCGGCGCAGTCTTAAAAAATAAAAGATAGCAATTAGCAAGAATCAAACAGGGAGGAAACGATCATGTCATGGACTAAAAAGATACTCAGGGTAAACCTCACCAGCGGCACCTGCGTTAGCGAACCGCTGAACATGGATTGGGCCAAGAAATACATCGGCCAGCGTGGACTGGCGACCAAGTATTTCGTCGAGGAATGCGACCCCAAGGTCGATCCCATGTCGCCCGAGAACAAACTGATCTTCGCCACCGGTCCGTTGACCGGCACCGCCGCGCCGACATCCGGTCGCTGGTCGGTGATCTGCAAGGGCCCGTTGACCGGCGCCATCGCTTGTTCCAATTCAGGCGGATTTTTCGGTGCTGAACTAAAGAACGCCGGCTGGGACATGATCATTTTCGAAGGCAAGTCGGCGAAACCGGTCTATCTGGACATCGACAATGAAAACGCCGAACTGAAAGATGCTTCCGCCATGTGGGGCATGTCGGTGTGGGATACGGAAGACGCCTTGCGCGCGGCGCGTGGCGACAACGACATCCGTTGCGCCTCGGTCGGGCAGGCCGGTGAATCCGGCGTGCTGTTTGCCGGCGTCGTCAACGACAAGGATCGTGCCGCCGGACGTTCCGGTGTCGGTGCCGTCATGGGATCGAAAAACCTCAAGGCGATTGCCTGCCGTGGCACCGTCGGTGTCCCGGTTGATGATGCCATGAAGTTCATGCAGGCCGCCGGTGCGGCCAAGCAGATTCTGGCCGATAATGCGGTCACCGGCGAGGGGCTGCCGACCTATGGCACCCAGGTGTTGATGAACGTTATCAACGAAACCGGCGCACTGCCGACCCACAACGCCAAGGATATCCAGTTCGATGGGGCATCGAAGATCGGCGGCGAAGCCATGACCGAGCCCCGGGAAAGCGACGGCAAGGCCAACCTGGTTTCCAACGCGGCCTGCTTCGGTTGCCCGATATCGTGCCAGCGGGTGTCGCAGATGGATGCCAACCATTTCACGGTCAAGGGACAGCCCAAATACCACGGCAAGGAAGGTGGCCTTGAATACGAAGCCGCCTGGGCGTTGGGGGCAGCGACCGGCGTTTCCGATTTGGAAACCCTGACCTACTGCAACTACATCTGCAATGAATACGGCATGGACCCGATCTCGCTCGGCTCGACCGTGGCCGCGGCCATGGAGCTCTATGAGATCGGCGCTATCACCGATAAGGAAACCGGCGGCATCAAGCTGGAGTGGGGCTCGGCGGAAGCGTTGGCGAAAATCTGCGACCAGACCGGCCTGGGCCAGGGTTTCGGCAAGGAAATCGGTCAGGGCTCGCGCCGCCTCTGCGAAAAGTACGGCCACCCGGAATTGTCCATGACGGTCAAAAGCCAGGAATTCCCGGCTTACGATCCGCGCGGCATTCAGGGCATGGGCCTGACCTACGCCACATCCAACCGCGGGGCCTGCCATTTGCGCAGCTACACGGTGGCGTCGGAAGTCCTGGGCATTCCGGAAAAGACCGATCCGCTGACGTCCGACGGCAAGCCCGGTCTGGTCAAGGCGTTTCAGGATGCGACGGCGGCCGTCGATTCGACCGGTACCTGCATCTTCACCACCTTCGCCCTGACCATGGACGACATCTCGCCGATGATGGCGGCCGACAGCGAAGGCGGCTGGACATCGGAAACCATGATGGAAGCCGGCGAGCGTATCTGGAACCTGGAACGCAAGTTCAACAACGACGCCGGTTTTACCGCCGCCGACGATTTGCTTCCCCAGCGTATGCTCAAGGACGCGGCCAAAACCGGCCCGGCCAAAGGCAAGGTCAGCGATTTGCTTAAGATGCTGCCTGAATACTACGAGCTGCGTGGCTGGACCGCCGAAGGCGTTCCGTCCAACGAGACTCTGGCCCGGTTGGCCCTTTAGTCTGCTAAAATATACCGCGCCCTCTGACGATAGAGGGCGCGGTTTCTTTTTCGGGAATTTCAAATGGATTATGTGATTGTCGGCGCCGGCCCGGCCGGTGTCACCGCCGCCGAAACCCTTCGCCAGATCGACCCGGACGGCAGCGTGGTGCTTGTCGGGGCCGAGGCGGACCCGCCCTATGGCCGCATGGCCATTCCTTATTATTTGATCGGCAAGATTGAGGCCGACGGAACCTACCTGCGCAAGTCTGACAATTTTTATGAGTCCAAGGGTATCAAGTACGTTCAGGGCGTTGCCAAAAGCGTTTCGCCGGATACCGGCAAACTGGTTTTAAGCGACGGCGCAGAAATCCCCTATGACAAGTTACTGGTGGCGACCGGGTCGCACCCGATCAGGCCGCCGGTTGACGGGCTCGACCTTGCGGGCGTCCATCATTGCTGGACCCTGGAAGACGCCCGCGCCATCGTACGGCTAATCGGCGACGGCAAGGACGTGGTTCTGATGGGCGCCGGTTTTATCGGTTGCATCATCATGGAAGCCCTGGCGGTAAGCGGCGCCAACCTGACCGTGGTCGAAGCCGAAGACCGCATGGTGCCCCGGATGATGAACCAGACCGCCGGCAACATGATCTCCGACTGGTGCCGGGACAAGGGCGTCAACGTTATGACATCGGCGCGGGTCACATCGGTGACCGAAGGTGGCGGCAAGCTTTCCGTGGCCGTCGATAATGGCCAGACCATCGCCGCCGATCTGGTCGTCGTCGCCACCGGGGTTAAATCAAACGCCGGATTCCTGGACGGCAGCGGCGTTGAAACCGAGATCGGAATCAAGGTCGACAATCATTTGAAAACCAGTGTCGATAACATCTATGCCGCCGGCGACGTCGCCCAGGGGCCAGATTTTTCAACCGGCGGGTGGGACGTTCACGCCATTCAGCCGACGGCTGTTGAGCACGGCCGCATTGCCGCCCTTAATATGGCCGGCAAGGATGCCGCCTATAAGGGCAGCCTGAACATGAACGTGCTCGATACCCTGGGGCTGATTTCTTGCTCGTTCGGCCTTTGGCAAGGCACGGAAGGCGGCGACAGTGTCGAGCGCATTGATGAAAAAAAATCCCGTTACACGATTCTTAATTTTGAAGGCGACCGCCTGGTCGGCGCCCTGACCCTGGGCCGCACCGATCATATCGGCGTGCTGCGCGGCTTGATCCAGTCAAATGTCCGGCTTGGCGTCTGGAAAGACCGGCTGATGGCAGATCCCAACCGCCTGGCCGAGGCCTATATCGGTGCCACCCGGGTGATCTGATCTTATGAAGATAACGCTCAAGCTTTTTGCATCCCTTGGCAAGTTTCTGCCAGAGGGCACGACCGGCAATGAGACAGAGATCGAGATTACCAAGGGTTATACCCTGGAGCAGGTGCTCGAAGAACACGGGGTACCGCCGGAGCATTGCCATCTGGTGCTCGTCAACGGCCATTATGTGGGACCCAGCGAACGCGCCGCCATGAAAATGAAAGAAGGCGATGCCCTCGCCGTATGGCCCCCCGTGGCGGGCGGTTAATCATGCCCGGTGACGTGGTCATCAACAAAGAAATGGGCATCACCCACGACGAATTCTTCCGCAACATCGGCCGCGTTATCGGGGATGATCAAGACCGGCAGGGCAATGCCATCACGGTTGCGGACGGCGACAAGCGCCTGACCATCGGCCTTGCCGAACAATCGATCCGGCATATTGCCCTGTTTGCCATACCGGTGACCCGCGTCACGTTGACGTTTTCAGGTTACGGCGAGGATGAGGCGGCGGCATTTATCGAGCGCTTCGACAATGCCTTCCGCCGCGGTGGCGGCTAATCAGTCTTTATCCACGTAAGGGTTCTTGCCCTTTTTCGTGTGCAAGCGGATGGGGATTCCGACCATGCCGAAATCATCGCGCAGGGCATTGATCAGATAGCGATTATACGACGTCGGCAAGCCTTCCGGGCGGCTGGTGAAAACCACGAAGGTCGGCGGCCGGGTCTTGGCCTGGGTGATGTAGCGCATTTTGATACGTTTGCCCTGGGACAGGGGCGGCGGGTGGTGTTCCAGGATGCCTTCCAGCCAGCGGTTCAACGCGCCGGTCGAAAGCCGCGAGTTCCACAGCCTGTAGGTTTCCATGACCGCCGGCAAAAGGCTCTTGACGCCGCCTCCGGTCTTCGCCGACAGGGTCACCACAGGGATACCGCGGACCTGCGGTAAGGACGTTTGCAGCCGGTCGCTCAAGCGGCCCAGAGCCTCTTTTTTATCCTTGATCAGATCCCACTTGTTGACGGCGATGACCAGCGCCCGGCCCTCGTCGACCACTCTTCGGGCGATGGTCAGGTCCTGTTTTTCCAGCATGTCATTGGGGTCAAGCACCAGCACCACCACCTGTGCGAAGCGGATGGTGCGTAATGAGTCCGTCGTCGACAGTCCCTCGATCTTTTCCGTTACCTTGACCTGACGCCGGAGGCCTGCGGTATCGATAAGTTTAATCTTGCGGCCCTCAAACTGCCATGTGGTGGAAATGGCATCGCGGGTGATCCCGGCTTCCGGGCCGGTCAGCATGCGTTCCTCGCCAAGCAGCTTGTTGACCAGGGTCGACTTGCCCACATTGGGGCGGCCGACGATGGCCAGGTTGATCGGGCGACTGACATCATCGCCTTCTTCGCCGTCATCATCATCGCCAAATATTTCTTCTAATTTGGCTTCTTCGTCGGTGTTTTTGATGAGCGGCTGAAGCACATCATAAAGCTCGTCCAGGCCCTGGCCGTGTTCGGCAGAAAACGCCATCGGCTCGCCAAGCCCAAGACGGTAGGCCTCGGCCAATCCGCTGGTTGCTGCCTGGCTTTCACATTTATTGGCCAGCAATATAACGGGCAGGTTCTTCTGACGGATCCAGTTGGCAAAGTGATTATCCATGGGCGTTACCCCGGCCCGGGCATCAATCAGCATCAGGGCGACGTCGGACTCGCTGATAGCGCGCTCGGTCTGCTCGCGCATGCGTCCCTGCAGGGATTCATCTTCTGCTTCCTCGAGCCCGGCGGTGTCGATGATGGTGAAGGATATGTCGGCGATGCGGCCTTCGCCTTCACGGCGGTCACGGGTCACACCTGGCGTATCATCGACGATAGCCAATCGCTTGCCGACAAGGCGGTTGAACAGAGTTGATTTGCCGACGTTGGGGCGGCCGACGATTGCGACGGTGAAACTCATAGTTTGGTGTACTTCCAGGGCGTGCAGTTAGCGGTAGGCCACCAGGGT
This sequence comes from Rhodospirillaceae bacterium, assembly GCA_013204045.1. Taxonomy (GTDB): domain Bacteria; phylum Pseudomonadota; class Alphaproteobacteria; order Rhodospirillales; family JABHCV01; genus JABMOQ01. The sequence goes on along the minus strand of JABMOQ010000107.1, from coordinate 42,879 downwards.
GGCGTTATTGGCCAGGAAATAGACGCTGCGTCCGGCGACAATTGGCGGTACCGAAATACCCGATGGCATCTCGACGCTGCCCATGATGCGGCCATCATAAGGCGATATGGAATAGACGCGCCCGTTGGAGCCGGAAACGATCAACCGGTTGCTGGCCAAAATAGGGCCGTTCCAGACGATCGGAATATCTTTTTCTTCCGGATCCTCGTAGCGGGCCAGGGTCTGCACCCAGATGACGCGTCCGTCATCACGGGAAATGGCCGCGACCTCGGCATCATTGGTCAGCAGGAATATGTAGTTTCCGGCCACCCACGGGCTGGCCAAACCGCCGATTTCCTTGTTCCAGATACGCCGCCCACTGCGCAGGTCGATGGCGACCATAACCCCGCCATGGGACATGGCAATAACAAAGCCGCGGTCGATAATCGGACGGCCGCGAATATGGGCAAGCGAGGAAACCACATCTGTGCGCTGCGCTGCGGTCAGGGAATCGGTCCACAGCACGCGGCCGTTTTCGGCCTTTAATGCGACCAGTTCACCGGATGCAAACGGTGCCACGACAACACCCGCATCAACGGCCGGGCTGGCCCCCCCAAGCAAGCTGGCGACCTCGGCGATTCCGATATAGTTCCATAATTCCTCGCCGGTTTCGGCATTTAACGCGTAGAGGCGGCTGTCGACGGTAATCACGAAAACGCGCCCCCCACGTACCGTCGCCGCCGTTCGCATGGGACTGGAAACGGGCTTGCGCCATAATATTTTACCGTTTGCGGCATCCAGGGCGATGACCTGGGCAAAGCCTGTGGTGACGAACACCTTGCCGTCATCAAAGGACAGGGCGCCGGTGATGTGGTCGTCGTCTTCCTCGTCGGGGGTGAGGTCAACCTGCCACAGCCGTTTGCCATCCGTGATATCAAAGGCGCTGACGCTTGATTGGGTATCCATGGCGAAGATTCGGCCGGCGGCGACGATGGGCGATCCGACAAAGCGGATATCATCGTTCGCGCCAGCACCGACATCGGCGCTCCAGGCATAATTGATGCTCTCGCCAATCTCAATATGGTGCATGGCATGGTTGGGATAGCCCCCGGCCTGTGGCCAGTCCTGGTTCGGGGTCGGGGCCGGAAGTTTGATCTGTAGTTCGGCCAGTTCCGGGTCCGGATTCAGGGAACGCTGATGCAGAAGCACCGATATGCGTTCGCCGGGTAATGGAATTTTCAGATCATCGCCGAAAATACCGCCCGGTTCGGTCAGATATGCGCAACCGGCCAGCAGCAGGATGGGGGCCGTGAAAAGAAGTTTATAACCGCGATAGGCCATGACGTTTTCCTTACCCGATCCCGGCGGACAGCATTTCGCCGGCCCGTTGCCTGATACCCTGCGGCGCTGTCGGGTCTTTTGAAAGTGCCTTGAACAATTCCTGAGCCTTGGCCGTGTCACCGGAAGAGATCGCGAGCACGCCCAGCAGTTCGCGGGCGCTGTGACGCCACGGGTTATCGTCGGCGCTGAGCGGGGCCAACAGGGCGGTTAAAGTCCCATTGTCGGCGCCGCCGGCATTTATTTGCTGGGTGACCGAGAAAATAACGGCGAGATCGCGATATATGGCGTCCAGCGACGTATCTGTCGCCAGCATGCCGTAGGCGGCAATGGCGGCGGTGCGATCACCCTGTTTGGCGAGCAGGGCGGCACCCTGAAAACCGGCCAGCATGGCATAACCGCTGCCGGAGTCGGCGGCCAGTCTGGACAATTGGTCGATCGCCGCCTGGCTGTCTTTGCCGTCAGCCAGATCCAGAGAAGCCGCGAATTGTTCGCCCTGGCGGCCACGCTCCTTAAGGTCATAGCTTTTCCATGCCTGAAAGCCGCCGACGCCGGCGACCATGGCAACGACGCCGGCAATCAGCAGATTGCCATAGCGTTTCCATAGCTTGGAAAACTGTTCATTGCGAAGTTCTTCATCAATTTCGCGGAAAATGCCGTCATCAACGGGTTCGGCCACAATCGTCTCCGGTTATCTATAGGTTACCCAGGCGCTTAACGTATCCGTACCGCCCAAGGATGGCAATTACGGTTATTCCTGATCCTCAATCCATTTGATCGAGCAGCCCATGGACGGGGTTTGCTGGGCCGGGCCGTGGCCGGTTTCGGCGACCTGGGACATGGCCTCGAACAGCTCACGGCGGGCATCGGACGGCCCGGGGGTCTTGCCCGACGCGTCAAGCCGGCCCCGGTACTGAAGGCCCAGATTCTTGTCAAAACCGAAGAAATCCGGGGTGCAGACGGCGCCATAGGCCCACGCCGTCGCTTGAGTCGGGTCGATGACATAGGGGAATGTGAAGCCGTTCGCCGCCGCCACGGTTTTCATGTTTTCAGCGGAATCTTCAGGATAATCGGTCGGATCATTGGACATGACGGCGATGACGCCGATGCCTTTTCCCTGCAATTCCGCCATATCGCGGACCAGGCGGTCCAGAATCGCCTTGACGTAGGGGCAATGGTTACAGATGAACATGACCAGCGTGCCGTTAGGCCCGCGCACGTTTTCAAGGCTGTAGGTCTGGCCATCGACGCCCATCAGGCTGAAATCGACGGCTTTCCATCCAAAGTCGCAAATGGGCGTTTCCAAGGACACCATGGAGGCTTTCTCCCAGGTTTCATGATCCATTAAATCAAGGAGGCCATTGATTAGCCAATATTGGCCCAGCAAGCAAGAAAAGCCCACCATTAACCGGCTTTTAACTCAAGCAGTACATGCTGGGGGCAAGAATGTACTCAGGTAGCTTGCGCGCGAAAGGGCGTGTTCCAGAAAATGCGGTTTATTTCCATTATCGTGGTTCTCCTTACCGTCGGCGCCTGCTCGTTGTTTCCGCCGGTGACGGTTCTTGAGGGCGCATCGGCGGTTAGTACCGGCAAGCCGTTCAGTGACCACATCGTTTCTTATGCCAGCGGCAAAGATTGCTCGACCTCTCGGGAAGCCAGCGGGCAGACCTATTGCAAAGAGGACGAGATCAATGTCGCCCCCAAAATATGGTGCTACCGGACCCTTGGCTCGGTTACCTGTTATGATCGCCCCGATCCTCTTGAAGGCAACCAGCGCAAGATGGGCAACAACGATCACAACACCCAAACTGCCCAGTAGCGCGTCGGGCCGTGCCCGATGAAGCGTTTGATCCTGCTTCCGGTCATTCTGCTGGTGTGTGTCGGCATTGCTTTTCTTTACATATCAGGTGATTTTTCGTCGGGCGGCGACAGGGCCTCCGCCACGGCCATGGATAAGACCCGGGCCGGCGCCGAGTCCGGTGATGTGCAGGCCCAATATACCCTGGCCGAGGCCTACCAGGGTGGCATAGGGGTCGATAAGGATCTTCATCAGGCTTACCGCTGGTATGAGAAGGCCGCCGAAAAGGGCGATAACCGATCGCGGCTGGCAGTTGCCCGAATGCTGGAAAACGGTGACGGGGTCAGGCAGGATTTCAAGCAGGCGATCAAGTGGTACCGGCTGGCGTCAAAAATTGGCCATCTGGCCGAAGCCGACTTCGCCCTTGGCCAGATGTATTTTTACGGCCACGGCGTAATCCAGGACTATAACGAGGCTTTCGACTGGTACGCAAAGGCCGCCGCCAAAGGGCACCCGGTCGCCAAGCACCTGTTGGGGGGCATGTACGAGGAAGGCTGGGCGGTCGAGCGTGACCTGATTGAAGCCTACAAATGGTATACTCTGGCCATTCCCCACCGGCTGAAAATCATTGAGATCAATCCCCTTTACGACCCCCAGAGGTCCCGTGATATGTTGGCTAGGAAAATGAATAATTTCCAGATTGACCGTGGCGTGAAACGGGCCAAGGGTTGGAAAAGAACGGGGAATTAACCGATGAGCGACGATCCAAAGGGGGCTCCCCGCTACATGGGGATACCGACATTTATGCGTACCCCCTACACGCCGGATGGCAAGGGGCTGGATATCGCCCTGGCCGGTGTGCCCTATGATGGCGGCGTCACCAACCGGCCGGGGGCGCGCCACGGGCCACGCCAGATTCGTGACCTGTCGAGCCTGACCCGGTCCATCCACCATGTCAGCAAGTTGAAGCCGTTTGACGTGGCCCGGGTCGGCGATGTGGGCGACGTTCCGTTTACATCGGTTTACGATCCAGAAAAAACCATGGATGAAATCACCGACTTTTTCAGCACCATCCACAAGACCGGCGCCATGCCGTTGACGGCCGGCGGCGATCATTCGATCACATTCCCTATAATGCGCGCCATCGCCAGCCTGAAAAAACCCATTGGCATGGTTCATGTGGACGCCCATACGGATACCTGGGGGCCGTTCCAGGGATCGAAGTTTCATCATGGCGGGCCGTTTCGCCTTGCCGTCGAGGCCGGAATTCTGGATCCCAAACGCACGGTGCAGATCGGCATCCGCGGCGCCCAGAACACGGACGAGGGCTGGAACTATTCCCGGGACAGCGGCATGCGGGTGATTTTCATGGAAGAATTCACCGAGATCGGCGTCCAGGCGGTGATCGCCGAAGCCCGCCGCGTGGTTGGCGACGGGCCGACCTATATATCCTTTGACGTCGACGGCCTTGATCCCATCTATGCGCCGGGCACCGGCACGCCGGAAATTGGCGGCATCACCACCATCGAAGCCCAGGCCCTGTTGCGCGGGCTTGGCGGCCTGGATCTGGTCGGCGCCGATGTGGTCGAGGTCTCGCCGCCCTTCGATCAGACCGGTAACACGGCAATTGTCGCCGCCACCATGATGTTCGAGATCCTGTGCCTGCTGGCCGAAAGAGTATCGACCCGATAGAATTATTGACGCCCGGGGTAACTTGTTCCACCATCCGCAGCGTTTTTACAGGGAAGGATTGCATCCGTGGGCACCACCATCAAAGCCGTTACCTTCGATCTTTGGGACACCATCGTCGATGATGATTCAGACGAGCCGAAACGCCAGGCTCAGGGCCTGCGCTCGAAATACGACGAACGCCGCCATATTGTCTGGGACGCCCTGAACCGTCAGCAACCGATACCGCTGGCCGACGTCAAGCTGGCCTTTGATGTGGCCGACGCCGGGTTCAACAATGTCTGGAAAAGCCATTCCATCAACTGGACCGTGGCCGAGCGGGTTGAGGTCATATTAAAGGGCCTGGGCCGCGAACTGCCGTCCACCGACCGGGACCGGGTGATCGAAGCACTCGGCCGCATGGAAGTCGATATCTACCCGGATGCCATTCCTGATATTGGCAGCGCCCTGGAGGATCTGGCCAAACGCTACAAACTTGCCATCGTATCCGATGCCATCGTTACGCCGGGGACGGGCCTGCGCGATCTTTTGGATGCCCACGGACTAAAACAATATTTCTCAGCCTTCGCTTTTTCCGACGAGGTCGGCCATTCCAAACCCCACCGTTCCATGTTCGATGCCGCCGCCGAACAACTGGGCGTCGCCGTCGAGGAAATGGTTCATATCGGTGATCGCGACCACAATGACGTCAAGGGGCCACACGCCATTGGCATGAAGGCGGTGCTGTTCACAGCGACCCGGCCCGATGACAAAAACAACACCACGGCAGACGCCATCTGCGAACGTCATGCCGATTTGGCTGGTATTATTGATAAATTGGCCGGGGCCTGACATGACTGAGAATATTCGATTCCTGATTATCGACGGCTACGTCAAAAAATCTCGCGACGAGCTTGCCGCAGGCGGCGCTTCGACGGCGGGCGATCTATATAGTAAAATGTTGAAGCGGTTCGTGCCCGATGCTTCATGCGATGTCGTTTATCCAAGTGATCCCGGCTGTAAATTACCGACAGGCGCAGGGTTGTCCGATTATGACGGCATTGCGTGGACCGGATGCAGCCTGACCGCCTATGACGGCAGCCCGGAAGTCAGGAACCAGATCGAATTTTGCCGTGCCGGGTTCGAGGCCAGAGTGCCGGCTTTCGGCAGTTGCTGGGCGGCCCAGATCGCCGTCGTTGCCGCCGGCGGTATCGTTCAGGCCAATCCGCGGGGCCGGGAAATGGGCATTGCCCGCAAGATCGAACTGACGCCCGAGGGCCGCAGCCATCCCATGTACATCGACAAGGCAAATGTGTTCGATGCCTTCATCAGCCACGTCGATGAAATTACCCACATGCCAACCGGCTCGAGCGTGCTGGCGTCGAACGCCTTCACCCGGGTGCAGGCGGTGTCGGTGGTATACAAGGGCGGCGTGTTCTGGTCGCCCCAGTATCATCCCGAATACGATCTTCACGAACTGGCGCGGCTGACCTGGTGCCGTATCGATGTGCTGATCAAGCTCGGCTTTTTCAAAAACCGCGAAGACGCCGAAAAATACGTCGATCTTCTGGAAACCCTGCATCAGGATCATGATCGTAGCGACCTGGCCTGGCTGCTCGGCATCGACGATGATGTGATGAAAGAAGACATTCGCCAGCTTGAGGTTCGCAACTGGATCGAGCAGCTGGTTATTCCGTCCTTGAAACGTTAATCCGTAACCAGAATTTCGGTTCCCGCTTTTTTCAAATTATTGACGAAAGATTTCGGCGGCTCGCGGTCCGTGATCAGGGTGGCGATGTGTTCCCATCCGCACACCTTGACGACGCCGCGGCGGCCAAATTTTGTGTGGTCGGCAACGATGATGGCGCGTTCAGCCCGCCCGATAATGGCTCGCGATAATTCGGCTTCATCCAGGTAATAATCCATCAACCCGTCACCTTCGTCGATGGCACCGATGGAAATGATCGACAGGCGGACGCGGAATTGCTGCACAAATTCGGATGCCGATTGGCCCAATGACGCCCCGTCATCGGCGCGCAACTCTCCGCCCGCCATATAGACCCGGTTGCCGCGCCGGGTCGCCAGGGTGCGGGCGATATCGACGGAATTGGTGACCACCAGCAAGTCCCGGTGGTTGAGCAACGCCCGCGCCACATAGGCAGTGGTGCTACCGGTGTCGAGCATCAGCGAGTCGCCGTTCCGGACCTGTTCGGCGGCGAGCCGGGCGATGGCTTTCTTGGCCTCGGGGTTCTCGCCCAGGCGCTGACGGAAACTCGGTTCCTCGAACGGGTTCGGCATGGCGGCACCGCCGTGGGTGCGGCGCAAAAGGCCGTCTTCGGATAGGGCCATGATATCGCGGCGGATGGTCTCGCCGGAGACCGCAAGGGCCCGGGCAAGGTCCAAGGCCGTCACCGAACCTGTCTTGGCGACTTCCTTTAGAATTGCCGTTTGTCGTTCCATTCGCCGCATGGACCCGAGCCTCCTGCATTTTTGGCGAGTATGTGGTTTTTGTTGGAATTCCACAAATAAAATATGGTTTGAAGTTGATTCAAGGGGGCGATTGTTTGAAACTATCGGCTCGGCATAACCAAGCAAGGCGCATAAGCGCCACAACATATAACGGGGAGAATCGATCATGATCTCAATACTACGTACGGCCGCCGTGGCTTCGGCCCTGGCTGTCGGCCTCGCTTTTTCCGCGCCCGCACAAGCGGATGTGGAATCCCGGGACCCTATCAAACTGACCATCCATGACTGGACCGGCCAGTACGTCACCACCCATATCATGGGTGAAGTTCTGAAAAAGGCTGGCTACAACATCGAATATGTTCAGGCCGATTATATTGCCCAGTTCGCGGGCCTCGAATCGGGCGATCTGCACGTTGCCATGGAAATGTGGGAAACCACCGGCAAGCAGGCCATGGACGAAAGCCTGGCCACCGGCAAGACCGTCGATCTTGGCGAAACCGGCATGGATGCCAAGGAAGATTGGTGGTATCCGCTGTACATGAAGGAAAGGTGTCCGGGCCTGCCCGACTGGAAGGCCCTGGCCAAGTGCGCCGAGGCATTCTCGACTCCGGAAACCGCCCCCAAGGGCCGCTATCTTGGCGGTCCCGTCACCTGGGCCGGCTTCGATGATGAACGGGTCGAGGCCCTGGGTATGGACTTCGAAGTCGTTCATGCCGGCACCGATGCGGCGTTGTTTGCCGAACTGGATTCCGCCTATGCCCGCAAGGCGCCTGTGCTGCTGTGGATTTATGCGCCACATTGGGCAGTCGCCAAGTACGAAGGCGAATGGGTCGAATTCCCCGAGTACACCGATGCCTGCTACAACGATCCCAAATGGGGCATCAACAAAAGCATGAAGTACGATTGCGGCAAGCCGTTCGGCTGGATCAAGAAGGTCGGCTGGAAAGGCGGCGAGAAGAAATGGCCGGGCGCTTACAAGGCAATTCGTAATTTCCATATCGAAAATGCCGAGATGAGTGCCATGATTGTTAAAATCGATCTTGACGGCGTAAAGTTGGAAGCCGCCGTCGATGAATGGATGAAGAAAAACGAGAGTGTATGGAAAGCCTGGATCAAGTAGCGTTCCAGTCGTTAAAATGCAGAAACGGCGGCCGGGCAGGGAACTGTTCTGCCGCCGTTTTCGCCTTTTCTATTCAAGGCAATAGTCGTTATGTCTGAGTCCAGTAAGCTTGTCTGCAACAATGTCTGGAAGATTTTCGGCGAAAACCCGGCGGGTTTTCTGTCCCGGCACAATAATGCGCCGACCACAAACAATATGGCCGAGGAAGGCTATATCGGCGCGGTGCGCGATGTCAGCCTGTCGGTCGCCGAGGGCGAGATTTTCGTTATCATGGGGCTGTCCGGCTGTGGCAAGTCGACGCTTGTCCGGTGCATGAGCAGGCTGATCGAGCCGACCGCCGGCGAGGTCCTGTTCGAAGGCCGGGACCTGCTCAAAACCGGCGTAAAAGAGCTGATCGAGATTCGCCGGCACAAGATGGGCATGGTGTTCCAGCATTTTGCCCTGCTGCCCCATCTGACCGTATTAGGCAACGTCGCCTTTCCCCTTGAGGTTCAGGGGGTGGGCCGGCAAACCCGCGAGGCCCGCGCCCGCGAAGTTATCGAACTGGTCGGGCTGGTCGGGCGCGAAGGGTACTATCCGCGCGAATTGTCGGGCGGCCAACAGCAGCGCGTGGGCATTGCCCGGTCTTTGGCCGTGAAACCGGAAATCTGGTTTTTAGACGAACCTTTTTCGGCCCTCGATCCGTTGATCCGCCGCGAGATGCAGGATGAATTCATGCGTCTGCAAAACGTGCTGCATAAAACCATCGTCTTTATCACCCATGATTTTGACGAGGCCATTCGCCTTGCTGACCGTATCGCCATCATGAACGGCGGCGAAATCATCCAGACGGGAACGCCGGAAGAACTGGTGCTCAATCCGGCCACCGACTATGTGGCGGAATTCACCCGCGGCATTCCGCGCGCCAAGGTACTGTCGGCGGGCGCCATCATGGGGCCGGTATCTGGCGCCACCGTCGCCGGGCAGGTTCTGGTAACCACCAAGATTGGCGATTTGGCCGCCGATATTGTCAACGCGGGTGCGCCCTTTTCGGTCGTCAATAAAGGCGGCGCCATTGTCGGCGAGGTTACCCGGGACGCGGTGCTGGCGGTATTGGTCGAGAAGGAGGGTGGCTTGTGAACAGCCCTGCCATCGTTTCCGGCCACCGTCCGATTTCGGTAAATCCGTGGCTTATCATCTGGGTGGTGGCGCTCGGGCTGGCCGTAGTTGTCAGCCTGATCGGCAAGGAAAACCTTCCTTGGGCCTTCAAGTTTCCACGGGAATGGGTCATCCCCATAAGTGTCTGGATCAGCGATTTTGTAAAATGGCTGCTCAATGAATTTGACCTGGGCCTGTTTACCTTCCGGGAGCTTACCCGCTCCATCGCCTGGGTTATCGAGCAGCCCTACTGGCTGGTCAGAAGCCTGCTGTCGACCGGCTTTCTGAAGGGGCAGGGCTCCGACGCGGTCGAGATTTTCCCGCGCCTGTCGTGGCTGGCCGTCATTTCCGTGGTCTCCCTGATGGGGCTTTATGCCAAGGACTGGAAGCTGGCGTTGCTGGTCGGGCTGTGTTTCCTTTATCTCGCTGTCTTCGGGCAGTGGGATAGCGCCATGGTGACCTTGTCGTCGATTATTATCGCGGTGCCGTTCGGTGTCGCCGGTGGGTTGGCGCTGGGCATCGCCGGGTTCCGGTCGCGGCGTTTTGAATTGGCCATCCGGCCGGTCCTCGACCTGATGCAAACGGTGCCGGTGTTCGCCTATCTTGTGCCCATATTGATCCTGTTCGGGTTCAGCCCCGTTTCGGCGATGATCGCCACCATCATTTATGCCATGCCGCCCATGGTCCGTATTACCTTGCTGGCGTTAAAACAGGTGCCGTCGGAAATTACCGAATTCGGCTCCATGGCCGGGTGCAGCCCGCGGCAGTTATTATGGAAGGTGCAAATCCCGGCCGCCAAGTCGACCCTGATGGTCGGCGTCAACCAGGTCGTCATGCTGTCCCTGAACATGGTCATCATCGCGTCCATGATCGGCGCCGGCGGGCTTGGTTTTGATGTGCTCAATGCCTTGAAGCGTCTTAAAATTGGTGAGGGGGTCGAGGCCGGGCTGGCGATTACCCTGCTGGCCATCGCGCTGGACCGTTTGAGTCAGGCCTATGCCCGGCGCCCGCCACCGGTGCACGAGGTAACGAGTCACGGCTTCATTCGCCGCAATCCGCATTTATGTCTGGCCTTTGCCATTATCGCCGTCACATGGGCGGCGGGCGCGGGAATGACGGTCATGAATGCCTACCCGGAAACCCTGCAGCTGACCACCGGCGCTTTTTGGGGCGATCTGGTCAGGTCGATCAACATCAACTATTTCGACCAGCTCGACGGCTTCAAGAACTTCCTGTTGCTGAATATTATGATTCCGTTCAAGCGCTTCCTGCTCGGCCTGCCATGGGTGGCGGTCGTCGGGCTGGTGGCGCTGGGCGGTTGGCAACTGGGCGGTTGGCGGCTGGCGCTGCTGACCGGCGCATTGGCGCTGTTCATCGCCGTTGTCGGGCAATGGCCGAAATCAATGGTCACCGTTTACTTGTGCGGTCTTTCGGTGTTGATCGCCTGCGCCATCGGTATCCCCATCGGCATTGCCGCTTCCCGTAACGAACGATTGAACCGAATCGTGCAGGCGGCGATCGATACCCTGCAGACATTGCCATCGTTCGTTTACCTGATGCCGGTGGTGATGCTGTTTCGGGTCGGCGATTTTGCCGCCATGCTGGCGGTTATCGCTTATGCCCTGGCGCCGGCCATCCGCTATACAAACCACGGCCTGCGTCAGGTGCCGCCGCATTTGATCGAAGCGGCCCGCGCCGCCGGTTGCACCCGCCGCCAGGTGTTGTGGAAAGTGCAGATGCCGCTGGCGCTGCCGGAAATCATGCTCGGCATCAACCAGACCATCATGATGGCCTTGTCCATGCTGGTGATTACGGCGCTGGTTGGCACCCGGGATCTCGGCCAGGAGGTCTACATCGCCCTGACCAAGGCCGATTCCGGGCGCGGCATCGTCGCCGGTGTCTGTGTCGCCTTCATCGCCATTATTTCCGATCGCCTGATCAACGCCTGGAGCACCCGGCGCAAGGCCGAATTGGGACTGGAGTAGGGCATGGAAGCAATCGAAAAAGCACGCGCACTTCGTTGCTGGTACGGACCGGTCGATCCGCAACCACTGGCCGGCGGTATTACCAACACCAATTTTGTCGTTACCGACAATTCGGGAAAATTCGTGGTCAGGATTGGTGATGATATTCCCGAACACGGCATCATGCGTTTCAACGAACTGGCCACCAGCCGGGCGGCATTTGCGGCGGGCATATCACCGGAAGTCGTCCACGCCGAGCCCGGCGCCCTGGTTCTGAGGTTCATCGACGGTAAAACCTTCGGGCCGGAAGATGTGCGCAAGCCTGAGAACCTGCAACGTATTATTCCCCTGATCCGAAAGGTGCATGATGAATTGCCCAACCACTTCAGGGGGGCGGCGCTGGTGTTCTGGGTTTTTCATGTGCTGCGGGATTACACCCAGACCCTGAAGGAAGCTGACAGCCGCATGTTGGGCCAGTTAGATTCTTTAAGTGAAATGGCGGCGATACTGGAAAAAGCCGTCGGTCCGGTAGAGGTGGTGTTCGGTCATAACGATCTACTGGCCGCAAATTTCATCGATGACGGCGCCAGGCTATGGTTGATCGATTGGGATTACGCCGGTTACAACAGCCCGCTGTTTGATCTGGGTGGGCTGGCGTCCAACAACGAGTTTTCACCAGAGCAGGAACGTTGGTTGCTTGAAGCCTATTACGGCGCGCCCGCAGACGATGGCTTGTTGCGCCGTTACGAAGCCATGAAATGCGCTTCGCTGCTGCGCGAAACCATGTGGAGCATGGTGTCGGAAGTTCATTCCACCATAGATTTTGACTATATCGCCTACACTGATGAAAACCTGGCACGCTTTCGGCGTGCCTATGAAACCTTTTCGGGATAACGGAGAACGGCAATGGCAGACCTCAGGGATGCAGAAATCATCATCATCGGCGGTGGTATCGTCGGCTGTTCGGTTGCTTATCAACTGGCCAGAATGGGTAAAAAGGACGTCCTGCTGATCGAAAAAAACGGCCTGACCCAGGGGTCCACCTGGCACGCGGCGGGGCTTGTCGGCCAATTGCGCTCGTCGCGCAACCTGACCCGGGTGCTGCAAAAAAGTGTCGAGATCTATGGCCGTCTTGAGGCCGAGACCGGACAGGTGGTGGACTGGAAGCAGGTCGGCAGCCTCCGTCTCGCGTGTTCTGATGAGCGGATGCTGGAACTTAAACGGGCGTCGTCCATGGCCAAAAGCTTCGGGCTCGAGTTGCAAATGCTTTCCCCCAAGCAAGCGCAAGATCTGTTCCCGATCATGAGCACCGAAGATGTGCTTGGCGCCGCCTTCATCCCGACCGACGGTTATGTGGACCCCTCCAGTGTGACCCAGGCCTTTGCCAAGGGCGCCCGCGACAACGGCGCCGAGATCGTCCAGGGCGTCAAGGTCCTGGATATCATCGTCGAGAACCGGCGGGTCAAGGAACTCATCACCGATCACGGCACCGTCAAATGCGACGTGGTCGTTAATGCCGCCGGATTCTGGTCCCGGGACCTGGCGCTTAAAGCAGGGGTCAAGTCACCGGCGGTGGCACTGGAACACCAGTACATCATCACCGACCCGATCCCCGGCGTACCCGATAACATGCCGGGTATGCGCGATCCTGACCATCTGATCTATTACAAACCGGAAGTGCGCGGCATCGCCATCGGCGGCTGGGAGCCGAACACGGTTTCTTTCGGTGAAAACGGTATCCCCGAGCCTTTCGCCCAGGAACTGCTGCCGGAAAACTTTGACCGCTTCGAGCAGTTGGCCATCAACGCAGGCAAACGCACCCCCATCGTCAACGAAGTCGGCATCCGCCAAATGATCAACGGGCCGATTCCGTGGTCGGCGGACGAAGGTTTTATTCTTGGCTGGGCGCCTGAGGTCGATAACTTTTTCTCGGCCACCGGTATTTCAATTGGCATCGCGGCGGCCGGCGGCGTCGGCCAGATGGTCGCCGAGTGGATCATCGAGGGCGAACCCAGTATCGACCTGTGGCCGTTCGACATCCGCCGCTTCAACGATCACCACAATGAAAAATCGTTCCTGTACCCACGGACCATCGAATCATACGGCAAGACCTATTACGTCCACTTTCCCGGCGAAGAACATGAGTCGGCCCGCAACATCCGCCAGAGCCCCATTTACGATGTGTTGAAAGAGCACGGCGCGTCTTATGGATCGAAGGCCGGATGGGAGCGTCCCAACTTCTTTATCCCCAAGGGCGAAAAACTGGACGAGACCCTGACCTTCCGCCGTCCCAACTGGTTCGGCCGTGTGGCGGAAGAACACAAGGCGGTGCGCGAACGCGTCGCCCTGATCGATCAATCATCGTTCAGCAAATTCCGTATTTCCGGCGCTGGTGCGCTGAAGGCTCTGCAAGGGCTGGCGGTATCGGACATGGACAAGGAGCCGGGCAAGATCATCTATACCCAGTTCCTCAATCCCCGCGGTGGCATCGAGGCCGACCTGACGATCACTCGTTCGGGGGAGGATGATTTTTATCTGGTCACCGGCAGCGCCTTCGGCGTTCATGATCGTTGCTGGATTGAAGGCCATATCCCCGGCGACGGTTCGGTGGTCATCGAAGACCTGACCGAGGTTAACGGCGTCATCAACCTGTGTGGACCAGATGCCCGCAATGTTCTCGGGAAAGTCACCGACGATGACGTTTCAAACGGGGCCCTGCCGTTCGCCACTTTCAAACACATCAAGATCGCCGGCCACCCGGTACGCGCCCAGCGCATCGGTTATGTGGGCGAACTGGGATGGGAACTGCATATGGAAAAACCGCATATGCTGCCCGTCTATCAGGCGTTGGCCGCGGCCGGCAAGGATTTCGGCATCGCCAATGTGGGCTACCGGGCCATCGACACCCTGCGCATGGAGAAAGGCTATCTTTACTGGAGCACCGACATCACACCCGACTATAACCCCTACGAGGCGGGATTGAGTTTCCGCGTCAATATGAAGAAGGGTGATTTCATTGGCCGGGACGCGTTGGAGCGCATCCGGAATGAGGGCGTGACTCGAAAGTTGCAGTTCTTCACCCTAGACGGTGAAGCCGCCATTTATGGCTCGGAGCCGATCATGCGCGACGGAAAAGTGCTGGAAGTGACGACCAGCGCCAATTTTGGTCACACCATCGGCAAGCCCATGGTGTTCGGCTACCTGCCGGTCGGGGAATGCGAACATAACGATTTCCAGATAGAAGCCTTCGGCGAGGTGTTCCAGGCAACCCGCCACGATGGCCCGCTGTATGATCCAAAAATGGAAAGGCTGAAAGCATGAGTGACGACGTTACCGATACCCTGCTGGAGATTCCGTTGTTCAAAGGCAGGGCGGCGGACCATTTCAGCTATGAGCGTCTGGGCGGCCTGACCAACCGGAATTTCCGGATCGGCGTCGAAGGTGAAAAAGACAGTTACATGCTGCGCATCGCCGGCGAAGGCACCGGGGAATATATCGACCGCAAGGCCGAAGAGGTCTGCGCCCGGGTCACGGCCAAGGCCGGAATCAACGCAGAAGTACTTTATTTTGATGCGGCCAACGGTGTGCAACTGACCCGCTACATTGACGGCGCGGTAACCATGAACAGTCAGCTGTTCAAGGATCTGGGGGCCGTCGCCCGGGCTGGGCAGGCGTTCAGAAAATTGCATGATTGCGGCGAAAATTTTTCCACCGAATTCAACATCTTCACCATGATGGATGAATACCTGACCATGCTGCGTGAAAAAAATGCCTGGATTCCGGATGATTACGAGAAAACCCAAACACAGGCCGAAGCCGTGCGGGCCGCGTTGGCTCGGGCCCCGGCACCGTTGGTGCCGTGTCATTGCGATCCGCTGGCCGAAAACTTCCTCGATACGGGCGCCCGTATGTATGTGATCGACTGGGAATATTCCGGCAACAACGACGCCATGTGGGATTTGGGCGACCTGTCCGTCGAGGCAGAATTCGGCCCGGCCCAGGACAAGGCGCTTCTGGAAGCCTATTTCGACGGCCCGCCGCCGCCCGATAAGCACGCCCGCATGGTTATGTACAAGGCCATGTGCGATTTGCTGTGGACTTTGTGGGGGGCGATTCAGGTGGCCAACGACAACCCGGCCGAAAATTTTACCGCCTACGCGGAAGGCCGCTTCGAGAACTGCAAAAAATTGATGGCGTCCGGTGACTTCAAGTCCCAACTGGCCGTTCTGACAGGCTAGGCTCTCGTTTCAAGAATGGAACGCCAGGCCGACATGGCCACGGATTTGGCATCGCTGTCGATCAAGTCACCATGGGCGATGATGATCCGTTCAAAATTCCATGCGAGCATGCGTTCCAGAGACTGTTTTGCCGCGGCCTTGTCTTTCCATCCCATCTGGTATTCAGGGGCCGGTTTCGGGTTGTTCCACATCCTGAAGATAAACCTCCACCAGATCTGCATTTTCCAGTCCAGGCGGGCGGCCGTTTCATCGCCATAGTTTTCGATCAGATCGGTCAGGACCAGGGTTTTGGTGGGGTGGTGGAAAAATGCCACCTCGCGGATGAACCGTGTCCCGCGGACGAGGGCCTGATCCAGATCGGCGGCCCATTCAGGTGGCAGGGTTCGGCATGCACTGTCGCCTTCTACCCATAAGATAGGGGCTGGATCTATTTCGCCAGCCTGAGCCTGACGATACCCTTGAAATCATTGGGATCGGCGACGGCCCCTTTGCGCATGATCTCGATGCGGTTGGATTTGGCCAGATGGATGGCCTGCTGGCGGACCGCCACAAGATAGCGCCGCCACAGGTCGGGCTTGTCTTTGGGCTTCCTCTTGGCCTCGGCGATCTGCTTGGCGATATCCTGAAACGACAGGGTGTCACTGCCTTCCACGGCATCCAGCGCAAGGAGGATGGCGATGGCGACGGGATCATCAACCGGCTTGTTGTCTGTTTCTTCGGTCATGGCAAGGGTCTTAACGTAACAGGCCGCTCGATGCAATGCCGTCGAAGATGAATTGCACGGCCAATGCAGCCAGCAGCACGCCGACGACGCGGGTAATGACGTTGAGGCCGGTAATGCCAAGCAGTTTTTGAAGCCGCCCCGCCATCAGCAGCATCCCCAAGGTGACGATCAGGATCGCGACGATGGCGACAATGATGGCCATTTCCTGGGCGATATTGCCATCGGTTTTGGCCGACAGCAGAATGACCGCGCCCATGGTGCCGGGTCCGGCGATCAGCGGGGTGGCCAGGGGGAATACGGACACGTCTTCCTTGTGACCGGCTTCCTCGGTTTCGTCCTCGGTCGTCGACGAGCCACCCGACGGCCGGGCGAACACCATATCGATGGCGATCAGCAGCAGCAGGATGCCGCCCGCCGTCTTCATGGCCGGCAGGGTGATGCCAAGCCGTTTCAGGACTTCATCGCCGAGTAGGGCGAATACCAGCATGATGACGCCGGCGATCAGCGTCCCCTTGATGGCCATGGTGCGGCGCTGGGCGTCGGTCGCTTTCGGGGTCATCGCCGCATAAAGGGCGGCAACATCGACCGGGCTGATGGTGGCGAAAAAAGTCGTAAAGGCCAGCAGGCCGATTTCCACGAGGGCCGGGTCCATGGTTTTAACCGATACGCCCTTCCATGGCGGCTTTGTACATGGCCAGCATATCCGCCGGGCCCACCTTGATCGGGTTGCCGCTGGCGGTCGGATCAACGGCGGCCATTTCGGCCAACTCTTCCAACCGGCTATCCTCGACGCCAATCTCCCTGGCCGTGTGCGGAATGTTCAGGGATTTCCTGAATTCCAGTGTCCATTCCAGCATGCCGTCGAAATTTGAATTCTTCAGCCCCAGATAGCGGGACAGGCGTTTCATGCGATTCGATATGGCGTCGCGATTGAAGTCCATCACATAAGGCCAGAAAACGGCGTTGGCGAGGCCGTGATGGACGTCGTAGACGGCACCGACCGGGTGGGCCAGCGAGTGAATGGCGCCGAGGCCCTTCTGGAATGCCGTCGCTCCCATGGAGGCTGCGGCCAACATGTTGGCCCGGGCCTGCAGGTTTTTGCCATCCTCGACGGCGGTCGGCAACCAGTCCTTGACCAGCCGCATGCCCTCGATGGCGATGCCTTCGGCCATGGGATGAAAGCCTGGCGCGCAAAAGGCTTCGAAACAGTGAATGAAGGCATCAAGCCCGGTACCCGCGGTGATATGGGGCGGCAGGCCGACGGTCAGGGCCGGGTCGGAGATAACGATGCCCGGCATCATCATCGGGTGGAAGATAACTTTCTTGGTGTGGGTTTCTTCGTTGGTGATGACGCCGGCGCGGCCGACTTCCGATCCGGTGCCCGACGTGGTCGGCACGGCAATGATGGGGGCGATGCCGGCGGGGTCGGCCCGGCTCCAGTTATCGCCAACATCTTCGAAATCCCAGATCGGCCGGGTTTGCCCGGACATGAAGGCGACGCATTTTGCGGCATCAAGGGCGCTGCCCCCGCCAAAGGCGATGACGCCGTCGTGGCCGCCGTCCCGGTATGCCTTGACCCCGCCTTCGACGTTCGACGCCACCGGGTTCGGTTTGACATTGGAATACAGCCCCGTTGGCAACCCGGCGGCATCGTTGGCCTTGATTGCATCAGATACCATAGGCAGGGCAGCCAGTCCGGGGTCTGTCACCAGCAGCGGCTTTTTCATGCCGAGCGCCTTGCAGGCATCGGCCAGCTCAGAAATACGGCCGACGCCGAAGCGCATGGCGGTCGGATAGTTCCAGTTTCCCATAAGGTTTTTTGCGTCGTCGCTCATGTTTGTATTCCTTGGCTCAAAGGGTGGTTTTTAAATGAAAGGACTTGGGCCGGGTTAAATGGTCATAGCCCAGTTTAGATAAGGTGCAGCCGCGTCCCGAATGATGGACCCCGGTCCACGCCAGCATGGGGTCCAGGTAATCGCAGCGGTTCATGAACCAGGTCCCGGTACTGACTCTGTCACCAATGGAAATTGCCGCATCCGTATCGGCTGTAAAGACACTTGCGGTCAAGCCATAAGGGCTGTCGTTCATCAGTTTTATGGCTTCGTCGTCGCCGGCAACCTTCATGATGCCGACCACGGGGCCAAAGCTTTCCTCCATCATCACTTCCATGGAATGATCGACGTTGATCAACACCTGGGGTGCCAGATACGGGCTTGCTTCCTTGTCGGCCGGAAAGTGCGCCGGGTCGATCAGGGCCTTGGCCCCGGCGGCGACAGCATCCTTGATCTGGCCGCGTACATATTCCGCCGCCCCGGTACGGACCATGGGCCCCAGGTTGGTTTCCGGGTCCAGCGGATTGCCGAGCTTGTATTTATTGACCAGATCGACGGCGCCGGCGACGAAGGGGTCGAACAGGTCTTCATGGACATAGATGCGCTCGATGCCGCAGCACGACTGGCCGGAATTGAAGAACGCCCCGTCGACAAGGGTTTCGACGGCGTTATTCAAGTCGGCATCGGCCCGCACATAGCCCGGATCCTTGCCGCCCAGTTCCAGCCCGACGCCGATGAAGCGGCCGGCGGCGGCGGTTTCGACCATCTGGCCACCGGGGACGGAGCCGGTAAAGGCAACGTAATCGACTTCGGCCGCCTTGATCATGCGCTCCGTATCGGCGTGGTTCAGGTGCAGGTACTGGAACACCCCGTCCGGCAGCCCGGCCACCTTGAAGGACTCAAATATACGCTCGGCGCACAGCGGCGTCTGCGCCGAATGTTTCAAGATAACCGCGTTGCCGGCCATGATCGCTGGCATGAAGGCGTTGACAGATGTCAGGTAGGGATAGTTCCACGGCGCAATAACAAACACCACGCCCAGCGGCTCGCGGCGGATGAAGCGGGTGAAGCCTGATTTTTCCTCTATGGCAATATCGGCCAGGGCCTCGGCGGCGACACCGATCATATAGCGGGCCCGTTCCTCGAAGCCGCCAACCTCGCCGCCGCCGTATTGGATGGGGCGGCCCATCTGCCAACTTATTTCGTCGCCAATGCCGTCTTTCATGGCGACGAAGGCATCGACCGCCTTCATGCAGATGGCGGCCCTCTCGTCCACAGGCGTATTGCGCCATAGGCCTTGCGCCTTTTTGGCGGCGCTGAGGGCGGCGGCGATCCGGGTTTCATTGGCGTAGTCGCGCTCGACGTAAACCGAGCCGTCTACGGGCGAGATGGTGCGTAAGGTGGATGTCATGTCAGGGGTTCCATATCAGATAATTTCGAAGTAACGGTCCATTTCCCAATCGGAAATGTGCTTGCGGAATTCGCGTTCTTCCCATTCGCGGGTGGCGGCGAAGTGCTCGACGAAGGCATCGCCAAACAGCTCGCGGGCGGGCTTCGAGCCTTTAAGCCGCTGCGCCGCATCCCAAAGGGTTGCCGGCAGTTGTAATTTTTTCGGGAATGTCATGTCGTAGGCGTTACCCTCGATGGGCTTTTCAGGCTCGACCTTGTTTTCGATCCCCCACAGGCCGGAACCGACGGACGCCGCCAGCGCCAGATACGGGTTGGCATCGGCCGCCGCAACCCGGTATTCGACCCGTTGCGATTTGGCCGAGCCGGGAATAACGCGCAAGGCGCAGGTGCGGTTGTCGATGCCCCAGCTGGCATCGGTCGGTGCCCAGAAACCGGGGATCAGACGGGTGTAGGAATTAACCGTCGGTGAAATCATCGCCAGAACTTCAGGCATTAGTTTCTGCTGACCGCCAATAAAGTAACGTTGCCGGTCGCTCATGCCGCCGGGTTTCTTCGGATCAAAGAACACCGATTTGCCCTTTTGATCTTTCATGGACATGTGCATATGGCCGCCCGCGCCCGGACAGTCCGGCGACCACTTGGCCATGAAGGTCGCCATCATGCCGACCTTTTGCGACATGATTTTGGCGAACGTCTTGAACAACGCCGCCTTGTCGGCCGCCGCAAGGCCATTGTCGACGGTGATGGCGGCCTCCAAAGCACCGGGGCCGGTTTCCTCGTGCAGGCCCTCGATGGGGAAATCCATCAAGGTGCTGGTATCGAGCAGGTCACTGTAAAAATCGGAATGAACCGAATTGCGAATCACCGAATAGCCAAACTCGCCCGGTGCGATGGGCTTCAGGTCGCGGTAGTTTTTTTCGCGCACGCTATCGGGCGTTTCCTCGAACACGAAAAATTCATATTCGAATCCGGCATAAACCGAAAAGCCCATCTTCCTGGCTTTGCCAAGGACTTTACGCAAAATCCCGCGTGGGCAAATTTCCTCTGCCTTGTCTGTAAATTCACCTTGAAAGAACAGCATGCCGTCTTCCCACGGAATTTCCCGGCAACTTTCAGGGATTATGCGTACCGGCGCGTCGGGGTAACCCGTATGCCAGCCGGTGTAGGTGACGTTATCGTAAAGCACGTCTTTCGAATCCCAGCCGAGCACCACGTCGCAAAAACCGAAGCCGCCCTCAAGCGCCGAAAAAAACTTGTCCTTTGATATGTATTTGCCGCGCATGATGCCATCAATGTCGAAAACGCCGACTTTGACGTGCTCAAGCTTGCGCTCGATGACAATTTTTTTGGCATCTGCGACGTTGCGAACCTTGCGCGGGTTCATGGCCATCATATGGGTTCCTCTCTGAAAGGGGTCGGTCTGGGGGTTATGTCCGCCAGCCTCTATTTGCCCGGATTGTAGGCGGAATTGCTTTACCCGCCAAGCCTTTGCGCGCATCATCGCGGCGCCCTGAAATCACGGAAATCAGACCCTATGGAATTGAAAATCGCCGCAATGGTGCTGTTGTCGGCGGCGCTGCATCCGTTATGGAACGCCATGATTAAGCGTGAAAAGCGCATCGACGGTGCGTTTATCGGGATGGTCACCTTGCTGATGTTCACATCCTTCTCTCATGCCACCATCATGGGCTATGACTTGCTGTCGGTGGCCCAGGTTTGGCCGTTGATCGCTTTGTCCGTGGCGGGGCAATTGCTCTATGGCATTTCGCTGATCCGCACCCTGGGTCATGGCGATCTATCGGTTTATTACCCGATTATCCGCTCCTCGCCGTTGTTCATCGTTATCGTCGGCTTGCTGTTCCTGGGAGAAAGCTATACGCCGCAACTGCTGGTCGGGATCGCCTGCGTGCTGATCGGCGCGTTTGTCCTGCAATACCGGCGCGGCTCGCATATTTTTCACGACCCCAAGACGATGTTTATCGCCTTGCTGGCCATGTCGGGCACCGGCATCTATTCAATCGCCGACGCGCGTGCCATGCAGGCCATCGAGCCGCCGGTGCTGTTTTTCTGGGTCGAGGCGAGCAGCCTGCCGGTCTATATTTTTGTCTATCGCTTCTTTGGGCTACCCGGCACACGACTGCCCGACCTGTTTAGCTGGACAAAAAAACCCCTGCTATTCTTGGGGTTGGCCGCCATCTGCTATTCGTCATACTGGTTGATCCTGACCGCCTACGGCATGGGCGGGGACGTCGCCGCCGTGACGTCCGTGCGTCAGGCGTCGATCCCGATCAGCGTTATCCTCGGCGGCCTGATGTTCCGGGAAGGCAGCATCGTAAGAAGGCTGATTGCTTCGCTGGTGTTGGCCGGTGGCATCGTTGGTGTCGTTCTGGCGGGATAAAAAAAGGGCGGCCCGTAACGGAACCGCCCCCTTAATTGATCGAAAAGATGCCGCTAGGGCCGTTCGCCGCGCGCCAAACGCTTGTTGATATCGTCGATCACTTTCGGCAATTCGGCAATGGAATCAATCACATAGTGGGCTCCCGCCTTTTGCAGGATTTCCTTTGTGATCTGGTTGCGGCGGTCGATTTCCTTTTTCGGCATCTTCTTGGCTTCGGCCAGGGAATTGATGTCCATGTAGTTGCTATACAGCGACACGCCGACGCCCCAGCAACCGGCTTCCAGTGCCTCGCCGATTCCCGACGTGGTGTCATCGACCTTGACGATGGACTGCACCGGGTGCACATCCATCAAATCCATGTTGCGGAACACCATGAACGGTTTTGGCCGTGCGCCGTGGACAACATCATCGCCGGCAACGGTGGCGTCGATGATGAAGCCCTGTTTCCTGGCATCCTTGGCCAGGATTTCGACCATGGCGCGAAGGAAACCGGTCGAGCTGCCGATCATGATGCCGCGCTTCTTCAGATCCTTCGAACATTTGGCCGCACCGGGCAGCAGCGTGGTGTATTTCTTCAGGCACGCCAGCTGCATGGGCACGAAGTTCTTGAACATCTTGTCGACGTCTTTCTGGTTCGGATACTTCTTGTGTACGGCTTTCCACTTTTCAGCCACCACCGGGTCTTCGGTCATGGCCTTGATGTGCAAATCCTTGCGCAGGCCCATGGGGCCGCGGGCGTCCTGCATGGTGACGGTGACGCCTTCTTTGGCGAACACCTCGACGAAGACCACGGCCGGGGCCAGCACATAGGCATCGGCAATGGTTCCGCTCCAGTCGAGGACGACGCCCTTGACCTTGCCACGGTAGCCACGCTGGTAAACATAATCTGGATTGTAAGCCATAATTGAATTCTCCTTAGGGGGTAAGCAGGGGGTTAAGCGGGGGCGCCGCTGGTGACGCCCATTTCGGATAGGGTCTGGCGCACCGCTTCCAGTGCGCCGTTCATTTCGGTTTCGCCAAGTTGCCCAATGCAGCCGATGCGGAAGCTGTCGGCGACCGTCAATTTTCCGGGATAAATGACGAATCCCTTGTCTTTGAGCCCGTCATAAAAGCGCTGGAAGTCAAACTTGGGGTCCGCCGCCATATGGAAGGTGACGATGATCGGCGCCTGTAACTGGTCGGGCAGCAAGGTTTTAAAGCCCAGGTCCCGCATGCCATCCACAAGAATTTTGCAATTGGCGGCATATCGGGCGAGGCGGCCCGGTTGCCCGCCTTCTGCTTCATACAGATCTAGTGCCTTGGCGAAGGCGGCAATGACATGGGTCGGCGGGGTGAAGCGCCACTGATTGTTGGCTTCCATGGCCTGCCACTGGTCAAAAAGGTCAAGGCTAAGGGAATGGGCATTGCCCTTACAGTCTTCCAGAGACGTTTTGCGGATAATGGAAAAGCCCATGCCGGGGACGCCTTCCAGGCACTTGTTGGAAGACGCCATGACGGCATCGAAACGTATCTTTTTGGCATCTATCTGGATGGCGCCGAAGGCGCTCATGGCGTCTATGATCAACGAACGACCATGGCCGGCGCAAATCTCGGAAATTTTTTCAACCGGATTGAGGATGCCCGATGTGGTTTCGCAGTGAACCATGATGACATGGGAAATATCGCCGTCGTCGGCCAGGATGGCGTCAACGTCATCCGGATCGGGGGCTGAATCCTCGGGTGTTTCCAGGGTGACATAGGCGCGGTTCATGTAATCGAGAATTTTCGCCATGCGTTTTCCGTAGGCGCCGTTAATGAGGATCAAGGACTTTCCCTGCCGGGGGACCAGAGTGCCGAGGGTCGCCTCGACGGCGAAGGTGCCACTGCCCTGCATGGGCACGCAAACGTGGGTGTCGGCGGCGTTGGCGATGGCCAGGACGCGTTGGCGCACGCGGGCGTTGGTTTCAATAAATCCGGCATCGCGTGAGCCCCAGTCATGGAGCATGGCTTCCTTGGTCTCGATCGCCGTGGTCAAGGGGCCGGGGGTCAGCAGGAATGGGTCGCCTGTGGGGCTGGGCATGGCCGAATCTCCAATTTAAAGACGGCGCAGTATCGGTCATAATCGGGCAAAAAGCCACATTAAAAAACACGCCGAACGATAATTTATCGGTATAATTCCGGCCTATGGAAAAGCGTCCTTATTTCATTTTTGGCGACCTTGTCGCCGCCATGCTGTCTGGCGTTGCCAGCGGTGGGTTGGTGTGGTGGGCTTTGCCCGGGGGCTGGTGGATGGTGCCAGCCATGTTCATCGGCATGGCCCTGGGTATGGTCGTCGCTTTACTAGTCGGCTTCCTGCTGGCACCGTTTTTTGGATTGTTCGAGCTCATGGCCCCGGCCATGTTGAGCGGCATGGCTGCCGGGATGGTCATTCCCATGCGCGGGGCCGATGCGCTTAGCCTGATCCAGGTCGCTTGCACCGGCGTCACAGTCGGCATTATCGGCTGCGTTCTCGCCTACCTGCTGCAAGACCGGCTGCATGGGCAGGCCGCCTGATGACCGACGCCATCACCCGCAACAAATGGGACAAGGCCGCAGGTATTTTCGACCTGATGAACGGCGCCGGCCCGGAGAAGCGCTGGCGCCCGGTGAAGGAGGCCCTATATGCCAAGATGGCGGGCAAGATCCTGTTCCTGGCCGTCGGCACCGGCCTTGATATCGGCTGCTTTCCGTCGGGCAAGGACATCACCGGCATCGACATCAGTCCGAAGATGTTGGAGAAAGCCGCCCCCCGTGTCGCCGCTTACGACGGCAACATGACGGCCAGGGTAATGGATGTGCATGACATGGACTTTGCCGACGCAAGCTTCGATCAGGTATTCACGTCGTGCACCTTCTGCTCGGTCCCCGATCCGGTGGCCGGGCTTAAACAGCTCAAACGGGTATTGAAGCCGGGCGGCGGGCTTTACATGTTCGAGCACACCGGCTCAAGGGTGTTCCCGTTCAGCCTGATGATGAACCTGTTGAACCCGGTGTTTCGAGGCCTTGGCCCCGAGATCAACCGCGACACCGTTGCCAATGTCCGCGCCGCCGGTTTTGAAATCCGCAGTGTGAACAACATCACCCTGGATATGGTCAAGACCATCGAGGCGGTCGCCTGAGCTAACGCTTGCGCCACCGTTGCGTTCGTTGCGCCAGCCCCCGGGTCAGCAGGGCATGGCCGATGCGCACCGTGGCCGAGGCATAAACAATCATCATGCACATGGCGGCGGCCGGGGCCACATCGCCGGCATCATCCATGTTCAGGGCCGCCACCGATGCCAGATTGGTTTCCGTGGAATACAGGAAAATAACCGCCGACACCGTGGTCATGGCATTGACGAACAGATAGATGGAAATATCCAGAATCGCCGGCATGCATACCGGCACGGTCACGCGGATGAAGGTCTTGAAGAACGGCACTTTCAGCGACGCCGACACGGCTTCGAATTCCGGGTCCATTTGTTTCAGCGCCGTCATCGCCGTCAGGTGACTGACCGTATAGAAGTGACTGACTGTACAGATGACCAGAATGGCCATGGTCCCGTAGATAAAGTTCAACGGGTTGTCCGGGTGATTGAAGAAAAAGATGTAGGCCAGGCCGAGCACCATGCCCGGAACCGCCATGGGCAGGATGCACAGGAACTGAATGGTGCCGCGAACGGCGCCGAAACCTTTGGCCTTTTCCACCATGTAGGCGCCGGTGAAAATAATAATGGTACCGATAACGGCAGTGTAAGAGGCCATGCGGATTGAATTAAAGAACGATTCCCAGCCACCGCCATCCATGACATCGAAATTGTAGTTCTTCAACGACAACGTCATGTTGTAGGGCCAGAAGGTAATGAACGACGCGTAACAGGCCATGGCCAGAACGGCGATAATCAGGAAACCGATCAGGCAGCAATAGGCGAACATTATGCCGTCGAAGGAAAGCAGCGGTTTTGGCTCATAGGGAACGGCGCGGGCCGTCAGCAGGGCGACTTGTTTGCGCTGCACGATGCGGTCAACGACGAAGGCGATAATTGCCGGAAACAACAGCACCACGCTAACCACGGCGCCCATCTGGAAGTTCTGTTGGCCGATCACCTGTTTGTAAATGTCCGTCGCCAGCACGTTGTACTGGCCGCCGATTACCTTGGGGATGCCGAAATCGGTGATGACCAGGGTAAAGACGACGAAAATGGCACTGATCAGGCCGTACTTGATGCCGGGCAGGGTGACCGTAAAAAAGGTCTTCATGGGGCTGGCGCGTAAGGAGATAGCCGCTTCGTACAATCTGCCGTCGGCGGTCGAAAGGGCGGTGATCAAAATCATCAGGGCATGGGGAAATGTGTAGAACACCTCGCCCATGACAATGCCGATGGGGCCATAGATCTCGTTACCCATGAGCACTTCATTGATAATTCCTTGCTTGCCGAAAAAGTAGACGAAAGAAATGGCAGGCAACAGCGATGGCGCCAGGATCGGAATGAGGGCGATGGATTTGAAGACGGCCTTGCCCGGGATGCAGCTCCGGGTCAGCCCGTAAGCAAAGATAAAAGCCAGCGTAATGGTGAAAAAAGTCGACACGATGGCGATGAACAGGCTGTTCTCGATGGAATAGAACAACGCCGGAGTTGAGAAGTATTCAATGTAGTTGGCAATGCCGGTGAAAACACCGTCATGGTTCTCAAAACTTTTCGACAGCATGGCGTATAGCGGCAGCAGAACAGTAACCGTCATCCAGACACCGACCATCAGGATGAAACCGCGCATGATGCGGTCGTCCTGGCTCAGCTTCGGTTTAATTCCGGACGCCGCAGGCTGGGCGGCAAGGGCGGCGGCATTGCTCATATATCGGCCTCCGTTTTGGCGCTGCCCTCGAACACCCGTAGCCGGCTTTCCGGCAGGCTGATGCTCAGGGTTTTACCTTCCTCGACGCCGATATCACGGATCAGATTAATGGAAAAATCGGCCAGCAATTTTGCTTTACCATTTCCCGTGGTTAACAGCTGGGCCCGGTAGAAGGAGCCCAGGAACTCAAGATTATCGACCGTTGTCTCGATAGAATTTGCCGATGAGCCGACGATATCACGGGTGGTTACGTCCTCGGGCCGGATGCAGACGGTGACCGGGCTGCCAACGCCAACGCCGTTCAGGCCTTCGCCGACGTTGATTTCATTGCCGCCGATGCTGACGCGGTCGGGACCGGAAACGGTGGCCGGAATGAAATTCATGGTACCGACGAAATCGGCGACGAAGGGGCTGGCGGGCCTGCGATAAATCTCAAGCGGCGTTCCAACCTGATCGATGCCCCCTTCATTCATGACGACAATGCGATCGGCCATGGTCAGGGCTTCTTCCTGGTCATGGGTGACCATGATGGTGGTCACGCCCAGCTTGTGTTGCAGGTGTTTGATTTCGTGGCGCAGATGCACGCGGACCTTGGCGTCCAGCGCGCTTAAGGGCTCGTCCAGCAACAGCAATCCCGGCGAGGTCGCCAACGCCCTGGCCAGCGCCACCCGTTGCTGCTGTCCACCGGAAAGCTGTGCCGGATACTTGTCGCCCTGTTCGGGCATACCGACCAGTTCCAGAAGCTCGGCGACGCGGGCCTCTATCTCTGCTTTCGGCGTCTTGCGGTTTTCCAATCCATAACCGACGTTGCGCTTGATGGTCAGATTGGGGAACAGGGCATAGGACTGAAACACAATGCCGAAATCCCGTTCCGACGGCGGCAGGGCGGAAATATCAACGCCGGCTTGTTCGATGCTGCCGACCGTCTGGATATCAAGCCCGGCGATGGCGCGCAGAAGGGTCGTTTTGCCGCAACCGGACGGGCCCAGGAAGCAAACAAATTCACCTTCGTTGACATCCAGGGACACGTTCCTAAGGGCGGTGAAGTCGCCGAATTTTTTGGTTACGTCGCGGATCCTTAAATAAGGATGCGGATCGTTGCTACTGCCTTCTGACAAAAGCCTTCCCCCCGTTCAATGGTTATTCGTTTGCCATAGTTTAATACAAAAGAAGGGCCGGTGAAACACCGGCCCTTCCAGAGTTTTCAAGTCAACCGGCCCGGATTATTTCGGGTCCGATTTGGAATCGTAACGCGCCTGCCATTCGGCAAGGATGCGCGAACGGTTTGATGCCGCCCATTTGAAGTCGTTGTCGATCATTTTGGATGCGACTTCCGGCGGGAAGTGTTCGACCGGCTTGGCCAACGCGGTAATACCGATCACGGCATAACCTTCGTTATACATTTTGTTGGCCTTTTCGCCGACCGACCAGTCGACCAGGGTCTTGGCTGCTGCCAATTTCTTGGTGCCCTTGATGATGCTGGTGGCTTCCATGTCCCAGCCAATGCCTTCTTCCGGAATGATGATATCCAGCGGAGCACCGGCAGCTTTCGACTTGGCGCCACGGAAGGCGAACGAGATGCCTATGGGAATTTCACCGGATGCAGCCAGCTTACATGGCTTCGAGCCGGAGTGGGTGTAACGGGCAATGTTCTCGTGCAGGCCATCCATAAATGTCCAGCCGCCACCTTCGCCGAACAGTTGCAGCCACGAAGACACATCAAGGAAACCTGTACCCGAAGAGTTGGGGTTCGGCATAATGATGTGACCCTTGTAGGCAGAGTTCAGCAGATCACGCCATTTCCTCGGCGTCGGCAGGTTGTACTTGGCGGCCTCAACCGTGTTGACGCAGATCGAGGCGACCCAGGCATCCATGCCGGTCCAGCTTGGCGGATTGGCGCTGTCGCGGAACTTGGGATCGAGTTTATCCAGTCCCTTCGGCGCATAGGCCTGCAACATGCCTTCGTTGCCCAGCAGCATCAGGCTGGTGGCGGCCAGGCCCCAGACGACGTCGGCCTGGGGGTTGTTCTTTTCGGCCAACAGCTTGGCGGTAACAATACCGGTGGAATCACGGACCCACTTGATTTCAATATCCGGGTGATCCTCGTTGAAACGGGCCGCATATTTTTTCAGATCCTCGGCCTCGACCGCAGTATAAACGGTCAAGGTTTCGGCATGGGCTTTGACGCCGACACCAAAGACGAATGCGGCAGCGGCAGCGACCGTCACCAGCTTCGTCATTTTGAATGAAGATAATTTGTTTAGCATGAGATTAAAGCCTCCATCTCCCTGGTTTTATTATATATTTAAGGTGTATCTCTGCCCCACCCCAAGGCTTGGCGGTATTGTTCCATAAAAAAGCACAAAATGACAAATGTGATTTCATGACAGTACTATAATGCTTCTAAACAGTCGGAAACGCCATTGACGGCGCCACGGTCCATGGGCAACTGTGGGGCGTAAATTAAGGGAAAACAGGGATTTCAGGGTATGTTGGCCGAACAAAGACGCACCACCATACTCGATATCCTGGCCCGCAATGGCTCGGTCTCGGTGACCGAATTGCACCGGCGCCTGAAAGTATCCAGGGAAACCGTGCGCCGCGATATCAGTCGGCTGGCCAACGAGAATCGCTTACAAAAAACCCACGGCGGGGCCCTGTCAATGGATGCCCAGGAACCGGCCTTCGCCGAGCGTATGTCGGTCAATATCCGGGGCAAGCGCGCCATCGGCCGGGCGGCGGCCGAGTTGGTCGCCGACGGGGCGTCGCTGATCATCGATTCGGGCACCACCACGTTGTGTCTGGCCGAGGCGCTGGCCCCCCGGCGACGGCTTACCATTCATACCAATGACGTGCGCGTGGCCGGACAGCTTTCCGGACGCAACGATAACCGGGTGTTCATGCTTGGCGGCCAGATCCAGGGCGCCGAGGGGGCGATCCTCGGCCGCGATGCGACGATCATGCTGGCCAACTATTATTGCGACTTTGCCTTCGTCGGCGCCAGCGCCATATCCGCCGAAAGGGGGCTCACCGATTACAGCCGCGAGGCTGCCGAACTCAGGCGGCTGATGCTGGCGCAGGCCCGTATGACCGTATTGCTGGCCGATAAAACAAAGTTTGACCGGGTGGCGCCGGTCATGGTGTCGGATCTGGTGGGGCTGGCCAAGCTGATCACCGATGTCAAACCGACCGGGGCCATGGCCCAGGCCCTGAAGAAAGCTTCCGTCGAGGTGCTGGTCGCCTGATTTATCTGTCGGCGGCGATCAGGGCCAGGAAATCACCGGGCTCGACCAGCGCCTTGTGGGAACGCGCGATCAGCACGCCGTCACGGGCCGCCCGGTAAACGACGGGCGCGCGTTCCGGTTTTTCAGGAAAATGAATTTGGCCGATGGCATCACCGGCGGTGATGGTTGCGTTTAGATTGACCAGTGCCTCGTAGATACCGGCATCGTCGCAGATGATGACGCAATCAGTGTCGGGCATATGCATCATGCGCTGGTCCTGGCAGGGCACCGGTTTTCCGGAGGTCACGCCGAAATGCGCCAGCAGGTTGCGGATGCCGCGCTCGGCCATGGCGATGGTCTCGGGCGTCGTCGTCCCGCCGCCGCCCAACTCGGTGGTGACGAACACCTTGCCCATATCCTCGACGGTACTATCGAGCATGCCGCCGGCATCCAGTTCGACCAGTTCCAGCGTAATGGGGGCACCGAAGGCCATGGCCGCCTGCATGGCCCGTAAGGTCAGGTCGGCGTCGTCCAGCTTGTGATAGCAGGCCTGGGGCGAAAACATCAGGGTCTTGCCGCCGGAATGAATGTCGAGCACGGCATCGGCCCGGGGCAGGATTTTCTCTGTGACAAAATGCGCGATCATCGACGACACACTGCCGTTGCGGTCCCCCGGAAAGGCCCGGTTCATGTTGACACCGTCGATGGGCGACACCCGCGCCCCAGCCATGACGGCGGGAAAGTTAAGTGCCGGAATGATGATCACCTGGCCGTTAATGGTGCCCGCTTCCAGCTCTCGTGCCAGCTTCATCAGGGCTATGGGGCCTTCGTATTCGTCGCCGTGGTTACCGCCGGTGATCACCATCACCTGTCCCTGGCCGCCGCGGATGGAAATAACCGGGAGATGAACCGCCCCCCATGCCGATGCGTTGCGTGAATGGGGAATACTTAAATGACCCCAGTGCTTGCCATCGCTTGAAAAATCGATGGTTGCGGTAACTTTCGAATCGCTACTCATTTTCTTCTTCCGGTTCTTCCACCTGCGGCGGGTTTTTCAGCTCGCCGGCCTGTTCCAGTACCGGATAGGCAATGGCGACAATATGCGAATGGATACGTTTCAGGTCGCGCAGGATATCCATGTGCAGGGCGCTGGTTTCGATGCTTTCCGGGCGACCCTCGCGCAATCGCGCCATGTGGCTTTCGGCCCCGGTGCGCTCCATCGCCTTGACGATGCGCTTTTCTTCCAACAGCTGACGGGCCAGCTTGACATCATCGGATATGAAAATGCCGAGGGCCAGTTGCAGGTTGTCGGCGACCCTTTCGTGAATGGCAATGATTTCCCCAAAGCCGTCTTTGGAAAAATGCATATTGCGCTTGATCTTCTTGGCCGCCATGTCCATCAGGTTTTCGACGATATCGCCGATGTGTTCCAGATCGGTTGTGAAGGTCAGGATATTGGTCGTGCGTCGGCTGTGATCGTCGTCAAGGCGTTCGCGGCTGGCCTCGGTCACGTAAAGCTTGATCGCCTCGTGCAGCTTGTCGACGGCGTTATCCATCTTGACCACCTGACGGGCCAGGTTTTTGTCGTCGGTGGTCAGCACAATCAGGCTGTCGCGCAGCATTTTCTCGACGATGTCACCCATGCGCATGGTTTCCCGCGCCGCGCTGGCCAGCGCGATGGTTGGCTCGGTGATGTGGGCGCGGTCCAGATGGCGGGGCACGCCCGGGTCTAGGGTATCGGGGATCGCCGGCAGTTTGGCGGTGGCGACCCGGGCCACGGCATCGGTGGTGAAGATGAAAATAACGGCAATCGACAGGTTGAACAGGGTATGGAAATTGACGATCTGGCGCGCCGCGTCGGCCTCGACCATGGCCACATAGGGCTGGATAAAGCCAATCAGCGGCAGCATGATTATGCAGCCGCTGACCTTGAAGAAAGCGTTTCCAAGCGGCACCCGGCGGGCTTCCGGCCCCACGGTCCAGGTCGCAATAACCGGCGGCAGGGCTCCGCCTAAGTTCGCGCCGATAACCAGCGCGAAGGCCAGGGACAGCGGCACCACGCCACCGGCGGCCAACGACATCACCAGCAATACAACCGCAAGGCTGGAATGAGCGAGCCAGGTCAGCAGGGCGGCGAGCAGCAGGCCGATCAGCGGTTCTCCGGCCAGGGATGCGAAGACTTCAATCAGGACGTCGGAACTCTGCATCGGGGCCGAGGTGGCGACGATCAGCTTCAAGGCCAGCAACATCAGCCCAAGGCCGATGGCGGCGCGGCCCAGTTGCCGGGTCAGGGTTTTGTTTGATGTGTAATGGGCGACCACACCGGCCAGGATCAACAATGGCGACAGCCAGCTGATGTCGAACGACAGCACCTGGGCGACCAGCGTGGTACCGATATCGGCGCCCAGCATGACGGCCAGCGCCGGCGCCGTTGCCATCAGTCCGCGGCTGGCAAACGATGCCACCATGAACGCCGTCGCCGTGCTGCTTTGCAGCAGGGCGGTGACGCCGATTCCGACGCACAAAGCCTTGAACCGATTATCGACGCTGCGCCCGATAGCCTGACGCAAGCCAGAGCCGAAAGCCCGCTCGATGCCCGTGCGGACCATGCGCATGCCCCACAGCAACATGGCGACGGCGCCGATAAGGTTGATCAGTATCTGTGTTGCGGAAATGGAAATATCCTCCCGGTTAACTGTAACAGAAGTCGTTATTCAGGCAAGGTATCCGGTGGGCGCGGCGTGGCCACCTGTATGACCTGGCCGTTGAGATCGCATGAAGCCTCTGCCAGCTTCAGGAAATCTTCCGTCAATGCCTCCGGCGGCTTTACCGTTTCCGGATCTTCGCCGGGGTAGGCGATGGGCCGCATGGTGGTGCGCGTCGGGCCGGGATTGATCAGGTTGGCGCGCACGTGGGTCTTGGCATTTTCGGCGGCGTAGGTCCTGACCATGGTTTCAAGTCCTGCCTTGGTGACCGCATAGGCACCCCAGTAGGGCCAGACATCTTGCGTCACCGTCGATGAAACAAAGATGGCGCGGCCCGCGTCCGACGCTTTAAGCAGCGGATCAAAGCTGCGCAACAGGCGATAGTTGGCGGTCAGGTTAATGGCCAGTTGCGCGTCCCAGTCGGCTGGTTTGACCTGCGCCATGGGGGTTAACGGTGTCAGCAGTCCGGCATTGCCGACCAGCACATCAAGGCGCTTGAAACGGTCATGGACGGCGGCGCCCATTTTATCGATGTCATCAAAATTTGTCAGGTCGGACGGAACCAGGGTCGCGGCCTCGCCGGTCAAAACCTGAATTTCGTCATCCAGTTCCTCCAGGCCGGCAACCGTGCGGGCGGTCAAAATAACGTGGGCGCCCTCGGCGGCGAAACGAAGGGCGACGGCGCGGCCAATACCCCGTGATGCCCCCGTGACCAGTGCAACGCGCCCCTGCAAGCGGCCGCCCTTTGCCATCATTCCCGCTCGGTCAACAGGGATAGCTGGGTCGGCGACGGGCCGGCTTCTTGATCGGTCAGGCGAATCGGGTAATCGCCGCTGAAGCAGGCATCGCAATACTGGGGTTGCACCGGGTTGCGGACTTCCTCGCCAACCGCCCGGTACAGGCCGTCGTAGGATATGAAGGCCAGCGTATCGACACCGATGATCTTGGCCATTTCCTCAACATTATGAGTCGATGCCATGAGTTCTTCCGACGACGGGGTATCGATGCCGTAAAAACACGAATGGCTGATCGGCGGGCTGGAAATGCGCATATGGACTTCCTTGGCCCCGGCGGCGCGCACCATATCGACGATCTTTACAGACGTTGTGCCTCGGACGATGGAATCATCGATCAAAATAACCCGCTTGTCTTTCAGGTAGAGCGCATTGGCATTGTGCTTCAGTTTAACGCCCAAATTACGGATCTGCTGGGTCGGTTCGATAAAGGTGCGCCCCACATAATGATTGCGGATGATGCCAAGCTCGAACGGAATGCCCGATTGCTCGGCATAGCCGATTGCCGACGGCACCCCGGAATCGGGGACCGGCACCACCACATCGGCATCCACAGGGCTTTCCCGGGCCAGTTCGGCGCCGATATCTTTTCGAACCTGATAGACGTTCTTGCCTTCGATGTTGCTGTCAGGACGGGCGAAGTAGATGTATTCGAAAATGCAGAATTTCGTCGCCACCGGCACGAACGGCCGGAAGGAGTGGACGCCTTTTTTGTCGATGACGATTAATTCGCCGGGCTCTACATCGCGCACGAATTCAGCCCCGATGATATCCAGCGCACAGGTTTCCGACGCCAGAATGTAGGATTCTCCGATCTGCCCCAGCACCAGCGGCCTGACCCCCATGGGGTCGCGCACACCGATCAGCTTTTCCCGGGTCATGGCGACCAGCGAATAGGCGCCTTCGACCTGCCGCAAGGCATCGGTCACCCGTTCGACCACATTGGCGCCACGGCTGATGGCGATCAGGTGGATAAAGGTTTCGGTGTCGCTGGTTGATTGGAAGATGCAGCCGCGATCGACCAGCGCCTTGCGCAAGCCATAGGCGTTGGTCAGGTTGCCGTTATGGGCGATGGCCAGGCCTCCGAACTTGAAATCGGCGAACAGCGGTTGAACGTTGCGCAGCACCGTATCGCCGGTTGTCGAATAGCGCACATGACCGATGGCCATTTCGCCGGGCAGGGTGCGGATCACATCTTTGGAATTGAAATTGTCACCGACCAGGCCAAGCGCCCGGTGTGAATGAAAGTGCTCTCCGTCGTAGGAAACGATGCCGGCGGCTTCCTGTCCCCGGTGTTGCAGGGCATGCAGGCCAAGGGCCGAGTGGGCCGCCGCGTCCAGGTGGCGATAGATGCCAAAGACGCCGCATTCATCGTGCAGGCGATCATCAGAGATCGGAAAGTCGGGTATTTGATCGGGTTTCGGCATCTTGGTTGGGAAACGTCCGTTATTGTTGCAGGGTATCTTCCGGCGTATTGCCTGTCATGTTGTCGATCAGGTTCTCAATGGCGCTGCGCGTTTTCTTATCGTAGCCTTCTGCAGGCTGGCTGTCGTCCCCCTTCGGTGCCGGCGAGATCAGCCCCTCCATCACTTTCAGGCTTTCCTGGCGCGCCTTTTCGATGGCCTGGTCCTTGATCTTGTCACCTTCCTCGCCGGCGTCATCGGGCAGCAGCATCTTGATCCATGCGGCGCCGACGGTGATCAGCGGCATGGTGCGGGCCTCGGTCATCCATTGCGGTTGATCGTCGGGCGGTGTCAGCCACTGGACACCCAGATAGAGCAGGCAAATCAGCACGGCCCCACGGGCCAGCCCGAACAGGAAGCCAAGCGCCCGGTCGAGGGAATTCAGGGCGCTGCCCTGAACCAGCTTCGATATGGCCCGGGTCAGCAGCGACAGCGCCGCCAGCGCGACGACGAAAGTAATGGTGCCGGTGGCCAGGTCGGCAATCATCTGCGACGGGATCAGCTGGCGCACATAGGGCTGCACATAGGGCTGGCCGTAAAGGGCGGCGAAACCGGCGCCGATCCACCCGGCAACCGACAGCACCTCGTGAACGAAGCCGCGGGCATAGGCCAGGAACGCCGAGATCAGCAGCACCACGATGACGACCAGGTCGATAATCTGGAAGGGCCAGTTTTCCATACGGTTTATCCGTGCGCCTTTTTAATTTTTGTTCCGGTGGCCTGGTGAAACTTGGCCAGCAGATCGGCCAGATGTTCTATTTCCTGCACCTCGATGACTCCGCTTTTAGTGCCGCTGGTCTTTTTGCCCCGCGCTTTTGGCACGATGGCCCGGGTGAAGCCCAGTTTTTCGGCTTCTTTCAGGCGGGCATCCGTGTGCGATACGGCACGTACCTCGCCCGACAGCCCGATTTCGCCGAATACCACGGTCTGGGGTGGCACCGGCACGCCGCTTAAAGATGACGCCAAAGCCGCCGCCACCGCCATATCGGCGGCCGGTTCGCTGATCTTCAACCCACCGGCGACGTTGAGGTACACGTCGTTGGCGCCGAGGGCAAGCCCGCATCTGGATTCGAGCACCGCCAGCACCATCGCCAATCTTCCAGAGTCCCAACCAACCACGGCGCGCCGGGGGGTGCCAAGGGCACTCGGCGAAATCAGGGTCTGGATCTCGACCAGCATGGGCCGCGTGCCTTCCATGCCGGCGAACACCGAGGCGCCGCTAATGTCGGTATGGTGATCGCTCAGGAACAACGCCGACGGGTTGGTCACTTCCATCAGGCCCTTGTCGGTCATCTCGAACACGCCGATCTCGTCGGTGGGGCCGAAGCGGTTCTTGACGGCCCGTAAAATCCGGAACTGGTGGCTGCGCTCGCCTTCGAAATAGAGCACCGTATCGACCATGTGCTCCATGACCCGCGGGCCGGCGATCTGGCCATCTTTTGTTACATGGCCGACCAGAATAACGCAGAAACCGCGGCGCTTGGCCAGGCGGATCAGCTCCTGGGCCGAGGCCCTGACTTGGGCGACGGAGCCGGGCGCCGAGTCAAGACTGTCCAGGAACATGGTCTGGATTGAATCGATGACCACCACCTTGGGGCCATCGGCGTCGGCGTTATCCAGGGTCGTCACGATGTCGCGAATGTTGGTGGCGGCGGCCAGTTGAACGGGGGCCGCGGATAAACCTAGGCGGTCGGCCCGCATACGCAATTGCTCGATGGCTTCTTCGCCGGAAATGTAGGCCACGTTGGCGGTCGCCGAAAGCGCCGCGGCTGCCTGCAACATGACGGTGGATTTACCGATGCCCGGATCGCCCCCGACCAGCAGGGCCGAGCCGGGAACCAGCCCGCCGCCACAGACCCGGTCGAACTCGCCGATGCCGGTGACCCGCCGGGGCGGGGTCAGGCCTTCGCCTTTCAGGCCGACGAAGGAAACCCGGCGGCCCTTACCGATCCCTAAGCCCTTGGGGGCGCTGTCGTTGGTGGCCTCTTCGACCAGCGTATTCCAGCCCGAGCAGGCATCGCACTGGCCGCTCCATTTGGGGAACGCGGCACCGCATTCCTGACAGACGAACTGGGACGATTTTTTAGCCAAAAATGGGTCCTTCCGGACGGAATGGGCGGCCACTTAACTGCCGTACTTTCGTTTACGGGATTCCCGGGGCCAAGACAAGGCGATGGACTCCGTTGAGGATCGCAAAAGCGCAAAACCTATAAAAAAAAATGAAAAAACAAAGCCATTTTTCCCTTTGAAAACAAGTACCCGCATAGGGATGTAGGCGGCCAAGTCCGCATCATTTTCCATATTCACTCTGTCAAAGAACAACAAATGAATATAGTCCTATTTTGGGGAAAAGTCAAGAAATCTGACCCTAATGGACGGCGCCGATTTCGTCAAAGATCGCTTCGATGTTCGAAAAGTGGACATTGCGGCCCTCAAAGCGGACCAGATTATCTTCTTCCAGGTGGCTGATGGCCCTTGAAATCGATTCCGGCGTCACCGCGATCAGCGACGCCAGATCCTTTCGTGAAATCGGTATTTTCAGCATATAGCCGGACAGTTCATCGCCCGAGCCGTACTGGTCGAACAGAACCATCAGGCAATGCAATAGCCGGGTCCGGACCTTCAGGCTGCGTGATCTGACCAGGTTATCCTCGGCCTCAGTAAGTTCCTTAAGGCTCCGGACCAGGAAGCGTTCACCAATTACCGGGTTTTTCGCCAGCAAATCGGTGACGATTTTCCGTTCAATGAAGCAGATATGACTCGGCGCCAGAATTTCCGCGAAGTGGGTGTGCTCGCTGTTGCCCAGCAAGGCCCTGTAGCCAACGGTCTCGCCGGGATTGCAAAGCCGGAGCAGGGTTTCCTTGCCGTCGGCATCCAGTTGCCGGATTCCGACCAATCCCGATTGAATGCAGTAAACCCCTTCACTCTGATCACCTTGATGATAGATGATTTCTCCGGGTTCCCGGTCGCTTACCCGCTTGAACTGGTCGATCAGATCCAATTCATCTTCGCTCAGGGTATTCCACTCGGTGTTTTCCCGGGTCGGGCAGTTAAGGCACTTGGATTGAGGAGGGGTATTGTTCATTTTTCTCACGTTATAGATTGCGCAAATTGATCACTATCAATGCCGTGGCCAGTTTATCAGCATTAGAGTCGCCTCTTTAGATAATATTTCTGGTTATGGGAACAATGTCTGATACCCCTCAGATACTGAAAGCGGCCCAAAACATGATTGAACGGTACGGTGAGGACGCCTGCCGACAGGTCGATGAGCGCATTGATGAACTGAGCCGGTTGGGGGCAGATTATGGCGAGGCGTGCGCAATCTGGTGCCAGGTGCGTGAGGCAATAACAACCCTGCAAGAAACCCCATCGCAAAATGCCAAACAATAAAAATAACCATTAGCGGCCCTGGTTCAGGCCTGCCCGGCTTTTTTCCAATTTTCCCAGTTCATGCTCGGTTGTTTGGCTTTCTTGTCTTCACCCATATTGCGCACCCGGTTGACCATTATTTTGAGCACACCCCGCATCAGCGGGTCCATATTATCGACCCGGCGGTTGAACTCGTCGGCGGAAAGCGCGTTGACGACCGTCTCCTCGATGGCGATGGCGCTGGCCATGTGGGGGGTATTATCCAGTACGGACATTTCGCCGATCACGTCGCCCTTACCCAGAACGGCGAGGCTTCTCGGGTTATCGCCAAAGGCACCGAGGCGAATCTCGACCTTGCCGCTCAGGATCAGATAGGCGGCGTTGCTAAGCGTGCCCTCCTTGAGCAGGTATTCGTCTGACTGGAAGGTCAGTCTCTTGAAAGCTTCGGTCACGGTTCTGGGCCTTTAAAATAACGCTTAGGTTGATGGGCGTTATTAGAGCAAGTCCA
This sequence comes from Rhodospirillaceae bacterium, assembly GCA_013204045.1. Taxonomy (GTDB): domain Bacteria; phylum Pseudomonadota; class Alphaproteobacteria; order Rhodospirillales; family JABHCV01; genus JABMOQ01. The sequence goes on along the minus strand of JABMOQ010000107.1, from coordinate 3,887 downwards.
GCTTTCAGCAACCTGACGGCTTTGAATACCGTCAAATGCCACTCAATCGGGGGGATACCGGCCCGCAGGGCGGTGCCCGGGCGATGGCTATTTGTTCTTGGGAGCGGCTTTCTTGGCGGCGGCTTTCTTAGTCGTGACTTTTTTAGCAGCGGCTTTCTTGGCGGTGACTTTTTTTGCGGCGACTTTTTTGGCAGCGACTTTTTTAGCAGTGGCTTTCTTGGCGGCGGCCTTCCTGACCTTGGCGGCCTCTTTTTCGGCGGCCTCGGCCTCGGCGACTTCCTTGTCGGCGGCTTCCTTGGCCATGCGCAGGGCGCGTAGCTTGTTAATTTTTCCGGCACTCTCCTGCTGCGCTATTTCCTTGTCCAAGAGGATCTGCTTGTCCTTCTTCTGGGTCGCGGCAAATTGAATCTCGGCCTTGGATTTTACTGACTTCAACATTTTTGTCGTCCTATAGCTTCGGATCGCGAAGAATGTGGATAAACGCCTGGGCTAAATAGCCTCGGAGTGCAAACGGGGGGCCGCTCGCAAACGGGTGCGTATGAACGTCGGGGCACGGCGCAGGGCACCGTTATCTTAGATTTTTTATCATTGCCGAAGGAATGATCGATGGTCGATCTGCCCGCTTCCCTCGGTTGGCGGGAAATGACAGCCAGGGGCGGTCATGACAGGCCACGTCGCCAACTTAGCGCACACGGAACCGCCCCCAACGGGTGTTGGAGGCGGCGCCTTGCGTAATTAGTCGGTAACGGAAAGATTTTCGGCGGAAGATTTGCCGTTCTGTCCGGCCTGAAGCTCAAAAGAGACCTTCTGACCTTCGTTCAGGGAACTCAGACCGGCGCGCTCGACGGCTGAAATGTGAACGAAAACGTCCTTAGAACCATCTTCCGGCTCGATGAAACCAAAACCCTTGGCAGGGTTGAACCACTTAACTGTACCTGTAGCCATAAAAAGTATCCTCTAACAGGAGTGTTGATGCCGAGCCATACACCTTGTATCGACTCGGTCGGTTTAACGCTCACACTGTCAAGGGATAACCAAGCTAATCGGCGTGCCGGTTATTTAGGCAACACATAACAAATGCAACACGTATGGACGGCGGTTTAGAGGATTTTTAGTGGTAAGTCAATGATTTACGAGAATGGACGGCGAGTGAGGCAAACTCACAGGGTCCGGGGGGTAGGTATAAAAATGAATTAAAACAACACGCTAACCAAAACATGTGCTAGAATCCAGAATCACGAATAAGCCAAAGCAACCTGAAAAAGGCGAGCAAGTCATGACCAAAGCCAGGGCCCGCGAACGTGCCAAAGCGAAAGCAGGGCAGAAAGCCAAAAAGCGGGACGTTACCGCCGACCGGTCGGGCCAGGAGATCCGCCCGGGGCAGTTTGATCCGGGCGCCAATTCCATCAAGGGGCCGGGCATCAGTGCCAACACCAAGAATGTCGGTGCGGTGCGGCGCGGTGCGGCGCGCTCTAAATAAACCGAGGCCGGCAAACCTACTTCATGCGCCCCTGCGCCTTGCGGGCGGCTTCCAGTTTCTGGTTGGTTTCCTTCAAGCCGGCGCGGACCTTGGCCGCCGCCGCCGCCTCGGCGCGGCCTTTCAAATGCGGGCTGACCCACATTTCCTTCTGGGCGCCGTCGGCAGCGATTCTCATCACCTTGACGGCATCAAAGATGCGGCTGCCATCAATTTCTTCGGCCTTCAGCAGGGCGCTGCCGAGGGCATTGGTATCGAATTTGGAGTGCGGCGACCACTTGCCCTCTTTTTGGACCATGATGCCGACGAAGCCTTGAGATTGATCAGTCATGACGTTCTTGCGTGCTCTTGAAAAGGTAAATCCGGGGCCGGGGCCCAGCTGTTATTCTATATAATAAACCGGATCAAAAACGCGAGTCGATTCTCTTGTTTTTAAGCCCGAACCGCCATCTGGATCGGCCCTTCGGCACGGCCGTTGATGAACTGATCGACGTATTCATTGCCTGAATGGTCGATGTCGGCGACCGGCCCGGCCCAGATGATCTTGCCCTCATAAAGCATGGCCACCCGGTCGGCGATCTTGCGGGCCGAGGCCATGTCATGGGTGATGGAAAGGGCCGTGGCGCCCACTTCGCGGGTGGTCTTGACGATCAGGTCGTTAATTACATCGGCCATGATCGGGTCCAGGCCGGTGGTCGGCTCGTCGAAAAAGATGACTTCCGGGTCGGCGGCGATGGCGCGGGCCAGGCCGACGCGTTTCTGCATGCCGCCGGACAATTCGGACGGTGACAGATCGGCAACTTCCGCAACCAGGCCGACCTGGGCCAGTTTGGAAATGGCCAGCTCCTTGGCTTCATCCCGGTTGACGCGTTTTTCCGCCAGCAATCCGAAGGAAACGTTTTCCCATACGGGCAGGCTGTCGAACAGGGCGCCGCCCTGGAACAGCATGCCGAATTTATGATTGATGCGCTCGCGGGTCTCGGTGTTGGAGCCGATGACCTGTTCACCATCAACCAGGATCGAGCCACTGTCGGCGTGCAAAAGGCCGAGAATACATTTCAGCATCACCGATTTTCCAGTGCCCGAACCACCGATGACGACCACCGATTCACCGACCCCCACATCGAGGGACAGCCCGTCGAGCACAACCTTGCGGCCGAAAGCTTTATGGACGTTTTCCAGGCTGATCTTTGGTTGGCTTTGGCTCATCTGTTGCTCATTTGGTGAAGAACATTTCGGTGAGGACGTAATCGAAGCACAGTATCAGGATCGATGCCGATACCACGGCGTTGGTGGTGGCGGTGCCGACCCCTTGGGCGCCGCCGCGGGAATGATAGCCGTGATAGCAGCCCATCAGGGTGACGATGAAGCCGAACACGGCAGCCTTGACTAGGCCGGAATTGACATCCTCGGCGGCCAGGAAATCGTATGTCTGTTGCAGGTAGTTGGCGCCGTTGAAACCCAATCGATGGACGGCGACCAGATAGCCACCGAAGACGCCAATGATGTCGGCGACCAGCACCAGGAACGGGAACATCACCACACCGGCGACCAGCCGCGGCGCCACCATGTATTTCATGGGGTTGGTGGACAGCGTGGTCAGGGCATCAATTTGCTCGGTCACCCGCATGGTGCCGATTTCGGCGGCCAGGGACGCACCGATGCGCCCGGCCACCATCAGCCCGGCCAGCACCGGGCCCAGCTCGCGGGTGATTGACAGCACGACCACGTTGGCGACGGCGCCTTCGGCGGAAAATCGCGAAAACCCGGTGAAACTTTGCAGGGCCAGCACCATGCCGGCGAAAATGGCGGTCAGCCCGACCACCGGCAGCGAGTAATACCCGATGTCGATCATCTGGCGGCCAAGAATGCGAAGATAGAACGGCGGCCGGAACACATGGCTAACCGCATCGGCGGTGAACAGGGTCAGCCGCCCGGCGGTGGCCAGGAAGGTCAGCAGCATGCGGCCGATGGGTTGCAGGAAGTTCATGGCCTAGGTGTTTCCGCTTTTATAAATGCGGTGATAGCGGGGGCCGAGCCCGGTCAGCAACTCGTATGTATTGGTGGCGGCGGCATCGGCCACGGCGTCAATGGGCACCTGGGGGCCGATCAGCTCGATCATGGCCCCGGCACGGGCGGCGCCATGGGGCGCGCCTGATACGTCGAATGTAAGTAAATCCATGGAAACCCGTCCCACCAGTGGCACCTTGAACCCGTCGATAAAGCCAAAGCCTTTGTTGCTTAAAGACCGCATGTAACCGTCTGCATATCCGACGCCGACGGTGGCGATGCGGCCCTTGGCGGTAATCTTGTGGGTCGCACCATAGCCAACGGGCTGGGGGGTGTCAACGTCACGCACTTGCAGGATTTTGCCTTGTAACGTAATGACTTGCGCCATCGGATTGGGTTG